>CAZCCG010000001.1:0-1624 GCA_964497535.1 uncultured Gammaproteobacteria bacterium
GTGGTTTAGCCTGTTCCGCTTTCGCTCGCCGCTACTGACGGAATCTCTGTGATTTCTTTTCCTGGCGCTAATTAGATGTTTCAGTTCACGCCGTGCCCAACCAGTCACTATATATAACCTTGCGGCTATAATTTTATGAAAGGTTACTCGCCAAAGGCGAGTGGGTTACCCCATTCGGAAACCGCCGGATCAAAGCTTTATGACAGCTTCCCGACGAGTATCGTCGTCATATACGTCCTTCCTCGGCCAAAACCTCCAAGGCATCCATTGTTGGCATTAGTTAATTCTTAAATTGCTACTCCCCACACACCGGTATGGTTTGTGGGGGTTAGACGCGACCCACAACTATTAATTATGGACATAATTAATATGTGGGATAATCCTATAGAACCTCTCTCAAGCGTATGCCCGACAGAATTCCTACAGGATCTATTCTCTTCACATTTCAAGGAGCAAATATGGCACGCTGCTCATGGCGTGTAGCCTGAAAATAATCCAGACTAACTACGGCGTGCTAATTGCTAACTCTATCTCTTTGAAAAAACCCCCTCTAATCTAGGGGGCTTGTCCCAAAAGACAAGCTGTGGACCCAAGGAGATTCGAACTCCTGACCTTCGCTATGCAAAAGCGACGCTCTACCAGCTAAGCTATGGGCCCGTAAAGTTACTAGATCTGCCTGAGTACACGTAAAAATTCGTATTGAAAAAGATCACTTGAGGAAACGCACTGAAGGAGACAATTAATCGTAGCTTGGGCAAACTTCCAATTGTAGATGTCGTATCATATAAGCGTTTCGCTCAAAAAACCAAAGCCCCTATTGACTAAGGTTGTACAAAAGATAGTATCATAGGGAATTGAGGCTGTCAACCCCGTATCTAGCAACTAGTTTGTTAGCCATTAGTAGCTAGTAATGCTAAACACTAGTGGCTAATTGCTAGAACCTATCCCCCATAGTATTGACTTTAGCCCGTCTTCCTGCTATAATCCAGCTCATGAATATAAGACCGATAGTATTATCTTTTTTAGCTCTCTTTCTTATCATTTTACTTCCTGCACCTGCATTTGCACAGCAAGCTACCTATTCTGTGAATGGGGATAATTCTATTGGGTTTACCTTTGCTCCCACGCCAACTCCGATCCCTTACCCAACATATCAACCGTACTATCCTTCCTATCCTACCGCTCCTACCCCTTCCTATAACTATGGCTATAACAATCAATATGCTCAACCTGCACAATTTTACCCTGGGCAAAATTACCCAACACCTAATTATCCAGCTCCAACATATCGACAACCCTTTTTCCCGGCTCCTACTGCTATCCCACAACCAAGCGGGATACGGGGAACGATTACCTTTGGCCCGGTATGTCAAAACTTAAATGGCAATGGTCCCTGCTATGTTCCATATCAGGCACAAGTAGCCTTCTATACGATGCAAGGAGCCTATGCAGGTTCGGCAACAGCCGGACGAGATGGAAGATTTACGATTAACTTGCCAGCAGGAGGCTATAAAATAGTGCCCTTTATCTATAGACAAAACCAACAGGCACCTCAACAAATTATCTCCGTACCCAATGCTGGTTATGCAGATACCGCTATAGTCTACGACTCAGGTATCAGATA
>CAZCCG010000001.1:1724-393298 GCA_964497535.1 uncultured Gammaproteobacteria bacterium
TACCCAATGCTGGTTATGCAGATACCGCTATAGTCTACGACTCAGGTATCAGATACTAAACTGAAGTTGTATTCTTCTGTGCCCATAGAGCCTCAAATGTCTGACGATACCCCGCCGCTACTTTTTCATTTTCTATCGTAATAACCGCTATATTGCCTGGATCTACCAAATCAATGCCAACTTTATTGCCATAGATAACAGTTGATTGAGGAACCCCTCCCGGGTGAGGAATCCGTTTTACTGAAAATTCTTCCTGATAGGGCACCTCTGGATACGTATCCTCTTCTCCTTCATACACGATGGTGCGTGTTTTTATATGTCTTTTAGCACATTTTTTGGCAAAGGCGCCATAGAATTTCTCAGCTACTTTATAATAGTGTTGTCCAATACCTCCAAGTACTAAAAATTCGCCTCCATTTGGGATAGTTTCAAGCATATCATCAAGCTGCCGCTTGAGGGCGTCTTCTCCTTCAGTAACGGTTATAATCTGAGGCTTTTTTGTGCGCAGAGTCTGCAAATATGGCATGACTTCCTCAGCTAAGGCAACTTTGGCTCGCGTTCGCTGGAGAAGAATTGAAGGGTCTACAGCTGAAAAATAGGCACGCTTTCGCTTCTCATAGGTAGTCAGATACCCTTGATCTACCAACCGTTTTAAGGCTCTGTAGACCTGTTCTCGATGCAGTTTGACTTGGTCGAGTACTACCCCTGCGGATGCTTCTCCTTGCTCCATGACTGAAACATAAATCAGAGCCTCGTGGTAGGTCAATCCAAGCTCAATGAGGTTCTGTATCACGCTATTGTTACGATTTTCTTCCATATTTGGCCTTAACTCATTGTAGTATATCACAGAAATATGATTTTGTCAAGCATTTGTGATGATAACTATTGACTTTTTAGTCCTCTAGCTATATACTATGGGATATCAAGCACAGTGTTTGATAGTTCTTTGACAGGGAGAAAAAGATGTGTGAAGGGGTTACTTTTGCAATCCTTGGGATTATCCTATACGGCGTGGTCAGCACCTTAGCTGGGATAACCGTACAGAAATGTGGCTGGGAGGATTACCCATGGATCGGCTTTCTCATCTGGCCCATGATGGGCCTGGTAGGAAGCGGTATCGGTCTCTGGGGATGGGAATTCTGCGGATTCAATTTACTAGAGGCTCTGAGCAAAGGAACGGGCTACGCACTATTAGGTATGTTGTTGGCGACCCTCGTAGGCCTATTCTTAGTAGATCGCTAGTTGAGAAAGGAGCATATATCATGTCTGCGATGAATCGTGTCGTGAGTTCGCAGAAGGTCTGCGAACGCTGTGGGATGCTTCTCATCTCGGGCCAGGTAAAACTGGTCCGCAACAGAGGCATCTTCTGCTTGTCCTGCGCTCCGGTGGAGCAACAGGAACAAATCAGCCAACGCTGGCACCAGTACTGGTTCAAGTGTAAAAAGCTGGGAATGACGCTCGTCATCCTCTACACTATCTTCTGGTTCGCCGTAGCCAATGCTACCATCCCTACTTGGATGGCTGCACTGGTAGCTTATCTAACCATCCTATATGCCATGGGCATGGCGCTCTTGATTCACGAAGACGTCAACGCCCAAAAAGCCGACGGGCTATAACCGCACTGGGGGGCCGAGTCTAACTCGGCTCCCTTTTCTTTTGGTAATCTATCAAACATGTGTTTAGTCTGAGCCCTCACTGCAATTCACCCTGGTTCGCAGTACAATGCGGCCAACATGAAAACTATGAAAAACAAGTATTTCTTACATATCATTTTTACCTGGATATTTAGGCTGTTATTGGTAATGGGAGCCGTACAAATTATGGCTACCCACTCCCCTCAAGATTTATTTGGAGTAGCCGGAATTCTCTTGGGAGCAGCAGCTATGAAATTCGTCCTTCTCTGTTTTGATGAGACGATTTTCCCACCCAAACCTCTGGATGATTACCCTGCTTGAAGCTACCTCCAAGCTTATACATCACATAAGGTTTGAGGCAGACCCCTGATGCCCTTTACTATTCTGATCCTTTTTGATATACTTATAGGCTATGAGAAACAAGTATTTTGCTTTTGTACTATCCCTATTACTTCTGATAGGTGCGGCCCGCAACCCTATTGCTGCATTTGCAGAGCAGTCACCGCAGGAAGCCCAGCAGGAATATTACAATCAATACATCCAGCAATATATCCAATCGATTACTACCTATTTAAATAATTACTATAGTGCTTATTATGCAGGACGCACTCCCGCGGCCGCTACTCCGCTGCTTCCTCCCACTCCAAATGCAAATCCAATTCCGTCTGTAAATCCCAATCCTAATCCGTATCCATTCCCAGCAAACCCTGGTCAAAATATCGTTGGTGGTATCTCCGCAGGACAAGTGACTGCAGGTGTCGTTATGGCTCCTACTCCCAGTCCTACCCCTACCCCCACTCCAACGCTTATGCCAACTCCCACACCAGGTATTTCAAAACCAAGCGGCATCAAAGGCTTGGTAACAATTAGTCCGGTGTGTAACCCAAAGAAAGATCCTACCGAGCCTTGTGCCAAACCGTACCAGTCACTCATTACAGTCAAAACTCAAGAAGGAGACTATACAGCCGGAACCGTATATTCTGACAAAAATGGTGTATTCAAACTCGACCTGGCTCCCGGAGTATACAAAGTAGTCCCGTATACGGTAAAACCCTATCCAACAACTGATGAACAAACAGTCATCGTATCAAATGGCCTCTATACAGATATCGTCGTTTCTTACGACTCCGGCAAAAAACTATAATCAAACACCATTGACTCTTTCCTCTTCCTTTATTAGAATGCTAACTACATGAGCTTTTTCAAAAATATCTTAGACAGTATCTATAACCCTTCGTATTATCGACAAATCGCGCAAAAACCACTTACCTCTTCTATATCGTACTTTCTGTTATTGGCACTTCTTCTTACTGTTATCCAGACGATTACATTTATAAATCCTGTAAGCGCGGGTGTTACTGATCTGGTTTCAAAAGCAATCCCCAATCTCGTCAATAGCTATCCAAAGGAGTTATCAGTCACAATCAAAAATGGCTCTGTCTCCACCAATGTGAAAGAACCATATGTGATTCCTCTTCAGTCTCATAATTCTTCAGAACCAAAAAACCTTATTGTCATTACTACCAAAAAGACAGTTCCTCTTGAGCAATTTTATACCTATAATTCTCTTTTTGTACTCACTAAATATTCTCTTATCACAGTGAATAGTAGTACGAAAGCTGTCCAGGAATTTCCCTTGCGGGATGTGAAAGATATGACCATCAACCGAACCACAATTAACCAGCAGATTACTCACATCCGTCCCTATTTCAAAACGATTGTACCGGTACTTCTTGTCTGCATTGGTTTGGGAATATACATCGGTTATCTTCTTCGATTTGTGTATCTGCTTGCGTTGGCTCTTCTGATATTTGCTCTGATGAAATTTCTCAAACGTGATATGAAGTATGAAGATGCATACAAAATAGGCATTCATGCAATTACCGTGGGGCTTATCGTTGAAGCATTTCTTTTTCTCTTTCAATTCCAGATCCATACCGATGGCTTTCCGCTGATGACTACGCTTCTTTCTCTGATAGTGGTATATCTCAACCTGAAGGATCAACCAAAAACCAAAGTAGCAACCCCAAAACTAATAAAAAAGTCCTCCAGAAAAACCTCAAAAAAGAATTGAATCTATTTCTCTCTTACTGTCACTTGTTAGAAGTTAGAAGCTAAACAGTTTGGTCAGTTAACCAATGTTCGGCCTCCAACGCAGCGGCGCACCCAAACCCTGCGGCGGCTTGCCGCGTAACCTCGACACCGTGATGCGTGGAGGGAGACCACGAGAACGGAGAGAGTGTTACAGCAGAGAAAACTAAGCTATTTGATCTGACAACCAATGTTCGGCCTCCAACGCAGCGGCGCACCCAAACCCTGCGGCGGTGATTGCTTGTTTATATTTTGTATCATGGACATCCCCTGCTACAAAAATTCCTTCTACATTGGTCTTGTAGTGATCGTGGATAACAATAAAACCCTCTGAATCAACATCTATTCCTTTAAATACTTCTGTATTGGGTTTATGTCCAATTGCCACAAATACTCCATCAATAGGAAATTCCCAAATGGTTTGTTTATCATTTTTCTCAAGCGTCTTTCCTCCGGCTTGCTCGGGTGTTTGAGTTGCCATCTTATCTGCGGGCTTAATAATGATTGAGCCGTCAGAACAATGACTCACGAGCTTTACTTTTTCAACCTTTTGCTCACCGAGTATCTCCTCTATTGTGGTATTGAAAATAACGGTAATTTTTTCATTGGCAAAGACTTTGTCTTGCATAATCTTGGACGCCCGCAATGTATCTCCTCGATAGATAATCCATACATGACTTGCAAAGCGAGTCATAACCAATGCTTCTTCCATAGCACTGTCGCCGCCGCCGACAATAATTACTTTTTTGTCTCTGAAAAATGGTGCATCACAAGGTGCACATGATGAAACACCCCGGCCTATTTTTTCCATTTCTCCCTTGGCACCCAACCATTTGGTATCGGCACCGGTTGCAATAATTACACTGCGGCCTTCATAGGTTTTCTCAGCGGTTGCAACTTTAAAGGGTTTCCCGGAAAAATCTGCCGAGACAAAATCTTTTTCAATGATCTCTGCCCCATGATGCTCTGCTTGTTTACGCATATTCATCATCAAATCCGGACCTTGAATCCCTTCGGGGAAACCGGGGAAATTTTCAACCAGAGTTGTTAATTGAAGCTGCCCGCCCCACTTGGTGCCGGCAATGATAAGTGTTTTGAGATTTGCACGGGTAGTATAAATTGCGGCTGTCAAACCGGCAGGCCCACTTCCAATGATAATAACGTCGTATAAACTTTCAGCCATAGTAAAAACGAAAAACGTAAAGCGAAAAATGCAAAACAACCCATTATTTTACGCTTTGCGCTTTTAGCTTTACGCTTGATTCAGGACTTCTTCTACTCCCTTTTTAATATTCTCTTTGGGTTGGGCGCCAACCATAGTCTTAACCGGTTCTCCTTTTTTGAAGACCATAAGAGTTGGGATACTCATAACACTATATTGTGCAGATACCTGCTGGTTCTCATCGACATTGAGCTTGCCCACTTTTACTTTTCCTTCAAATTCTTTTGCCAATTCTTCAACAATCGGACCCACGATTTTGCAGGGTCCGCACCAGGGTGCCCAAAAATCTACCAAAACCGGCATCTCGGCTTTGAGTACTTCTGTGTCAAAATTTGCGTCTGTTAATGTTAGTTCTGCCATATCTGTAGTGTCTGTTTCCTACCCAAGACACTATTTATAGTAACAACTTACCAGGAAAGTGTCAATATCACAATTTAAAATAGTGGGGGGTACCAGACGATACCCCCCCGGTGAAACTTAAGAGCATGATGCTCGTTGAACGTTTTGATCTTTGGCCATTATACGGTCGAGCTCTTGCCGACCCTTGTCAGTAAGCTCATACCGTATACTATGGTATGGACCGGCTGTAATACGGCTCACCATCTCCTCCTTCAGAAGAATCTGAAGTGCGCTATACGCGCTATCCTCAGGGATATTGGATGCAGGCACCGCCTCCCGAATTGCTCCAGAAAGATCGTTGGGGAAAAGAGGACCGGTTGCGACTGCTTTGAGGACACACTCCTGTATCCATTGGTTATTTTTGCGGGTTGCCTCCTCAGAGACTCGCCACAATCCAATACCACATATGATCAGTAATGCAACGCATCCCACGATCACAAAACCCAAATCCATCTCTCCTGCTCCTTTCTGGATTCTCTCGTTAGGTGTTTTGGCCGTGTTTCTTCTCCTTGCTGCGCGCAAGCTCGATTCGGCTCTCTGCAGTAAGGGTCCAACGGTTCCTACCATCTCCACCCTGTTCACGTCTGACTTTGTATGTACGCTGGAGTTGCCTCAATGCATCCAACACTGCAGCAGCAGAAGGAGATGAGTGAGGTGATTTCGAAGCAATCACTCTTCGAATTTCACCCGTATCCAAAGGTCCAGGCTCCAGTGCTTTAAAAGCTTCTCGCTGCAGATAACGCTGGTAAGACCTCCTCCGTATTTTCAGTACTAATAACCCGATGAAAATTATTAGCACCACTCCACTGCTTACAGCCAAAGTACCAACCCATGGATGGTCCATCTTGTACTATTCCTTTCAACGTACACCAATTTCCTGAGGCCACTATACTCCACCACCACCCCCTTCGCAAGCCCAACCCTTTGGATAAATATATTTTCATTTGACAGTAATTGTTCCCTGTTTTATACTTCCCCAGGCTAACCACCACACCCATGAAAGGAAGATAAATGGATCTAATGGGCTATGTGGCACAGCTTGATGTGATAGATCTCATCGGTTACGTAGCAACGGGAAGTGGTATGTGTATCTTTAGCCCTGAAGTCTTCGAGACAATCAGGACGAAAAAGGTAGGCATGAAATGGGCAACATTGGTACTCTTGGCTGTCAACACAGTCTCCTGGGGAATTGTGGGAAACGCCAGAGGTGTAACTCCCTTAGTCGTTAGTCAAGTCATCTTAGGCCTGCATGTGCTTATCTTGTTTAGGTACAAGCTACGCTATGGATAAATTGCCGGGGGGAGCAATCTCCCCGGCTCCATTTTAAATTGAAGAATTGAAGCTTGATTGAAAATTTAAAATTAGTTCGCCAACTGGCGAATTGTAAATTGAATTACCCTAGGTCTTCCCGTTTGGCGTGAAGGAACAGAAACCACTGATCAAAGAAAGCAAAGAGTCCTTTAAATGGTGCTTCAATGAGAAAATCAAAAACCAAAAGGATCACATTAATCTGGGAAATCCCCTCGGTAAGCCGCCGCCCGACTCGAATAACCGGCAGGAAAAGAAAATCGACAATAGGAGTCAAAAATCCCTGGGCATCCTCAACCGTATAGGTTTGAGGAATCAATGCAATGCGATATGCCAGAAAGGAAATAATTGCCAGGAAGAACAAAAATACTACCTGACTGACCCATTGGAATCCAATCTTGGTCAAAATAAAGATCAACAGGCCAAAGGAGATGAAAAATGCCAAGAACCACAGCCCAGTAAAAATATTTTCCATGAGAGAATATTCTTTATCTTTTTTGATACTCAAATTGAGTGCATTCCCCATACGCGGCTTTTCATCAAAAAGAACCGACTTCATATATTGGAATATCCGATCGGTATTTGTTTGACCCGGAGCTCGAATAAAAAATCCGACAATCAAAAGCAGGATCGGCGGAATACCAGTATTGAGAAGTAGTGTTCCCCACTGGACTTCTCCATATAACACCCTTTCATATGTTCCTTCTATCAAATAAGCAAACAGTGCCTTGGTAACCAAAACAAAGACGACAGAACGGATAATTGCGGTAGTTACTTTTGATCTAATTCCCGCATAGCGATTATTACATGCATCTACAACCGCTTGCTTAAATTCTTCTTCCTTTGTAACCAGTTCTTTAAATCCGGCTCCCCGAGAACGAAGTAAATCGTCCATGATGAAAAATACTGCGGTGCGTCTGCGCACATAGGAATAGATTTTATTTCGGAATGGATAATTAAGCTGTTTATTCATTTCCATATACCCCTCTTTGAAATGTTCTACAACATGAGCGAGCGTGTGAGGCGTTAACTCCCCTAAAATCTGAGTGAATAAATAGTATTGTAAAAATGCGAGATCATTTTTGGCAAAACTACTACGGACTGCAATATACACCTGCGCATCCCGGGTCTGTTCCTGTTCATCCGTGATTGTAATATTCTCTTTCATAATCCGGAAGATATAATTAACCATGAGTTCCTTTTGATGATTCGGATTAATTAAATGTTCTATGTCTGAGGATAGGAGATGATAAAATAAGTCGGTGAGCACAGATTCGGATACTACTTTTTGAACCTGTATCTGTTGCTTAAATTGTTTGTATACTTCAATCTTTTCAGCAATTTTTGGGATGAGTGATTCCGGCAAACTATTATTGGGGAAATACCGCGCCCACAATAGTTCCCGTACCATGGGCTCTGCAATCTTTTTATCCCCAAACATGGAACGCCTTCGTAAAATCCGCTCAATTGCCGCACGAAGAATCACTTCCTCTTCTTTATAATCCATGGCGTTACGCAACTTTTCATACCATGCGGCAATACGTGATACGACAGGATTGACAATAATCTTTTTCTCATGATGCTCCGTTGAAGGCTGGGTAAAGGCGGTAATTAATGCTTTGGATAAGTGAGAGACGTTTTTTTCAGGTGATTGTTCCATATAAAACTGTCATTTTGAAGCAGATGCGGTATCTTTTTCAAGATGAGATTCTATTATATATCAAATTTCAGAGGATTCAAACACTCCCCAGAAGGGATTCTTGTTCCAAGGCTGATAAATCATTGATGATAATTCTCAAATGGTTATGGGTATTGATGAGCCCTTTTCGCTCCAGTTTCTCTATTTCAAGACTCACTGTCTCTCGAGTGAGACCTACCAACGATCCTATATCTTTATGAGTAAAAGGAATTGGTATTACCAATCTATTCTCTTCCTGCTGTCCGTACCGGCGTGCATATGCAGCCAATACAGAAGCAACCTTTTCGTATGCATTGCCAAAAGCTAAATATTCCATCCTTCTATATAGACTCCCCATCCGTTTGACTATTTTTGATGTCACTGCCAAAAGGATTTGGGGATTTGACATAATAAATTGCAAAAAAACCTCTTTGGGAGCATACACTGCGGAAACATCACACATCGGCTCTGCATAATAATCGATTGGATCATGTGCAATTGCCCACCTCAAGGGAAATAGTTCCGAAGGACCCATAATCAACCGTGTTATTTCTTCTCCATGCCGTGATACCGAATATAATCTTACATATCCTTTCTGGATAAAATAAACACCCGTTGGCACATCATCTTCATGGATAATAATATCGTGCTTACGATAGTTACGGACTTTATACTGGCTAAAAAACTCCTCAAGCTGACGCAATGCATCCTCACTCATACTGGAGCTATTATACACCGTAAGAAAAAAATTGTAACCTCCTACCCGATACAAATATACTAATAAATACGAATTATACTAATCCTGCTATGTGGGTGATATTTATTAAAACGAAGTAATTATTCGTATCATTAGTATTGATTCGTATATTAGCATCGATTGAAGAATCTTTCTCTTGACAAATAGCCAATAGTACAATTACAATAGCGTTTACTATGGCAGTGAGAACTACACGGAAAAAAGAAGAACCTTTTACAGAAGATAGTGTATCTCACACGCCGGTAACGGTAGCAGCTCCACAAAATCCATTTGTCCCCTTTCTAGTAATTCTTTTGATTGTTGTTGCTTATTTATTGGGCATGTTAACTACCAAAGTCCAATATCTTGAACAGCAGAAGAATGGAGGAACCCAGGCAGTCGCACAGAACCAACCGGGTAGCCCTTCTGGGACGCAACCACAAGGCCCTACCCCAACACCCGGAAAAGTAAATGTTGAAGCCGGACACTTTCCTGTCAAAGGAAATAAAGACGCGAAAGTAAGCATTATTGAATTCGCGGATTTCCGCTGCCCCTTCTGTGAGAAGCTCTATACAGATGTCGAACCACAACTGATGAAAGAGTATGTTGACAGTGGAAAAGCAAAATTCAGTTTTCGACATTATGCATTCTTAGGCCCGGCTTCAACACTTGCCTCAAATGCGGCAGAGTGTGCCAATGAACAAGGCAAATTCTGGGATTACTATGACTATTTGTACAAAAATCAACCTTCTGAAAGTGATACTTCCATGTATACCGTAGATAGCCTAACCAATATCGCAGGTACGTTAGGGTTGGATACAACTCAATTTAACGAATGTCTCAGTGCCAACAAATATGACAAAAATGTCAGTGACGACCTGGCAGCCGGACAAAAAGCAGGAGTCAGCGGAACACCAACCGTATTTATCAATGGCACACCTGTCGTTGGGGCACAACCCTACAGTGCATTTAAAACCCTCATTGATCAAGAACTTGCGAAAAATAAATAAGTGGCTCTGCCTACCTCACATCAACACTATACGCATCTGTTTTCTGCGCCTTTTATAATTGGCAGTCTGGTTATTGCATTTCTCTATGGCCTGCTCTCCCTCTATCTGGTCAATTATCGCCTGGTCATCGAAGAACTTGGTACCAATGCCCCTCTATGGAATAAACTACAGCTTCTGGGCAGCCTTATTCAAGGCCTGACTACTGCCTATACCAGTATCGATGTCGTGCTGCTTCTTCTGACTTCTCTATTGGTAGGAGTCAATGTCATGCTGATTATTACTGTTGTTCGCAATCTCAAAAATACGGGAGGTATTACCCTATCGGTTGGAGGAGGAAGCGTGGCAGGACTCGTCTCGACCGGTTGCGGCGCCTGCGGTTTAACGTTTCTCTCAGTAATTGGATTAACCTCTGCAACCGCCGTTCTTCCGTTCCACGGGAAAGAACTACAACTGGGAGGAGTGACTTTGCTCATTTTTTCCCTTATTTATATGGGGAGAAAACTTACTCTCTCACGTATCTGCAAGACAAAATAAAAAGGTACACAAAGAAAAGTTAGGTAAAGCGGGTTACGAGGAATATAAATGCAACTCCCAACACAGTTAACCCAATCATGGAGAAACTGCTATGTTTGCTATGCGCTTCTGGGAGCAAATCTGAGGCCCCAATATAGAGCAAAAAGCCGGCAAAAAACCCTAAGTAAAGCTGCAATACTGATGTGGGAATAACGAAAAGAAAGGTTGATAATGCCCCCAAAATTGGAGCTGCAGCATCCAAAATAAGAAGAAACAATGATTTTCTGATAGTATTTTTATGAGTCAACATAAGCGTTACCGTATTGAGTCCATCTGAAAAATCATGAGCGATAACAGCAATAGCAATCAAAAAACCTACATGAGGATTAATATGAAACCCAAGCCCTATCCCTACTCCATCCAAAAAGCTATGAAATGAAAGTCCTGAAGCACTAATAACACCAACGGTAGGATGTTTATGTTCTTCATATTCCGTTTCATGATGAGAATGAATCAGGGCAAACTTTTCCAGCGTATGAATCACCAGAAATCCTACCACCAATGCGATCAATCCATTTGTGATGTCTAAATTATGCTCTTGAGTTATTGCAAAAAGTTCAGGAACAATATCAAAAAAACAAACAGCCAAAAGGACACCTGCAGTAAAGCTCATGATATAGTGAAGACGATTTTTATTTTTAATTGCAAAAAAACCTCCCAGCAAAGTTGATAAAAAAGCTCCAAATGATAACAAAATTACATTCATATTTATTTCTGACAGTTACTACAAAGACCGAAAAACTCAAGAGCATGGCTTTTGACTTTAAATTGCTTTTTCTTCTCAATATCTTTTTCCAAATCACTGATATTGCAATCAGAAATATCTTCAATCGAGCCGCAATTCTCACAAATTAAGTGATGGTGCTCTCCTTTTGAAACCAGCTCATACCGGAATTTTCCTTCATGAAACTGTAATTGTTTGGTCAACCCTTTTTTGGTAAAGGCATTGATAATACGAAATACGGTTGCCTGATCAGCCTCCATATCATGAGCTTTGAGGTAATCAATAATTGAAGATACATCAATCGGTTTATCTGTTTGTTCCAAAAGCTGCAAAATAGCAACACGTGCTGGAGTAGCTTTAAGCTCTGCTTCCCGCAGTTCATCTTTACAATCATGTTTGATTCGTGCTTGTACCATATAGTGTGATAACCTGGTGAGTTAAATCTTACAGAATCCTGCTATCTGCTTGAAAAGCAGGACTCTTTAAAATAGAAACTTCAAGATCAAACAATGTTACTTTTGCAAGTAACTTGCATTAGTATATGCGATTGACTTGCATCTGTCAATAGGTAAATTCCCCACATGATACTTCTGATACCCCTGATACTCTTGATACCCTTCTTCGTGCTACAATATACCTCATGAACAAGCTCTTTTTAGCATTTTTTGTGATGGTTACGACTCTATTCTTCCCTATTACGGCATGTGCGCAAGACAAAGCTCCTACGACCAGCAGTCACTATTACAAAGCAGAAGTCACGTGGATCGTATCGGAGGGAGAAAAAAAGGTTTTGGACAAGACAGTTCCCTACCAGACAGTCAAGGTAAAACTTCTGGATGGCCCCAACAAAAATAAAGAAGTAACGGTTGAGCAAGGAACTCAAACTACTATGACCCGCGATCAACGAGTCAATGTAGGTGATACGGTCATTGTCATGCAGCTTGTAACCGACAATAAATCAAATTACTTTATTACCGATACCTACCGTCTTCCATCACTGATTATTCTGACACTCCTGTTCTTCGTTCTCGTTATCGTATTAAGCCGACTCAAGGGACTGGGATCAATTATTGGTCTTGTCGTGAGTATCCTTATCATTAGTCAATTTATTGTTCCTGCTATTTTGGCCGGCCAAGACCCACTCCTCGTCAGCGCTCTGGGAGCAAGCGTTATTATTTGTATAACTATTTATCTTGCTCACGGATTTTCACTCAAAACAACGCTTGCTTTGGCTTCTACGCTGATTACATTGGTCGTTGTGTGTATTCTATCAGTAGTATTTGTCAATGTGGCGCATATTACGGGACTGGGTAATGACGATGCATATCTACTGCAATTTGGCCCAACCGGCAGCATCAATGTAAAGGGGCTGCTTCTGGGAGGCATTATTATTGGTGCAATTGGCGTTTTGGATGATGTCACGACTGGTCTGACTGCGGCGCTATTTGAACTCAAGAGTGTCCATCCCGCTGCCAAACTGCATCATTATCTTAAAAGTGGTATGAATATTGGCAACGAACACATCGCTTCCCTGGTAAATACGCTCGTCTTGGCATATGCAGGTGCATCGCTTCCCCTCTTTTTATTTTTAGTTATAAATCCATCCCATCAGCCGCTCTGGATGGTTATCAATAATGAATTTATTGCAGAAGAAATTGTACGAACATTAGCCGGAAGTTTCGGTCTGGTACTTGCGGTCCCTATTACTGTCCTCATCACCGCCTTTTATATATCCCGCTACGAACGCTAGGAGTGAGTAGTTTCCTGCTTTGTTTTTTGCCATTGTTTTTTCTTGAATCGTCTGACAAAGAAAATAATAAAGGTTATAGAAATAATCAAGATAGCACCACTATATATACCGGAAATCCATATACTTTGAGAAGAACCAGGAGTTTTTGCAGCTTGCTGATCAACATCAATATCATAGGTTAACGAAAATGGTTTGAAGGTTCCTGCAGTATAGGGCTTACCACTTACCTTGAGAGTATATTCTCCACGAGTAGGAAAAGTATAGACAACCGCCACACTGGTAAGGGTTGGACTATTTGTATTTTCGAACAAATCCTGAGAGTAGATTTCCTTTCCATTTTGGAAAATTGACAACGTACAATCACACTGTTCTGGTTTGAAACGATTTGTAGTATCTTTAAAATCTAAATAGAATGTACTTTTTGATCCAGCAATGGGATCATCGTCAGGATCTACATGCATTACTGCCCCAATCGTCCCACCAGTTTTTAAAACATGGGCCTCAACAGGTCGAGGAAGTAGGAAACTTATTACTAGCAAAACTATAGCGTATTGTAATCTCCTCATAAAGCATCACTAGTAAATATTAAATAGCAAATATGAAATATATACACTCGGGAATAACTATTTTTTATATTTGATATGTATTTTTAATATTTAATCTTTACGATTTTATATCGTCGGTACTACATCAAATGACTCAAACTGCTGGTTCGGATTTTCTTCCCATTTCACCACGACATTGCTTACTTTTGCCAGAGGTGGACCTTTCTTACAAATAGCAATAATTGTTCCCAAATCCTTTTTCTCACCTACAACTACAGCCTCAACTGATCCATCTGTCCTATTGCGGATCCATCCCTTGAGACCAAGCTTGCGTGCTTTTCGTTTTATAAATTGCCGAAATCCAATCCCTTGTACAAAGCCGGTGATAATAAGATGAACTTGTTTCATACTAGAAGAAGCGTGCGCCTAACCCGGCAAGAATAATATCGCGGAAAAATCTTCCGGCAAACAGTAATATAAAAAATCGAAGCGGTGAATAGGAAGATACTCCCGCAATGATACCGACGACATCAAACAATGGGTTTGGAATAAATGCAAAAATCAAAATTACAATACCTCCATATTTTTCAAAAAGTACATGCAGTCGGGTATACCACTCATGTTTTTGCGCATTTACCAATACGCTGGTTCCTGATTTTCCCAACAGATACCCGATCATATCCCCTCCTGCTGCACCCAGGGCCGATACCAACGCCACCCATAAGATTGGATACACATGTCCCCCTGCTACAACGGTTGCAATTGCCGGAGCCGGTAAGAAAAGTGTTGCCGAACCAATGAAATTTATTATAAATATTCCCAATAGTCCCCATGCCCTGAAATGCGCAAGATTTTGCTGAAAATAAAACGCGACAAATACAATCACCAGAGAAAGAACGAGCATGAGAATGTGAGACAATTTAATCTTCATAATAATTCGGTTATCGGTTCTCAGTCTTCAGTTTTCGGATCCGAGTTTGCCAGTTTTCTGTTGATCAGTCAGAACCAATAGACTGAACCCCGATTAACCTACATCTGACAACAGATAACCGAGAACTGATAACTGGTTAGAGTTCTATTGAGTCTTTGTTGCATTTTGCGCTTTAAGTTCCTTCAATTTCCACATAAACAGAGCTCCTTTTCGGTCTGCCTTACTATCCACACAAAACTGCAATGCCTTCTCAAGAATTGACCGATGGGTTGTCTTTGCAAGCTTAATATAGAGACTTTTATGTTTATAGTCATCCAGTTGTTCAGCCAAATACATGCCGTATTTTTGGAATTCACGGGAAATATATTTGTCCTGGACAGGGTTAAATGTATTGAGGATTGAAGACAGCTTTTGCACGAGTTTTATTATACACTACTACCCCGTGGTGCTTTTAAATGAATCGTAGTGCGGGTTCCCACAATAGGACTTTTTTTTTGCGGCGGTAGTCCAAACTTCATAGAGAATTTTCCATTGATATCATAAGACACAATAGCACCTACATCGTATGCTGGCTGCTGCTCTCTTCTAATATGAATTCTACATCCTCCTCCTGTACCTTCCCCCTTTACCATATCCGGATACCTGCCTGTTAAGTCACACAACGCTTCGGCCGCAACAATATAATGCCCAAACCCCATAATCTGCCGGGGAGATCTCTGTAACCGGCTGGTAATTTGTGGTTCCGAAACATCCAGGTAAGGAGTAGACACGCTTGCTTGAGTTAAATACCATCCTGATTCCATATCTGGAGGATCTTGCGCCCTAAAAAAAGGTTGTCTCTTGATATACCCAAATATATCTTGCAGTTTCTCATGGTCCAAATCCTCCGGTATATAAATCATACGATACAGATGCCGCATTCGTCCTTCCAGCAGCTGTTGAGTTACCGGATCTGGATAGACAACAGGAGCTACCGTAGGGATCCATCCGATCCTGCTTCCCCATTTATTCCATGTAGCGCTCCACCATGCATGAGTCACTTCAGGACTTACAATGCCATTTCTATATTCGGAGGCTAAATTGGAAACAAAAGTTTCGGGAGGATCTTGTGCAGATTCTTCTTGATGAGGATAGTTTCTATTGATACCATTGATGCCAGGGTAATTCCCCGGCGCATGTGCTTCGGGTCCCATAGCCTATCTTGTGTGGTTATACCACTCAACCAGGTAAATGTCAAAGCTACAAGCAGTAAATTTTGAAAGGCAAGATATTATTTTGTATTGTAGCGGTTCATTGCAGCTTCAAGCCCTTGTTCCAATGCCATTGTAATAGCGTCTGCTCCCCGTTTTACCAATTCTTTTGCACGCTTACTATCTCCACCGGTAAATTTTCCCAAAACATAATCCCGGGCATCATGAATAATGTGTTTACTCATCTCGTCATGATTGTGCGAGATACCAATTCCCATACGGAACCGCCAGAATTTGTCGGTTTTGAGTACTGTAAGAATTGACTCTACTCCCTTTTGCCCGGCAGAAGAACCTCCGAGCCTGATTTTCATGCTGCCCAATGGTAAATCTAACTCGTCTTGGATGATCCATATATCGTCCGGTTTTACTTTGTAGAAATGAGCCAAAAGACCTACTGCCATACCTGAATTATTCATATGAGTCTTGGGCTTTGCGAGAATCACTTTTTCAAGTTTTCCATTTTTTGGTTGCCAATTGATTTCTGCTATATCGCTTTTGAACTTTGGGTCATCAGTCCATACTGTCTGCTCGACCGGTTCGAAGTCTTTGAAGAATTGCTCAACCACCATAAATCCCATATTATGGCGCGTTTTTTCATATTGTATGCCAGGATTACCCAATCCAATAATTAATTTCATTACCTCTATTCTACTCCGTTTTGTTAAAAAGTCTATGCCTTAAATCACAAAAAAGAACAGCATCAGAATTGTAACATCCTTAAACTGTTCTTTTTATAAATAATTTCAGAATTATTTATAGTAGGATTTAATTTGGAACAAGAGGTAGAACTCTACCGCTATCCAAAAGATATTCCATACTAAGCTCGCAATAGGCATGCCTCCATTTACCAGGGAAGATACTGCTGCAACTATTACATATACAACATTGAGTAATGTTACATATGTCAATAATTTCCAACCGGACATTTTCTTATCTTTTGTTTTGGAAAAAGCCAATACTAACAGTATTCCTTCAAGAAGTGACAACAATGCCAGTACTACGAGAAAAACTGCAGTTGATACTCCTCCACCGACTGCAACTACTGGACTTGCCACAATGCTAAATAACGTTGCCAATCCTCCAAAGACAACTGAGAGTACTCCACCAATAAGAGCAAGCCATGGGGTTATGGTAACCAAAAATTCTCGTCCACCCTTTGGAAGTGGTGGAAGTGATTTATAGGTACTTTCCAGTGATACTACCCACGCGTCTGCTTGTTTGAATTCAATTGTTTTTTCTGTCATTTTCACTCACCTCCATTCTTGATAATCTGCCTCTAGCATCTATCATATTCACTGTACCGAAAACCAGATGAGAAGGCAAGCCCCATTTATACGCTTATGGACTACAGTCTACGGTCTACAGCCAATCATGAATTAAGAATAAAGAATTATCCTTCGGCTGTGCTCAGGACAAGTGAATCAAGGCGATACCATAACTCATAATTCATACTTCATAATTCCCAACTGTTAATTCTGAGAGGTAGTCAGTAGACTTCGTTCAAAACAGGCCTTTCTGCTCTATTGCCATTTCCTGTTTTTGAGGTTCTTTACTCCAGATCTCTACCTTGCCATATTCCCCATCATATCCGGGGTCAATTGAGATATCTCCATGGCGGACTTTTGCTATTCCCTCTGCTACTTTTTCCCCCCCTATTTTTTGGATTTCTGTAATATCCGATTTCAAAAGAATCTCAAGCTCTGAACCAAATGCGTTAACCAATGTATCATAGAGTCCTATTGTTTTTTGGGAAAATACAGTTGAATGCTGGCTTTCTGCCACAATTTCAAGCAACGGAACTAATTTTACATAAGGAGGTTGATGACGAGTTGAGTCCGTATACCATTTCAACCCACCCTGATTATATTTTTCCTCAAGGGTTGTAGTAGGATAAGAATCAGCAAGCTGCTGGACCCGATATAAAACTCCTTCTGTCAAGACTTTCCCACAAACAGGACATTTATTCCCTTTTTCCTGCAGCTGTTTGGGATCTCTGACCACTTTGCAGTTGCGATGACCTGAAAAATGATATTTGCCCTCTTCCGGATAAAACTCGATTGTATAAATAACCTTGTTTTTGCCTTTTCGCATAATGGCACTTTTGAGCATTTCAAATGAAAGTTCTTCCAAATCCATAACCGTCGCTTCCCGGCCCATCTTTGCAGGACTATGTGCATCCGAAAATGAGAGAATAGACCGGTCTTTCAATTCATCAATTGCCCAATTCATCTCAGGGTCGCTTGAAAGTCCTGTTTCAATACCATAAATATATTTCGCATAGTCCCCAAATGCTTCTTCCAGGCTGTCATATCCGCTTGCTGATCCATATATACCAAAATGCGGCGTCCAGATGTGGCATGGGATGAGAAAACTTCTCTCATCAATTTCCAGAATCAACTCCAACAGTTCTCTCGATTTCAATCCAATAATAGGTCTCCCATCAGCACTCAAATTACAACCGCGTTTTAAAAGTGCCTCATTGATCTTCTCTGCTGTCTCAAGGTTAGGAGAAAACACAAGGTTATGAATACGTCTTAGTTTGTCCTTATCTTTACAAATACTCGATATTTCCGTAGAAAGAAGAAAATATGGTTCTTTCCCTTGAGTATTTATTTGATCTTTACTATTTGATGTTTGATTTTTTAGTCTATAAACCCCCTCATGTACCTCTTCCAGTTGTGACTTGATCTCTTTAAACCATACCGGATGGGTAAAATCAGAAGCAGTCAAAATATCCAGACCTTTTCTCCGCCCATACAAAGCCATCGTAGGCAATATCATATTCTGGCTTACCGCTCGGGAGAATCGTGAGTGTAAATGCAGATCGGTTACGTAATTCATCTGGCCATATTGTAGCAAAAAATTTCCCAGCTAGACACACCCGGTGTGTGGTAGGTAGACACATCAGGAACTCTGGCTATTTCTCGTTATTGACAAATAGATTAGTTTGGGTCTACGCTAAAGCTTGTCATGGGAATATCTTCTGCCGAAGCACTCTCACGGATCCATCGACCAAATGTACATATCCCAAACCCATTGGCTTCTCTAGGGACAGGCATTGAGACACTCGCCAGGAAACTGGAACCTCCACCGCTAACAGCTGAAGAACGAGCAGAAGAAGAAATTCACAAAGCATGGGATGAATCTGCACACGACCCGCTGGTTCAACAAGCAGTGGATGTACTCAAAGGACACGCGCCGGGAACGCATACAACGCTCCCCCATGGAACAGTATATGCAATGCGAATGGTTGAATTTCGAGATGAACAATATGAATTACAAACCAGAGTAGAATTAGGACCAGAAAACGAAAAACCTTTTGCCGAAGATCATCCGGCCAGACATTCCGAAACACCGGCATCAGAACACCCTGCTCCTCTTCCAAAACCATGGCTCCCCGTCCAATATGGATATGTGGGAACGCCATTTGATTGAAAAATCAGCCTCTTACGAGTATAGTAATTCCATGCCTAAACCAGCATTTGGATTAAATATTCATCTTGGCGGAATACGATGGTTTGGGTTGGATGAAAAAGAGACAATTAAAAAATTGTTTTCTCTCCCTATTACCCGTGTCCGTATCCCTATTCCGTTTAATGAAGTAAACCCACAGAAAAATACCTGGGATTTTAGCAAACGGGACTTTTTGATTGAAGAAGCGGTTAAGCATAATTTAACCATTGATCTACAAATGGGGATTAAAACAATTGGCTGGCCAGAGGTGAATGCTCCCAATTGGTTAGCCACACAATTTCCCTATCTCAATACAAAAGGCATACAGATTGATAAAGATCCAGAGCTACAACAGTATATTCTTACCTATCTTCAAAAGACTTCAGAACGGTATTTAAAAAACAAAGCAATAAAAACAATACAAGTAGAAAATGAACCGTTTTCCAAGCATTTGTCAGTTACAAACTATCGATATATTTCCAAGTATTTTAATGCACAAGAAATAGCTCTGGTTAAAAAACTGGATCCCTATCATCGACCATTTGTTCAAAATATCCCCTTTGATACCCCACTTGCTATACCCTCGGTGGTTAAAACTGCCGATATCATAGGTCTTAATATCTACAATCAGTACTATCTACCCCTCCCGGAAATACTGTATTGGATGTCACTCCAAGCATGTACTGCTATTGTCAAAATGCTCGGCAAACACGTTTTTGTTACGGAATACCAATCAGCTGCATGGCTTGATGACAACACACCAGCTATTCCCTTTTCAACTAAGAAATTTGAACAAGGCCTTATTCACATAGCACAGTTCAAACCACAAGCAATATTTCTGTGGGATGTTGAACAGGTCCTAGCTCGTGGGACAGAGGAACACAGAGCAATCCTGGAAGACCTCCCTGTCTAATGTTGACTCACCTATTAAATCATGACACACTACAAATGGTGAAAAAACTTCCTAAAACTCTCACAACAGTCACCCGATTCTCCAAAACCCTTGCTTTCATTCTCTTTTTCACATTCCCCCTTGCCGGATTCTTGCTCGGCATGCAGTACCAACAAGCAGTTACTATGCAAAGCATGTTATCTGAACCGCAAAATAGCAAACGCATCCCTACCCCAAAAAATAATCCTGCAAATTGGAGAACATTTATCAATAAAAAAATAGGATTCAGCTTTTCATATCCAGATAAATATAAATACTTACAAGAATATTTTGATAACTTTAAGTTGTCAAAATCAGGTTCTATAGCAGTACAAGATTATGATGGGTACAAACCTGTTCCGGATTCTTTTTTCCAGTTCTATATTAATATCTACGAAAATCCTAATCTATCCTTAGATCAATATGTGAATAATCTGAGAACTACCATAAAAGGACTCTCACCAAACCATACACTCGCTGAAACATCATCTGAAGTGATCAATGGAGTTACGGCAATACGAGGGCAGGAAATGGTTCATTATCAGCTTGTACCAGCTGTTTGGTTTAAATATAAAACATACTTATTTACTGTACAAATGTCTACTTCCGATCCAAATAATATAAAGATATTTAACCAAATTCTTTCAACTTTCAAATTCGCCGATCAACCCCAATCAAATACAATTTATTCTTGTCCAAAGACAGCTTATGTAAATTGTATGCCGGGACCAGGAGTACAAAAACCAGAATGTTCCGGGGATTATTTGAAGTGGGCCAAGACCAACTGTCCTGGCTTCCAGGGCGGAGCCCTCTAACTTATACAAAATACCATATACTGTATACCATATACTATTTCTTTCCCTGATCTTTATACATTGCGCTCAGTTCTTTTACTGTTGTTATATCTTCTGCTTTTTTATCATCTCGAAACTTCACAAGTCGTGGAAATCTAAGGGCATACCCTACTCCTTTTGCTCCATCTATAAGCTCCATACCTGCTGTGTGAATAGGACTTCTGGTTATTTCATCAGCCAGTACCTCAATGACGATTTGGGGACGGATCCAGACAGAAGGAGTAATGAATGAATTTACCCGTGCTGGTTTGTGATCCACTTTTATCTTATCGGCACGTCTGTGGATTTCAGTCCATTCTTCATCGGTAAGCCCCGTACCGATACGAGTTACTGTTACAAACTCATCTTTCTTGTCATCATAGACTCCGACAAGCAGTGATCCGGCACCAAATGATGTGCGCTTCCCCTTTCCATAGATGTATCCTAGAATCACAACGTCGATGGTGTCATGCAGTTCCCCGGCACTATGGCGCTTGAGTTTTACCCAATTAAAATTTCTTCCTCCTGCTACGTATCCAGAATCAGGCCGCTTCACTACAACCCCTTCAAGACCTTTGGAGATAGAATCATCAAGCATCAACTGTAATTCTTCAGGTTTATGTAATATTTTCCCCGGTGCCGGGATTAGCGTGTCATCACCCTGAATTGATTCCTTAAGCAATTTCATACGCTGAGTCAGGGGTGTATCAAGGAGAGATTTCCCATCAACATACAGAATGTCAAAGACAAACGCTTTGAGGGGAAGTTGTTTTGCTGTTTCTTCAATGTTGTGTTTGCGGCGTCTTTTGGTTGTTTCCTGAAACGGTAAAAATTCTTCTGATTCAGCATTGTAAGCTAATGCTTCTGAATCAAGTATTACCGTTTTTGCTTTTACTTGTTTGAGTGTTCCTTCGATGAGTTCCGGGAACATATGGGTCATTGTTTCTAAGTTTCTGGAATACATCTCAACCTTAGTACCATTCTTGTGTATTTGCACTCTGAACCCATCGTATTTTGGAGTTGCATGAACTCCCTGTCCAACTTGCCCTGAGCCTGCCGAAGGAGCTTGCCCTGAGCCTGCCGAAGGAGCTTGCCCTGAGCCTGCCGAAGGGTCCATCTTCTCAAATACTTTGGTGGGATTTGGGAGCCGTTCACAGAGTTCTGATCGAATGGGACGGCCAACCGTTACTTTTAACTTCTCCACTGCCTTGAGACCATCTTCACAAAGCGTCTTACCAATAAGCCCCAGATCTGATGTTTCATTGTATGCTTTTTCAAGCAGTTTACGATTACTCTTATCTCCCAATATTGCCGTAGCCAACCCATCCAACACGGTCGGGTCTCCAATCCCAAGCCGATTGTTTCCAAGCGGTATCCGAACCAGATGTTTTGCAGCTACAGCATCCATATGCTCCAGAAGTTGCCTGAGTGCGGTTATTTTTTTCTCAACAGACCCTGCACCACCAAACTGCGCAATCTTGGTCAGCTCGTTAAACACAGTTGTTACTGACAGTTCTTCTTTTTTTCCTTTGTGTCGTTTATGTTGTGCTAATTCAAAAGCAACAAGACCCAAATCTCCTTTTTTGTTGTAATCTGTAAGTACTTCATCTTTGGAAAGTCCAAACGCTTCTCCAATACTTTGTGCAACCATCTTGTCAGCCATGCCAATCTCAACCGGTGAGAAAAATGGCCCTACTCTGCCTTGTGTGAGATAAATAATTTTATCAATCTCCTCTTTTTGAGCAGCTTTAAATAGATCAGACAAAATCTCGATGAGCTTCAACCGGGATGGCGTCTGCTCAAGTTTTTCAAAATATTCACTGAGAGTAGTAAATTTCATAGATTATTTTTTTGCAATAATAATAGTATCTTCTGCAAGATAAGGGGCAACCTGAGCTTGTTTTGGATAGACGAGTTCCTGCTCGATTGAGACTCTTCCGGGAATAAGCTGTTTGATAAAATCCGAAGCATTGGAACTATTGGTAGTAATAAAAAAGATTCCTCCAATCTTTAGCTGGGCAAAACATTTACGTAACGTCATCGGCCACATATTTGGTTCATTTTCAGCCTCAAAGTGCCGTAAGACTATGATGTCATAATCACGCTCCGGAAGCATATTTTGATATACCAAATCGCCGATGCGATACGTCATGTCTACGACACTTCCATCCAGTACTTTTTGGGTAACTTCCTTGTCTTCCGGCCGAAGAAATACTCCCACAAAGCGAGGATGGACCCCGCGAGAAGAGAAATACTGCTGAAACGGCCAGATTTCAATCCCCGGTCCGTTACTGATAACGGCGATATCTACTTCTTTTTGATCAGGAGAAAGATACCGGACAATTCCTGAGGCGCTGAGGATGCTTTGAAATGATTGCTCTGCACGCTCCCATACAGACGGCTGTGGATTTTTTTGGTTATCCATATTAGTTCATGATATATCTGGCGCCTTTCGTACTTCCATGCTTTTTGATTATACCACTCATAACCAGACCTTTTATCTCATTTAATACTGTATCTTCAGATACCATGGGAAAGAGCGTTTTAAACCCCTGGTTTTGTAAATATCCTGTTTTTTGAATATACTCAATAATGGTCAATTGCCGCTGTGTGAGCATTACCGGTTTGCCGCCAAGCTTTTCCCGCATTTTTGCGTCTACTGAAATCGTTTCTACCTTCTCTTTGATTTTTGACAGTTCAATACTCAATCCTTGCGTAAAATACTCAAGCCAAACAGTCAGATCACCATTCGTACGGCCCACCGATTGCAAAGCTTCGTAGTACTGATTCGCATCATTATCAAAATATTCTTCTAAAGAGAAGAATTTCCGAATATCATACCCTTGCGTAAAAAGAATGAATGTCGATAACGCCCTTCCAACTCTCCCGTTACCTTCAACAAAGGGATGGATTCGTACAAATTCATAATGTACTGCCCCACTTCGAAGTACCGGATGGATATCTCCTGAGTCAGGACTATTAATAAACTCAATCAAAGCATCAATAGTTGGTTCTACTTCAGAGGGTGGTGGTGGACGAAACGTTACTTCTCCGGTAATGCTGCTTTTAATAACAACTGATGTCTTTCGATATACTCCCTGCAGCTCATCCGGAATAATCCGATCGAGTGTTAGTTTGTGGAGGTAAAGGATCAACTCTGTGTTCAGTTTCGCTGAATTAGACTGATGAGCTTGACCAATATACTCTATGACTTTTCTGTAATTGATGACTTCCTGGATGTCCCGCTGTCTGGCAACTACTTCTTGACCAAGCATTACTTTCTCAGCTTGTGTAAGGTTGAGAGCATTTCCTTCAATATGAGTACCATGGTATGCAGTACGTACCAATGCATCCTTTTGAAACTCTTTCTCATAGTATGGCAAGAGAGGCGCATGGTCAATCACTTCTCTGCATGCTTCAATCAGTCCGATGTTTTTGAGAATTGCGTTGGTAATACGAAAGTGAGGAGTATACATTTGTATGAATCATGAAATAACCTTTATTCATAATTCGTTATTCCTAATTCGGATTTAATTACCGCATATTTCCCGAATAAAGTCAACAGGAGAGGTAGTATGATATACTATTCCTATGGCTGAACAAACACAGAAAGAAAAAAAGCAGCTCCATATTGAGGTAGTGCGCCAAATGATTACGCTCTCAACCGCGGGATTTGGCCTCGTAGCAGCCCTGGCGTGGAATAGCTTTATCCAAGAGTTCGTAAATAGTTATATTAAAAAATGGCTTCCGGGAGGAGGACTCATTTCCCTGCTCATCTATGCTATTATCATTACAGCCTTGGCAGTCTTTGTAACGCTCCAGCTCACGCATCTCCTAGACAGATTATCAAAGAAGTAATCGGCTCTCCTCAATATAATATTTATAACTTTTATAACAATTATAAATTTTATAGCTCTCTTTTCTTCCAATACCGTATTCCCCACCAAATTATGATTCCGATTATCACGACAATTGTAAAGTATTTGACAAAGAATTCCACAAGGATCACCCCAACTATATATGCCAGAGTTCCCCATATCAAACTCCAGAGAAGCTGAGACAGGAAGCTAATCAAAAGAAACTCAGGGAATGGTATTTTGATAATCCCGGCAGCAGTTGAGAGAAATGACGCGCTTGCCGGGTGCAAATAGCCTAAAAACAGTGTTTTTTTTCTGTGGTGTCTCAACTTGTGCTCTGCTGATACAATCCCCTTCTCAAGTCCAAATCGTGCCAATAGATGATATAACCCAAAGCGTCCTAAGAAATAATTAATACATTGGGCACTGACAAATCCTATTGTTGCCAGAATAATAACTAAGGGAAACTGAAGGGTTCCGGTTTTTGAAAGAGCAGCCCCCAACAAAATTGCTGTGGAACCGGGAACATATAATCCAATAGGAAATGACCCTTCAAGAAGTGCTGATATAAATACGACTGGATAGCCATAGTGACGATAAAAGTCTTGTAACCAAAGGAGAATTCCGTCAGCATTGGGGATTTTGTCTCTGAACAAAAGAAAAAGAATACCATAGAAGAAAGTAAGAATAAGAATGGGGAGAAACTGTTTGAGGTGCTGCATCACGATTGTTGTAAAAGATCCTTCATGGTATGAGGTATCTCAAGTGCCAAATCAGAAGCATTGAAGTACAGACCCATGGTAGAAAAGAGTGCTTCTCCAGCCTTTTTATTGATATAACTACCGGCCTGCGCTGCCAAAAACGGTTCATTCTTTGTCGCAAGTGCTGCGACAAGCCCTGCCAATACATCACCTGTACCGCCTTTCGTCATCCCGGCATTTCCTCCCAAAACTTCTACTGTCTCACTCCCATTGGAAACACTATCCTTCTCCCCCTTCAGCAAAACAATACACTTATATTCCTCCGCAAAAATCTGTGTTTGTTCTTGCAATTGATCTGTTGTTTTAAGCTTTTCGCTTTTCACTTTTCGCTTTATTATTTCGAATTCTTTCGGATGCGGTGTCAGGATTGCATTTCGGGGAATATACTCAGGTTCTATTGTCTGCAAACTTCCCCCATCAATTACCCACTTTTTATGGGGATATTTTTTGAGCAACCGCTCTGTTAATTCTTTTGTATCATCATCCCCTGTTTCTTGACCATCAGCTCGTGGCAACCCGGGCCCAATAAGGATTGCATCTGCTTCTTCCATATAATCATCTACTTTCCCTCGAGGAACAATAATACCGTTTCTAAATTCTTCCTTGAGTTTTTCAACAATCTGATTGTTCTCGTCCACTGATGAATAAAACACCATATCAACAATTCGAGATGCGATTTGAAGAGCCCAGAGAGATGCGGCATGAAACAAACGGGATCCCCCAATAATCATAAGTTTCCCATTCATCCCCTTGTGAGAATCCGGTGCTGGAATATAAAGATTATGTAATATTTCAGGATCGAATGATTTCATATAGATAATTCTATCATCTTTGGCTTCTTTTTGAGTTGCTCAGTCACAAACTCCTTGTGAGTTGTAGTGAGAATTGTCTGCTGTTTTCCAATCGTATCCAAAACAAGCTGTATATGTCCTGCATCCAGTTCTGAGAAGATATCATCTAGGAGAAGCAGTGGCCGTTGACCCAAGCGGTCTTCCATGAAAGAGAGTTGCAATACTTTCAACTGTAATATTACTAACCGTTGTTGTCCCCTGGAACCGAATGACTTGACTTCATTCTGGTCACTTTTATTCATAAAGAGAAAAAAGTCGTCTCGGTGTGGACCCACTAAGGTCACTCCGGCTCCCATCTCAGCATCTTTGTACTGCAGTAGCCGTTCTTTGGAAATGATACTGCTGTCATACTCCATATGGAAAGGGAAAATGTCTTTTGGCATTTGGTTGAGAAAAGAAATGAATTCTTCCCGCTTACTGCTCACTTTCTGCCCATTTTCAATAACCATCTGATCCCAATACTCAAAACGGCTTGGATCACGACGCCCCTCTTCACGTGCTTGTTCCAAAAGTGCATTTCTCTGTCTGATCCCTTTTTCATAATTGGAAAGTGCTAATCTATACTCATGGTCGACCTGCTCCAATACCTCATTGAGAAACCGCCGCCGTTGTCCTGGAGAGCCAATAACAACATCCAGATCAAGAGGAGTAAATAACACAAGCGGTAGTTTCCCCATAAAATCTACTCTCCGTCTGGCAATCCCATTGATTAAAAATTTCTTGAGCATACTATGATGAGCAGAAATCTCAGGCGTTGCAACTATGATTTCAAGTTCTGTATCTCCTACTGTTCCCTGAATACGAGCCAATGATGATCCCTGATGGATTAAGTCTTTTTCTTTTTCCGAACGAAAACTTTTACCAACTGAGAGCATATAGATAGCCTCAACACAATTGGATTTCCCCGCGGTATTGGGACCAACGATAACAGTCAGCTTTGGATCAAATTGGAATTGGCTTTGGGAGTAACTTCTGAAATTTTGAAGAGATATATGAGATAAAAGCATTGTTGTGCGGACTAGTCTATCACGGTTCCGACAAAATCATTGCCTTCCAGATAGTTATTGATGTTCTCAAAATCCTCACCGCTTAAGACCACAACTCGCGCATTCAGTTCTTGAGCTTTATGTGCAGCAACGGGGTCAAACGGCGCATTGAGGCCTGGTGTCCATTCCTCAGGAATTAATTTTCTAAACTCTTCCCATTTAATATGATCAATTGGTTTTGCGTCAGGATTTATTTTGGGATCTGCATCATAGACTTGTTTGATATTACTTAAATTCAGGATTGTTTTTACATTGTAGTCTTCAGACAGAAGCATTGCGCAGTAATCAGTAGACCATCCCGGTTTCCAACCTGAAGCAACAACAACTGGTTCTGTGGCTTTTCGAATGATTTCATAGTGTTCAATAATATGAGGATGGGCAATATCACGAAAGATAGTTCTCATGAGGTGTCCATTGAGACGGCTGGAGTGAATACCCAGCCAATCCAAATCATCACGGGTTAACTCTCCAATAACTGCTGACCCTGCTTCAATATAATGTCTGGCTGTTGCTCCTCCCCCTGTAACTAAAAAAAACTGGCGATTGCGGTTTTCTGCCAGTTTTCTGCGGATAAATTCATTGAGTTTTTTGAGAAACTCTATATTAATTCCTCCATTGGGGACAATAAGTGACCCCCCAACGGAAATGATAATTCTATCTTCATACATGCTCCCCATACTTAAAAGTCTTAAAGGATATGGTACCACGAATTAGATAAAAAAACAACCTAAATCCGCAAATATCTGCTATTAATCAGTGTAAATCTACATTACTTCTGGCACGCAAGACATACATACGTACCCCGGCCGGCAAGCATATACTTCTCAAGCAGAGTTCCACAAACTTTACATGGTTGTCCTTGCCGTCCGTATACCAAGAAATGTTTTTGGTAGCTTCCTTCCTGCCCCAATGCATTTATATAACTGAGTTCACTTGCTCCTCCATATTTTAACCCTTTGCGTAATACTTCAAGAAGCGACTCATACAGAATTTTTACTTCATTTTCTGTGAGTGAATTCGCCGGCCGTTTAGGATCAATTTTGGCAAGAAATAATCCGTCATTGGCATAGATATTGCCAATTCCTCCAATCTTTTTCTGATCCATCAGAAGCACCTTGATAGCTGTTTTTGATTTAGAAAGTATTTCCTCAAATTTCTCAAGCGTTATTGTCCCCTTTTTATCGGATGGATCCATTGGCAACTCCGGTCCCAGTTCTTTGAAAAAGACTAACTTTTGTAATTCACCAGGTGGCACGATTTTAATCCATCCAAATTGTCGAAAGTCATTGTAATACAAATAAGCTGCTTTACCTTTTTCGCTTTCAGCTTTTAGCTTGAATATCACATGAGTCCATTTGTTGGGTAACGTACTGTAGGTGCCTTTGATAACTTTTATTTCTTTCGGGGGATGATTACTTTCATCCATATAGACAAGCTGGCCAGTAAGCTTAATGTGAATTGCAATTGAGTATCCGTTATCCAGCTCAATCACCAATCCCTTTCCAAATCGTTCTACTTTAGTGACTTTTGCACCAATAATATGCTCTATCTCTCCCTGGACAATTTTTTCCAAACGGACTTCAACATCCTCAATCGTATGTCCCACAAGATATTTCTGTAGTCCCAATCTAATAGTTTCCACCTCAGGTAATTCTGGCATATTGCATATTGTAACACAGGTTATTGAATATAAAATAACGCTCTGGTATAGTGACTGCGCGCACTCAAATTGTTGAGAGGTGCAGCACATTAACTAGTGGTTGTGGAGAAAGTATAAAGATGTTTGAAGAACTCGTAGGATTTCTGACTACGCGACCGATTGCTGCAGGTGCTTTAGTAACGGCAGGATTTGCCTATGTTTCCTGTGTCCTCGGCCAGATAAAATTCTCTCGATATTGCCTGGGAATAGGATGTACACTTCTTTTGATTGAAGTGATACGCATGCGCTTGACATCCTAATAAGGAGATGATCATGAACCGAGCCAAAAACCTCTTTACCCTGAATATGCTGGGTATGATTCTGTTAGCTGTTCTCAGCGCAGGATGTTTGCCGAATAGGCAAAACATGTATCCATCTCAAGGAGGATTTAATCCTCTGATAAAACCGACCTCGGTCATCGCGCAAGCAACCCCAACAGTAGCGCCAAGAATGTCCAACGGCATCTACCCGGATATAGAAACCCAACGAGCCATGATGCTACTCATCATCAGACCCATAGGAGGACTCGATGTGGCAACGGATTAAGCATCTTCTCGGATCCAAGTGGACCATGGGGTTTCTGGCATTTCTTGTAGCAGTGGGTTTCATTGCAGCCAAAAAACCGGAACTGGTGAAGGAGGTCAACGGCCCCTGGTGGGTTAGCGTCACGAGTGCCTTCTCTCTGCTCTGGAGTTGGCTACATCACCGAAACAAAGACGAGTAGGAGTGACTCTCATGCTTATACTTGCACTAGTGATTGCGGGCGTAGTCTTTGAGGGACTTTGCCTGGTAGGACTCTACTCTATCGGAGGCCGCCACTTGGTCGAAAACGGCATCTTCTTCAGTTGCGAAGCAGTTCTGAGTGGATTTGTCCTGTGGCGCTCGGCTCTTTGGGCAGACACGATGAAGTCCTGGAGACAGCATCTGGCTGTTGGTCTCTGTATGATCGCAGCCTTCTTTACCATCCTCAGTGTAGTAGCCCTCACGCTACCCTTTATCTTGTTTGACTGACCCTACAACCACCCAAAAGCCCCCCGCTTCGGGGGGCTTCACTTTTCTGCTTTAAAGGACCTTAAGTCGATACAAATATCTAACACATACTGCTGCGATACTAATCACAACTCCAAAGCTAAAAAGAGTCAATAACAATCCCACCGAATTTGCAAAAAATCCCAAAAGAAGTACCGGAATAGGAGTCACTAATGCAATAAGAATATCAAGAAAAGAAAATACCCTTCCATGCATCTGGACAGGAGCAAACCGTTGCACCAAAGTCCTAGATTGCACTGAAATAATAACAATACAAATACCTGCAACCATAGCTATGAGAGAAGAAAACCCCTGCAAGACAAAAGCATTCCCCTGTCCCGGCAGTATCAACGGCAAAATACTTAATAGAATATACAAAATGGAAATCCCGATCATTGAACTAAAGATAGAAGTCTTATACCCCAACATGTTTCGTATTGAAGGCAATAGCAAAGCGCCTAACGCTAACCCTGCAATAAAAGGAATAATAAGGACATAGCTAATCATCGGAATCGGCAGAAAGAGATACCGTCTCACGTATTCCAAAAGAATAACAGTCAATACCCCAATATTGAGCTCGACAAACGCTAATAAAAAAATTGGGATTGTTACTCTATAATTCGTCCGTAATTCCCCCAAGACATCCAGAAATAACTGTGTTGTTTGTTTTACTACACTTTTTTCTGAAACTTCAAGCTCTACTTTTTGAATCTTTCTCAGTCCTACCAATGAAATCAAACCGACCAGAAGTAATATACTTGCAACCACAAATGGGATACTCTGGCCGGAAGTTCCCAATCCCCCTCCCAACTGGATAATGGGTGCCGCAATAATATATCCTACAAGTACTGATCCCAATAGAGTAAATAGAAAAAAAGTATTGGCCAACTCTAACTGATGCGGTTTGACAATTTGCGGTATTGCTGCGGCTTCTGCAGGAATAAAAAACCGAGCAACTGACGCGGTTAAAAAAGCAACGGCGATAATAGCCAGAAAATTTGTCCCTACCCATAAATACAATCCAAAAAATACAATTAAAGCAATGTCGCATAACACCATCAACCGCTTTTTTTCGGAAAGCTCTACTAATGGACCGGCAATAATACCAAACAATAATGCGGGAATTGTGATACCAACATAAAACCATGCCTGCTTTAGCGGTGACTGTGTTGTATAAGCGATAATAAGAAGCGCTGTATAGTTACAGAGGTTAATACTTACTTGCAAAAGAACTTGATTTCCCCATACGCGTAAAAAATCAGAGTTCTTCAGAAGTGATTTCATATCGGCTGCTGCGGGATAAGATTATTAAATTTCACATTGACATAATCCAAATGAAGCAGAATGAAAAACAACAGAATCCCCAGCGTCACAATGAATACTTCCTGTGCAATTCTTTTATGATTACGAGATAGCTTGATAGTAACAAGATAAAATAATGCTAAAAGGCTTGAAACTGAAAACATATAAATAGCATGCCACAGTCCCAATAAATTCCAGTGCCACGGTGTTGGCATGGCCCAATTTACTAAATTATTTACCGCCTGGCTGATATGAAAATAAATCGTTATCAGTCCCCCAATAATCAAAGCTAAAGTCAAAAGTTTTTGGGTAATAACTTTTCTATTATTCAGCAAATAACTGGCGACAATCATATTGATAATCGGCAATAAAATTCCATCACCTAGAATCGCTGATTTATAGGTCAAGCTGCTACGAAGACTTTCCACCAATGGAGAATGAATTGAATAGAGATAGATGTTGAGGATTGCGGCTGCACCGAATCCAAAAAAAAATGTTGCAATCCCAACAGAGAGAATAATATTTCTTTTACGTGCAAGGAAAGGATTTTCTTCAATTCTTTTGATAAGCAGTGCTGCTCTCATAGGCTTTTTTAACAAATGTCTGTATTTCTTTTTGGAAACGTTCTTTTGAAAATAGAGCAGCTTGTTTGATACAAGCTTGACGTGACCATTTTATTGTATCAAATTTTTGGATTGTGGAAAGCAGAGCATTTACACTTAATTCATGAAAAAAGAGTCCTGTCTTTCCTTCAACGACAGACTCTTTGTATCCCCCGCCATAGAATGCAACAACCGGGGTACCACAGAGCATTGATTCAACCGGAGTAATCCCAAAATCTTCATCTGTTGCCAATGCCAAAAATGCTTTTGCTTGAGAATAAAGTTGTATCAATTCTTCATCAGTTACATGTCCTAAAAACTCTACATTCTTCTGTGCAAGTTTTTCAAGCTTTTTATGTTCTGTATAATACCCTGCCGCAACTCCTGCAATTTTGAGATTAAATCCCCCTTTGACTGCTGCCTCTACCGCCAAATCCAACCCCTTCCCCCCTACAATCCGCGCGAGAATAAAAAAGTACTCTTCCTTTTTATTGTCATTCTCAGCTTGACTGAGAATCGTGGATCCTCGCTTTCGCGAGGATGACTGGGAGGTATTACTCGATAACTGTTGGGGTAACGAAACCGGAGGATAAATCACTGTCGCATCACGACGATAAAACTTTTTGATCCGTGCTGCAGTTTCACGAGAGTTGGCAATAAAGTAATTTACTTTTTGTGCAGCAGTGAAATCATACATTCGCATGAAATGTCCGACAATCGCAGCATATACCCGTACCGGCCAGTATTTTTGAAACTCAATCGAAGTCTTATATCCATACAACCACCGTGGCGGCGTATGGCAGTAACAAACCTCGATAGGACTACTGCTAACTGCTAACTGATTACTACTAACTCTTCGGGAGCCGAATCCTTTGGTTACATACCAAGAAGCTGATGAGATAACAACATCATACTGCATCAATTCCTTTTTGAATGAACCCCACACGAGCGGTGCCAAAAACCGCAGCGGACTATGCAGATAGCTTGAGAAAAATGGGATGAAGTGAACCCATGAAGGCTTAATAACTCTACTTTTGAGTTGTTGATATGCGTATGAATCCTTTTTATAAAACGCCGTATAGATAGGCGCTTCAGGATAGAGCTCGGCCAGTGCTTCCAGCACACGCTCTGCTCCCCCATACTCTTTAATATAGTCGTGTATTAATGCTACCTTCATAAATCCTTTCGTATTTCGGGACGCTCAGACATTCCTATATACAATATACGAAATACTAAATACAAACACGCCTTACTCAAAGGAGTCCCAACTGCTCCTCCTTTTTTTCTTGTTTTTGCCGCTGAATAAATATAGGGATTCGTTTGGCCAGACTCTTAAATTCCAGCTTTTCAAACTCCGCTTCCACTCCACCCCGGTCCAATCGTGCCACTTCACATTTTTTGATGTCTATAGTCACGGGCGCGTCTGTAATAATGGTGGCTAGCTGCTTGGCCATACCAGCTGCTTCAGCACCACTCGCAAGCTTGAGAGCCAGCCCTTCATTTTTTATTTTAATCTCATCCAGGTGTTGATAAATATTCTCCAATGTCTGGTACTGCTTCAATAAATTCGCCGCACCTTTGGGACCAATTCCTGCTACCCCTGGATAATTATCAGACGCGTCTCCCACCAATGCTTTATAGTCGATCATTTGGGTCGGATGAATACCAAACTTCTCCTCTACTTTTTGCTCATCATAGAGTTCTGTCTTGGTAACCCCAACAAGCGGCATCAGTACTTTTACCCCAGGCGTAACCAATTGCATCATATCGCGATCTCCGGTGACAATAATGACTTCATATCCATTCTTATCAAAGTGACTTGCAATCGTCCCGATCAAATCATCTGCTTCATACCCGTCAACTTCAAAAATTTGCACATGCATCTGATTAAGAACATCATGGATCAATGCTATCTGGGAAGATAGTTCGTCTGCCATTTGCGGCCGTGTAGCCTGGTATCCTGCATAGAGTTGCTTACGAAATGTTGGCTTCGGCCGATCAAAACACACAATAATATAGTCAGGCTTTTGGTCTTCCAAAATCTTGAGAAACATTGCGGAAAATCCATAGACAGCATTGGTTAACTGCCCTGAAGAATTTGAAAGCGGCGGATAGGCATGATATGCCCGATGTAAAATTGCATTTCCGTCTATAAGTACCAGCTTTTCCATATCCCTGATTCTAACAGAAAAGAGATACCAAAGAAACCGAGTTTCCCTGCTATAATACAGCTATGATTAAAGCAATCCTTTTTGATGCCGACGGCGTTATCATCAATACTGAAATGTTTAGCGTTCAATTGGCCAAAGACTATCATATTGATCCGCAGAAATTGCTTCCTTTTTTCAAAAATGAATTCCAAAAATGTCTTACCGGCAAAGCTGACCTCAAAGTCGAATTGCAACCATACCTCAAGCAATGGGGTTGGACGAAATCTGCTGATGATTTCCTCACCTATTGGTTTGCGTCAGAACACAAAATTGATGAGTCCCTTATTGCCTACATCCAGACTCTTCGCAGAAGAGGTATACCCTGCTATATGGCAACCAACCAGGAAAAATATCGTACAGAATATTTTCTCACTCGCATGGGTTTTGCGGAAAGTTTTGATGCTATTTTTTCTTCATCCCAGTTGGGGGAGAAAAAACCAGACACTGCATTTTTTAAAAAAATCCTCACCAATCTCAAACCGTTACAAGCAGAAGAAATTCTCTTTTGGGATAATAGCCCAAGCCACATCAACGGAGCAAAACAAGTAGGGATCCATGCGCAGCTCTATACAAACTTTGAGGATCTCAAAAAGAAAACAGACCAACTCCTAACTGTAACAACTGATTGATACCTTGACTACAGTCTAATCATGAATTAAGAATAAAGAATTATCCTTCGGCTGTGCTCAGGACGAGTGAATCAAGGTAATACCATAACTCATAATTCATACTTCATAATTCCCAATTGTTAACTACTGACTGCTAACTCCTCCTATATACTAAATACAAAATACTCTATACTTACCCTATGTCCTGGCAGAATTTACTCTTTACCGGTGGAACGCTGATTTTTATTATTGCCTTGCTTCCCAGTGTTTTGGGCAAGAATGACAAACCAGCTATAACGACAAGTCTAGTTACGGGCATAACCCTTCTTGCTTATACGATTGCCTATATGAGTCTGCAATTTTGGAGCGCTGGAGCAATGGCATTTGCATTATCAATACTCTGGTTTATTCTTTTAATTCAGAAAATGAGAAAACAGTAATACCAAAAAAAATGGCACTGTAAGATCTTTACAGTGCCCGGTACCTAACGAGTAGACTCCTCTGCTAAGAAACTCCTTACCTGATCCATGAGTTTCTCAACTAACGGCAGCTTTTCATGACTCCCATCAAAATCTTCGTAAGCTTCAGCAAGCATCAGAGCAATAGTTATATTCAGTACTCCATCCTCCCTGGCCAATTGTGTAATCTGATCTCGAAGATTGCTGACGCTCGTACAGCATGCAGGAAGACCGTCCCGTTCTTTACTGATCAAACTCATCCACTCGGTGTCGGTAAGCGCAACCCTTTGCTCTTCCACAGGATCCTCCTTTTGAAGTTTTGCTCGCAAACCAGTACGTAGTATATCACAAAACTATAGAAGCTAAGAAAAATATAACGGCCAAAACAACCAGCTGTATATACATCCCCGGTACCATCCCCACCCAGTGTGTATGCCAATGGGCATCTATTTTATTAAGCTTTCTAAATCCATACCCAGGATTAAATACAAACCAAAAGAAATCCTCAAGTAATATTGCCAAACACAACACCCCAAGCATCTGCAATTCCAAAGACCAGGAAAAAGTAATCCCAAAGAAAAATCCTGCCTGCATCAGTACCACGACAAAAATAGTCAACCATGTGTGGTAGCCAGTGACTGGTCGTTGCCCAACAAAGAAATGGGAAATCTTGGTGACCATTCGCCAGGTCGGTAACTTCTGTGCCCATCCATCCACTCCCTCTACTTGTATCTCAAGCTGTGCTACAAAAAAAGAGGCTACTATTCCAAAAAGACAAATCATCATAATTGATGGGTTTGCAAGAGGAGTATCCTGAGCAATAAAACTCAACAAAAAAAAGATTACTCCACCGGTAAAAAACTTGAGATATGAAAGTGGAATTGATCCAAACCACTCGTGATGCCAGGTAATATCTTTTTGTGTGAACTTTTTCAAGCCATAATGAGGGTTGAGTACAAACCACAAGAAATCCTCAACAAGCCAAATGAAGCAAAATGCCGAAAGGATATGCAGTTCCAATGTAAGATCCCACGAAAGAGTAAGAACAAATACCCCATGCAGAAACCAAAGAATAGTTGTAATAAGCCAAAAGTGATACCCTGTTAACGGCGCTTTTCCATAGATGATTTTCGTAAACTTATTGCGTAGTCTCCACGTGGGAAGTTTTGCTGCCCACCCATCTTTACCCTCAATTTCGATTTCAAGCTTTGCCAATGCAAAAGATACCAGAAGAATAAAGAGGATAAATGGAATAATCAGGCTACTCATTAGGATTTTACTTTGGTGGGGATAACAGTCGGTACCGTAGCTGTGGCAATTCCGATTTTGGGGCCAAGCAATGCTTTAAATTCATCAGCATCCAGTGTTTCTTTTTTCATCAGTTCTTCTGCCAAAACATCCAACTTATCATGCAGTTTTTTCAGTACCGCAATGGCTGTTTTATATCCTGCATCTGTCAATTTCTTAACTTCCATATCGATTTTTGATGCCATCTCAGGAGAAAGTTTGCTATCTTCATAGGGTGATTCTTTTTCCAGATCCAGACTCATTGGCCCCAACTCACTCATACCATAGTCAGTTACCATAAGCCGTGCAACACGAGTTGCTTTGGCAATATCATCTGATGCTCCTGTTGTCATTTCTTTAAATATCAGATCCTCTGCCGCACGACCTCCAAGCATCATCGCAATCATTTCAATCAAATAGGTTCTGGTCTGATGCACCATATCTTTGGGTTCGATCATGGTATGTCCTAGTGACATCCCGCGAGAAACAATAGAAATTCTATGGACCGGCTCGATGTGTGGCATCTCCCATGATACAAGCGCATGTCCTGCCTCATGGTATGCGGTCATTTTGCGGTCTTCTTCAGACTGGAGACGTCGTTTCTCAGGACCCAGCTTTACCTTTGTCGCCGCCTCTTCAATATCTTTCATGTCAATGGCTTTTTTCCCAAGACGCGCTGCCAGGATTGCTGCTTCATTGAGCATGTTTTCCAAATCAGCACCGGAAAAACCAACAGTTCGTTTGGCCACACGTTCCCAATCAACAGCTGGCTCAAAGGGTTTGCCTTTGGCATGTATTGATAAAATTGCTTTTCGCCCAACAACATCCGGCATATCCAACGCAACACGCCGGTCAAACCGTCCAGGCCGAACCAGTGCAGGATCCAAAACATCAGGACGGTTGGTTGCTGCCATAACTACCAGTTTTTCAGTCGGTGCAAATCCATCCATTTCGACCAGAATCTGGTTGAGGGTTTGTTCGCGTTCATCGTGTCCACCCATCAGACCCATTCCCCGTTGCCGTCCAATCGCATCAACCTCATCGATAAAGATAATTGCCGGCTGGGCCTTTTTCGCAGTATTGAATAAATCGCGTACCCGGCTTGCACCTACACCGACAAGCATTTCCATAAATTCAGATCCTGCCATTGAAAAGAATGGAACACCCGCTTCTCCTGCTGTTGCCCGTGCCAACAACGTTTTACCGGTTCCGGCCGGACCAATCATCAGTACCCCTTTGGGAGTACGAGCTCCCATTGCCTTATACTTTTCAGGATGCTTGAGAAAATCAACAATTTCTGTAAGCTCTTGCTTGGCTTCATCAACTCCCGCGACATCTTTGAAAGTAATCTGGGGCTGGTCTTTGTTGAATAATTTTGCTTTGGACTGTCCAAATGAGAAAATATTATCTTGTGCTCCCCTTGCCTGGCGGAATATAAAGAAGAAAAAACCAATCATAAGCACAAGCGGCAATAAATTGGTAAGAAGATTCAGCCAATTGGTAACGCCTGTTTCATCTTTTACCGTAACATTGGTATTTTGCAAGGATGCTCCCGCATCTTTAAAAAGACTATAGACATTGGAACCAGGCTCTTTCAAACTCTCTACCGAGTTACCATTTTTCAACTTTGCGGTAATTTTATTATCAGAGACGGTAATTTGTTTTACCTGACCCTTTTTTACATTTTGAATAATTTGAGAAATCGGTACAATGTTTTTATCTTCAAAGGGTGTGGCAAGCCCTGCCAAGAGAAACAGTGTAACGAGAATAAGAACTCCATACAAGACCAGATTCTTCCAGGATAAATCAATTTTTACTTTTAGAGGTTTTTTGGAATGTCTTTTCCCATTAGAAGCCATATAGTAGCTTGGAGTATAGCATAAGAATAACCCTTTGCCAACCTGAACAATTCAATAGAAAAGACCTTTTTTTTCTGAATTAATAATCTGATCCCCTTTTGAAGTTTGCTAATCAAAATATGTATAATAGTTCATATGAAGCCTGAACAAGACAACCAACAATATGAAGAACTCATTGTAACATTTATAGAAAAGGGGTTAGAAAACGGGACGCTCAACATAGATCAGGCAAGAAAAATAGCAGAGAGCGCATTAACACATATTGACCCTGCTCCGACTTCACCGGAAGAATATGACCAACAAACACTAACCACCATTACTACATTTCCAGAGCTTAAACCACTTACTCCCAAAGTTGGGCAAACAGAAGATCCACAGCAATCAGATAAAGCTATTGGCGATATACATAAAGCACTACAAGACGAACAAATCAATGATAGATAACAACGCAGGACTGGATCAGCAATCAGCGAAACAGAACCAGCCAGAGCTTTCAGTAGTACACCCAAAAGAGCCTCCTCCCCCCCCAGAATCAGAAAAAAATGAAGGAAAGAAACTTGCTGCATTTGCACAAAGGGTGAAAAACATTGGGGGGACCGCACGAGACCGCTTAGCAGCAATAGCCTATGAATCAGATTATAGTCCTGGAAGAGAATTCCTGCTTACACGCTTCAATCAATTTGTTGAAAGACTGCAAAGGGCTGAGAAAGAACCGCAAAAACTTGAAATGGAAACATATGGCAATATGGATGTCCTTGCCCTCTTGAGAGGAGAGTTATCAAAAGAAGATCCGACAATTCCGGAAACACAGAAACGCAAATTAATGGTTCTGCTACTCGGTGGTGGACAATCTGGCATTATTGGAGCCGGCGTTGTTCGAGCAATGGAAAAAGCTGGCGTTTTGGATACGGTAGATGGCTTCATTGGAGGATCAGCTGGATCATGTGCAATTCCCTGTATTGCAACCAGAACAACAGAACAAGGAGCGCAGATTTATCTCAAAAATGCAGAAAATAACAACTTTGTAAAATTACCAAAAGGGATACGCAACAGAGTGAAAGCACTGTGGGATTTATATCGTCATGGGTCAAAAAAAGCAGTTATCGATACAGAATTTGTTTGTAATGAAATAAGCCAACTGGTTGATCCTAGAATTGATATGATTAAAAACTGTCATCAAGAACTCAAAGTAATTGTTATGGATACTGCTACAGGAAGACCAATGGTTGTTGATTTAAAGACACTAGAAAATCCTATGCAGGCAATACGGGGATCAACATGCGTACCAGGAGCATCAACTCTTTCTTCTGTTGAGTTGAATGGAAAACAAGTTGCTGATGGTGCCTATGCAAAACAGATTCCTCTCCAAGAAGCTTTCCTAGAAGGAGCTACGGATGTACTGATTATTGCCAACTCACCCTTGGGACAAGCAGGAGGAGTCTTAAGTGATTTACAAGCAATAGTAATGGCTCAAGCAGCACGAGGGTATGGATATAATAACCATGTGCGTCAAACCATTAGTGACTATGACCAACGATGGAACGAACAATCTCGATTCGTTAATCATATTATACAAATGAATAACCCTAACCGTCGCGTTGCAGTTATGGCTCCAAAAAAAAGTGTTATTTCCCCTATCGAAGACCGAAAAGTAGTATTAGAAGATGCATTTAGTCGTGCAGAATCCTTTGGACAAGAAGTAGTAAAACCACAAAGAGCTATGGCTCAAGCAGCATAAATTACAACAGGCCCATTTTTTCTCGGACTTCTCTGACTGTTTGTTCTGCGACTGCTCGTGCTTTTTCTGCCCCCTCTGCAATAATCTGGTCTACTCTCTTTGGATCTGCTTCCAATTCTTTTCTTATCATCTGAATTGGTCGTAGATCTGTATGTATTGCTTCTGAGAGCTCTTTTTTAACATCACCATAGCGAATACCCGTTGATTGATATTGCTTATGGAGTTCTTTCTCTTTTTCTAGTCCTTCAAATAACCGCACAAATGTCATAAGCGTTGCAATACCAGGAGCTTCTTGCCCACTTTCATTGATAAATGTAAACCTGCTATCTGTATGATGAATACTCCCCCTCCCTGAATCTGTTGGGATTTTTGCAATTTTCTCTGCAATCGTTTTGAGTTCATCGGTCAAGTTAATATAACTTCCCTCCACACTTTTACTCATCTTCCCAACTCCGATCAGTGATGGAATATATTCTCCTTCTGTCGCAAACCGCTTGGGTTCTGGGAAGTCTGTTCCATAATCTTGATTCATCCGTCTGGCAATTTCGCGGGCAACTTCAAGATGCGGCTCCTGGTCAATACCTACCGGAACCAGTCCTGCTTTGTATACCAGAATATCTGCTGCCATCAGGACCGGATAATTGAGAAGCGCGAGCGTCGCATGATCCGGATATTGTTTGACTTTTTCTTTGAATGTCGGCAAATGCTGCATCTTGGCTATAGTAACGACTGATGACAAATAAAATGCCAATTCTATATGTTCTGGCACATCTGATTGGAGAAATAATACTGACTTTTGCGGATCAAGACCTGCTGCAAGATAATCAATAATTACTTCTCGTCTATTCCGGCGAAGTTCATCAATATTATAAGGAGTAGTCACCGCATGAACATCTGCAACCATATAAAAGGTTTCATATGTTGGATCATCTTGTAACGCAAGCATGCCTTTGAGAGCACCAAGATAATTACCAAGATGTAATCTCCCGGTTGCTCGAATACCCGATAATACTCTTTTTTTATTCATAATTTTTGACCCCTGAGCAGATTCGAAGGACTCCTTTAGTGTAACACAAGCATTATAACTCTAGATGAGAATAGATGCTATATAAGATAGCCAAATTATATTTAGCCTTGATTTTTTATGGTTTGAGGAGCAATAAATACTACTTTACGGAGTGGCATTTCACAAATTCCTTCTTGTACGAGCTGCCCTACCACCTCGGCTTCTGGCTCATTTCCGCGTCTGCAAATCCCACGCAGTTCTACCCCAGGTACATTATGATAGATTCCCTGTTCATCTTTACTAACATGATTTCGTGCATCAAAGGTAATTGGTCCAACGTAGACATTATCTACTGCTCTAAGCACCTCACGGGCGCGAGCTTCGTCTTCATCCCGGCAAACGAATTTAAACAACGTTATATCTGTAATCTCTCCTTCTTTCATATGGTTCACCATCAATCTTTCCCAAAATTCAGGTGAGATTCTACAAAAAAACCTCTCAGCAGAGAGGTCTATGTATTATTCTAGCAAATCCTTCCCTGACGGGTTGGGTGTAGCACCGTGCCCTTGGCCGGTTGCTGGATGGATCATCGAGCCAATACTCTCCCCATCTCTCACGATTTATTTAATTAATCCTATTATACAAAAATCCATTGATTTTTCAAGTCGTTAAAGTTTCCCTCACCAATTGCAGTTCTTATTTGTTCCATCAGATGGGTTAGGAAATATACATTGTGGTATGTTGCCAACCGATATGCCAATAGTTCCTGCGCTTTAAACAAATGAGAAATATATGCGCGAGTAAAATGCTGGCAGGTATAACATTGACAACCAGGATCAATTGGCTCATTGCTTGTAGTATAAGGCGCATTGGTAATTTGCATCGTAAAACCCTGCTTAAGAGAACCACCATTTTTTGGAGAGATATACATGTTTCCATGTCGGGCACGGCGTGTTGCTGCTACGCAATCAAATAAGTCTATTCCCCGCTCTACTGCTTCAAACATATCGACAATTTCCCCTATACCCAGCAGATGCCGTGGTTTATCCTCTGAGAAATAGGGAACAGTCCATTCCAAAACCTGGTATAACCGTTCTTTTGTACTATATGAACCGCCAATTGAGATAGCATCAAAATGCTTGTCGGTGAATTGCGCTGATTCCTTTCTAAGATCTTCAAACAACCCTCCATGAACTACTCCGTACATTAATTGATCCCTCCGTTTATGAACTTTCAAACTTTCAAGCCCCCACCGATTGGATCGTTCTAAAGAAAATTGTGTTTGCTCATGACCCCACAGCGGCGATTCATGGTCATCAAAAGCAACGATTAAATCTGCTCCTAATTTCTCCTGCATTTCTATTGAAGACTTTGGATCAAGACGATGTTTGCTCCCATCCAGATGAGAATAAAATGTTACCCCATCGTGATCTATAACTGCCGGATTAATCCGCTGTGTTTTATGCATCCTAACTTCTTCAATAGAATGCTCACTCTCGTCATTCTTTTTTCTACTTTTTTCTACTTCTTTTACTATTTCTACTTTTGTATTTACCTCTGTGAACTTCGTCAATTTCTCAGTTCCTTCTTGCGCAACTCCGAGTGAAAAGACCTGGTAGCCACCGCTATCTGTCATGATTGGTCCTTGCCAATTCATAAATGTGTGGAGACCCCCCATCTTGGCAACAGTGTCAACACCCGGACGAAGCATCAGATGATACGTATTTGCTAGTACCATCTGAACCCCGATATCCGTAAGTTCATGCGGAGAAAGGGTTTTAACAGTTGCTTGTGTGCCAACAGGGTTAAACGTCGGAGTCAATACATCCCCATGTGGAGTTGTCAGTTTTCCAACACGAGCTTTACTCTGAGAATCTTTTTGAAGAACGTGGAACCATTTTTGCATTTGGCAATTATATCAAACTATGCCTGTGAGGATTTTAGGGAGCTGGGGAGGAGTTTTCTCCCCAGCCGGTAATGTGATGCTACGTAGAAGCTCTGGATGCGCTGTTGGCTTCCATGATCGTGCGAATTTCTTGATCATAGAACGCCTTCAAGACTACCGGAGCCTCGGAAAGATAGTATGTACGCGGTGTCGAAACAGCCAAAGCTCCGGACTCCTGCTGAAGAATCGGGAGCATATAGACAGGCTCCTTCAACAACACCCTTACTATTGGTATATTTGCCAGTTGGCAAATAATCTCTCCAATACCAGGGTACGTTCTCCTCCCATGGATATAGATGGTCAGCTCAGGCGTATAAACGAGTGTCTGTCCCTCTATGCTCAGATTCCAGGTAACCTTCACCCCACTTTGTGGATTGATCCAAATCGATTGATCCTTTCCGGATATGCATACGTGCACTTGCTCGGATTTACTTCCCCTAATAAGAACCAACCTATCAGTTGCAGCAACGAGCTCCTCGATTTGCCTCATGCCCAGCTGTATATCTGCAGGCATATGCTTGTGTACAAACTCCTCGAGTGCACCACCACAAAGCATGACTTATACTCCTTGTAGCTATTGTGTTGTACTCCGCCGTCTGCGAAGTTACGCTGAAGTATAATGATAAGAAATTATATTGTCAATTATTCCTGAGGTGAATACTGAAGATTGAGGACTTCTTTTTTGAATTCAACTCCGCGCTCTTTGTAGTTTTTGAACATATCAAAGCTGGTACAGGCAGGACTGAGGAGCACCACATCGCCTGATTCTGCTATATCATAAGCATCCAATACAATCTCTTTCATGCTTTTGGCACCTTCTATTACCTGGATTCGGGAGGGAATATAGCCGATTGCTTCTTTAATTGTTGGCCACTCCAATCCTACTCCGATGATGGCTTTGATATTGAGTTGGGAATGAATCAGCTCTGCCAGACCCCTAAAGTCGCTTTTCTTGCTTGCCCCCCCTAAAATCAAAATCTCAGGCTCTGTGAAGGCCTCTATTGCTGCCATTGCCGTCTCAGGAGTTGTCGAGAAGGAATCATCATAATATCTCGCACCATTGACTTGGGCGACCAGTTCCAGCCGATGTTCAAGCCCTTTAAAGGAACGCAGGACCGAAACAATGGTGTTTTTGGAAACACCTACCAGTGTTGCAGCCATAGTTGCTGCGCAAACATTTTCCAGATTATGCCCTCCCGGAAGCAAAATTTCTTCAATTGGAAGAATGGAATCCTGTTTGCCATCTCTATTGACTACCACTGTCTTATCTTTTATAAAACAGCCTTGCTCTAGTTCCCTCTCCCGGCTGACATAGTAAACTTGACCTTGGGTGTAAATATCCGATTCGTTTGCAGCGGGATAATCGCGATTAATAACAGCAAAATCGTCGGGAGTTTGGAACCGCAAGATGTTACGCTTGGCATCGATATACTCTTCTACTGTTTCGTGGTAGTTGCCTTTGTGGAAATCTTCCAGGTGTTCTTGGGTCACCATCAGCATTACGGCAATCTGGGGACTGAGAGTGACATCTTGGAGCTGAAAACTGGAGAGTTCCAAAACAACAATTGATCGATCATCTAATGTGTCCAAAAACTCGAAAGGAGGCCGTCCAATATTGCCACCCAAATAGGCTTTTTTTGCGTCAAGCTTGAGCATTTCGTAGATTAACGATGACGTTGTTCCCTTTCCTTTTGTGCCCGTAACACCAATAATTGGGCACGGACAAAGCTCGAAAAAAAGCTGAGTCTGGGAAGTTATCTCCACTCCCTGCTTTTTAGCCTCAACAAATTCGTTACCAAGCTTCACTCCGGGGCTTCGCAGAACTAGATCAAACTCTGTCAGATGCTCCAAATAGTCTTCCCCACCCACTAGCTTAATAGCTGTATATCCTAATCTCTTTACATCTTCTTCTAGTTCCTCGGGTGATCGTCTATCCAGTACAGTAACATCGGCTCCCTGCTTCAAAAGATAGTCAACCGAAGCTTTTCCTTCCACCCCAAATCCAACTATTGCTACTTTTTTCCCTTTAAAATCTCGTTTCATAGTTCTATAGAAGAAACTTCTTGTATCTTACTATCCAAGAGCTTTGGAAGCAACTGATGGATACGCTTCTCAAAGACATCTTTGTCTCCTGTAGTATAAAAAGTATAGTGAGGGTGTTCTTCCGTTCTAAGCTCATTTCGTGTTTCTAGTATGCGCTTCACCTGCCTGCCAATTGCAGCACCTGAATCAAGAATCTGAACATCTGAACCCAAAACACGCTGAATACTGTCTCGCAGAAACGGGAAATGAGTGCAGCCTAAGGCAATAACATCTACATTTTTTCTAATCAAGGGTGCTAAGACGCCTACAAGAGTCGCTTCAAGTACCGCACCGTTGAGTTCTCCCCGCTCTACAAACGGCACGAGTTCATCAGTCCCTACTGTTATGACCTCAGAACCCTTGGCAAATTGCTCAATAAGACGCTGTTGATACTTGCTTTTGGCAGTGCCTACGGTTGAAAGAATACCGATCTTTTTGTTGTGAGTCACTCTTGCTGCTGTTTTAACAACCGGAACTGTACCAACGAGTGGAATATCTGGAAAGTCACGACGCAACCTTTCAAGGGAAGTAGTACTTGCAGTATTACATGCTATGACAATGAGTTTCACCTGTTTTGTACGCAAAAAGGAAATAATACCTTTGGATAAGGCATAAATCTGCTCATCTGTCTTATTGCCATAGGGAGCATGTGCCCAATCGCCTACATAGATTATTGATTCCTGCGGTAATAGATTTTTGATTTCTTCCAAAACTGATAGTCCTCCCACGCCTGAATCAAATATACCAATTTGGTGCTGCATACTCTTATTCTACCCTATCCATGCCACAACAGACTCCTGTTGAGTTTGACCAAAGCTAATTCAGTTGGTATAATGGCTTTCTAACATGCGGGGAAGTGTAGTGGTGCACAAAGGGCTCATAATCCTTTAGGCTAGGTTCGACTCTTAGCCCCGCAACTCAGGTCATTAAAGAAAAAAACCACTTTAGGTGGTTTTTTGTTGGAAAAATATCTACCCAACCACAAAATAAAGCTACTTATAATAAACAAGTAGCTTTATTGCAAATAATAGACCATATTTTATTTCTACTCTCTTTTTTTTAACATTGGGTAAGAATCCTTGTATGCTTGCGTAAGAAAATACCCAAGTAGCCCCATATGGCTTGACAAATATAGGCCTAGAGTGATACACTTATCTTTTCTGATATGCAAAACCCCCGAATAGTTGTTATTGCCGACTATGGTACCGGTGACCCGGCTTTTACCGAAGTAGTACTGCAGCTTGGCAAGCTTATTCCGCAGGCTACCATTCTTCCCCAATCCACTCCCCCTTTTAGTACGGTAAATACCGGTTTCTGGATCTATCAACTGGCCTTAACCAAAGACCTTAAAAATACCTATATTTTTTCCAATACCGCTCCCCGCAAAGACGATACGAATGCACAAACCAACAACAAGGGAGAAAAACTCATGTATGCCAAGCTTACGAACGGATTTGAAATAATGGCAGTAAATGCCGGTTTTGTATTTTCTTTTGTAAAACCGTATATTGCGGAGTTTAAACAGGTTGAAGTAGCCAATGAAGGGTCACAATTCCGATCCCGGGATTTCTACCCTACCGCTGTTGCCCAAATGGTAGCACAAAACCCCGTATACCAGGGTCAAACGTGCAATCTAGGGGATATTCCTCATGTTCCCCAAAGTGTTATTGCTTCTATAGATGGATATGGCAATATAAAGACCACGATCCGAAGCTCAACAATAGCTCTTACTCCAGGACAGCATGTCCAAGTTGCTATCGGCTCACATATCCAAGAGGCAATCTACACAGATGGAGTCTTTAATATTGCAGCCGGACAATTGGCTTTTGCTCCCGGCTCCTCAGGACATGATGATAAATTTATGGAGTTATTTGTACGGGGAAAAAGCGCTTACAAGCTATTTGAAGGGCCTTCTGTCGAACAGGAAATCAAGATAACTCCCCGTTAATTACCGAAAAAAAGCGTCGCCCACTGTTGCCAGACCGGCACATTGGGATCAGATCCCTTCAGATCAATGCTATCCCCCGACGGTGTTGCCACCGGCAGTAAAATTTCTTCCTCATTAGGTTTGATCAAAAGAAGCTTATTACGCGCCTGTTCTTCGATAAAATGAGGAGTTTGTGCATAAGAAATCTGTGCTTTGAGCCTCATGTTGTCTTGTTTTTGGAAATCAAGCTGCTTTTGGGCCTCAATAACTAAATTCTTCTTTTGCCAGAGGGTTATAATAGAACTAATTAGACTATTGCTGATAATAAGTGCCGCAATTAGGAGAAGAAAAAACAGTACTTTTTTCATAGGATTTTCACATTCAGCTATTTAGCCTCTAGATATTTCCAAAAACATATGTTACAATACATTCTATTATAGGACTAGAGCTACTATGAAGCAAATCGGATTACGGGATGCCCACCATGCATTTAAAGATTTTTTAAAGGAAAAAAAGCACTCAACATCTACCATTGTAGCATATGGCAAAGACATCGAGCAGCTTGTTTCTTTTTTGGGTGAACTTGAAAAACATCAGGTTCATGAAGTGTCCAGAGAAGACCTGGAAGCTTTTTTGGGCAAACTTTCTGGAGAAGGCTATACTCCAAAGTCACTTTCCCGCAAAATTAACTCAACTCGAACCTTTTATCGATTCCTCAAGGTAAACGAATACCTTACCGACGACCCGTCACTTCTGATCGAACATCCTAAATATGAACTTACTCCCCCACGAATTCTGACCCCAACCGAATATAGAGCACTCCGAGACGCAGCCCGCAATGATCCCAGAATGTTTGCTATTATTGAGCTGTTACTCCAAACCGGAATCAGAATTGGAGAATTGGCTAATTTAAGAATGTCAGATATCCAAAAAGATATGCTGCGCATCCGACCCTACGAAAAACATGAAGAAAGAACAGTTCCTCTCAACAGATCAGCCAAAGAAGCCCTCACTAGATACCTCTCTATCCGCCCGGAAGTCAAAGAAGAAAGAATTTTTGTCACCAAATCAGGCAAACCGTTTTTGGTCAGAAACATCAGAACCGCAGTAGAACGATATTTCCGACTTGCTGAGATCAAAACAGCCAAGGTAAATGATCTACGACACACCTTTGTCGCCCATCACTTGAAACATGGAGTATCCCTTATCCTTCTCTCAAAGATACTCGGACACAAGAGACTTTCTACCACTGAACGATATCTCGAATACGTGAAAGATAGGGCTAAAGAAACCGCTACATTAACAGAATTATAATTTTTATAATAGTTATAAAGATTATAACTATTATATCCTTCCCCTACGGCAATAAAATCCTGATGAAGTTCTCAGCGTAGGTATACCCTTTTTGCTTGCCAATATCCATTGCTCGATTCCTTACTCGCTCTTCTATTTTTTTAAAGTCCTCAAACTGGCTTTTGTGTCGACGTAGTGTTTCAATTTTCTTCTCCATAGTATGGGTAATATCCACAACCGTATCTATCTTTTCAAAGCTGGTGAGCCATAATTCTTTTACTTTGTGCGGCTTAAGGCCTTCTTTCTCATGTTCCAAGAAAGTGAGTCGGTCTCGAGCCAGTGGAAATACCGCATCGAGTGTTGCCAAGGCAGCTGCCCGATGGTCAGTGTGATTCACCATACCGCTGCCTGAAAGCAGTGAATTTGTCGAATAATAGTAGGTCGGATCCATAGTCATGACGATATCTGGTTTCAAGGTTCGGATCAGCCGTACGATTTCTTCTTTGAGTACCTGATCAGCAACCAGTTCTGTATCAGGATGGGTCAGAAAAAAACACTGTTTGACGCCTAATACTTTATTTGCATCTTTCTGTTCTTGTTGCCGTAGCGTAATCAGCTTCTGATGAGTCATATGAGGATCTGAAGAACCCTTGGAACCGTTTGTACATAAAAGATAATATGCAGTTGCTCCCTCCCCGATCCATTTGGCAATCGTCCCTGACGCGCCAAAATCAGTATCATCCGGATGCGCACCAACCGCCAAAATTACTTTATTCATAGTATCTCTTCTCTCAACTGTAGGCCCAGAGGGAATCGGACCCCCGTCAAGTGTGTATAAGACACCCGCTCTACCATTGAGCTATGGGCCTGGGAACTACGTAATTTTACCAGAGAGAGCTCAAGGAGACAAGCCAGGACTCGGTTACCAGTTCTCTGTTTTCTGTCATCAGATAGAAGTTCGTCAGTTTTCGGTACTTCAGTTTTAACAGATTAACTGAGAACAGATAAACCCGCATCTGATAACTGACAACCAAAAACCGATAACTGAAGTTTCTATTCTTATAATCGAGCACGTTGTCCTATTTCTGCTTCGACCACGTGTACATCGCGGCCGTATTTGAGGCGGGAAAGCTCTTTGACGAGCTCGGAGACTCTCAAGTTCATCATAGATTTCTCAACAGCAACATCTTTGGTAGTATCCAGAGAAAAGGGAGGTACCGGTTCTCCCCCCACAATAGTACGCACATAACAATTATACTTATCGACATTAATCAAATCTGCTTCGGTAAATACTGGCGTGAATTCATGCTGCAAATAGTTGGCATCAGTCACACCTACACGGAATGACGCAATCGTACCAACGTTTCCAAAAATAGCGTTTTTGACCTCTTCATCCATTTGTCCGATAAATTGGTTGGCAACAATCAACGACAAACGGTATTTTCGGGCTTCAGATAGTATTTGGGCAAAATCAGGAGTCGCAAAGTTTTGAAACTCATCAACATAGAGAAAGAAATCACGCCGCAGCTCTTTGGCCATTGTCTGCCGGCTCATAGCAGCCACCAAAATCTGCGGTACGATAATAAGACCCAGGAAGTTGGAGTTCTCTTCCCCGATTTTACCTTTTGATAAATCAATGAGAAGAATTTTTCCCTCATCCATAGCTTTTCGCGCGTTAAACGCGCTTTCCGATTGTCCAATAATATTTCGAATCATTTTGTTGGTAACAAAGCGGCCGAATTTGGAGACGATATAATCCAACACTTCGGATTTATGAAAATCAGAGGTTTGGGCAATCTGATCTGTCCAGTACCTTCGAATAACCGGATCTTCTACTTTTGGCAATAACTCTTGCACAAAGTTTTGATCTGTTAATGCCCGCACTACTTCCATAAATGTCGCGCCCGGTTCATACATACAGGTAAGCATGGCATTTCGCACTGCGTGTTCAAAACGGGGTCCAATAATACCGGTCTTATTTGGATCAAAGAGCTTGTACATAAGCCCAATGACTGAAGACACTACCAAATGTTTCTGTTGCTCAGTCTCGCCATAGAGCATGTTCATACCCAATGGCCGCTGTGTATCTGAAGGATCAAAAAGAATGACGTCTTCTGCCCGATTTGGCGGCATCAGCCGCAATATATCTTCAATCAAATCACCATGAGGATCAATAACAGCCAATCCCTCGCCTGCTTTGATGTCTTGCATAATCATTGATTTCAAAAGCTCTGATTTCCCCGTACCGGTCTTTCCAATGATATACATATGCCGCATACGATCCTCTCGTTCAATATATACGGGTTTTGAAACACCTCGAAAGACACTATTTCCCAAAAAAGTACCGCTTGTTGGCAATTTTGCAGGAGCGGGAGCCCGTTTGGAGTCGACCCAATGAATCCCGGGGGTAGTAACGCTTTTATTGGGTAAGTGGAACAATGTTGCTAATTCTTCTGAAGATAAGATACTTTTGCCACCAAACAGGGGCATATACCGATATAAAAAGTCCTGCATAAACATATTTCTGGTAAAAAAGTATGATTTATGCTTGGTAAATGAATTGAGTCCTTCAAATTGAGCAAATGCACTTCGAATATTATGCAAATGTGCTTCCGCTGCCTCAGTACTGCTGGAGGAGACAACAATACGAATAACCGATTTAAATCCTGGTTTTGAAGTTTTGTTGTCAACCCCTTCTAATTCTTTTTGGTCTGTCGAGTAACTTGCTTTTTCAGGATTTGATTCATTCTTTTTAGTCTTGGCGAGATATTTTTTCCCAATTTTTTTCCAGGATGAATCTGCAGGCTCCAACATAATCTGAATTGCAGCCCCCTCCCCCGGAGACATTTTTGCCAATACTGAAGTTATAGAAGCCAAAGGATCAGTTGGTAAGTCTTTAAAAACCTTGATTGGCAAATAGTTGGATGATTTCAGTGTTAACGTAATAAAAGCAACCTTCCCTGTTTCAGAAAAAATATTGTATTCATTACCTACAATATTTTCTATTTTTTGCCGGGAATGTTTGGGGTCGACAATAGTAATATCTGCCTCAGGATATGCTCCGTTGATTTGTTTTTCTACCAAATCACGATATTTATTGGGAGTATGAACATAGAAGCGGATATCCCCCGGCATACCGACAATTTCAAAAGAAAGTGTCGGCTGAGAACGAAAAAAATCAAGATTACCGGTCCTACGAAGAGATGAAAGGCTGGCAAACATCTGTTCGGCCGCATCAATTTTGATCTCGTTATTGCGAGGAACAGCAATCTGCAGAAGTGTTGAGTTAAGCGCGTCTGATTCTCGTCCCCGATTTCTATACCATAACAGCAATAGACGCCCCAACAGGAACAAGAATCCTGCACCGAATAGAAGTCCCACAAGACTTACTAACAGTACCAAAAGTGATGATGTAATATCTGTCATAGGCAGTTATGCGGCTTTTTTTTGGGATATATCAAATTGCCGAAATAATTTCCGAATGAGGGTACCCAACCACAATTTAGAATCGGCTGTGTTTCTATCCGTTTTAATCACTGTCTCAGCCTGTTGAAGTGTCATGGGAGTAGGAAACGGCATATTCACCAACCCACTTGGCTCTGTGGCAACCGGCGTTACTTCTTTGGCATGGGTTAACCCTGCTTGTTTATCATCATAGGTAAGGCTGGGAACTTCATGATTTGGGCTCACCTCTACTCCGGCTTCTTTTACCTCAGGGTGCAATTGAGGCTCTGCTTCAGATGGCCGAATCAATGACTCCGAAGGTTTGCTGATATCGATAGAAATTGGTGCAGCTTCTTTATTGGAACCCCCTGCTACCCCAACAGGAGCACTTGGCGCTTGAGGCGTAGCTACCGGCTCTGCCACAGACGCCCCCTGACCAGATGAAGCATTTTGCTGGCTGAGTGGAGCAGTTTGTGATGGTTGCATAGCGGCTTGGTCAGAAGCATCCATATAGGTTAATCATAGCATGAAAGAAGAATTACAACAAACAAACTGATCGGGTAACAACAAGAGTTTATGCAGCTTTCTTTTCTTCTTTTTTATCTTTTTTCCCTTTGCAGATACACTTATATTCTTTTTTATTCCCTCCACAAACATCACATTTTTCAATCTTTCTTTCCACATTACCAAAAAGAGCAGGCCCAACAACCAACCGCTGATAGGGTTCTAAAGAAGGAAGACTATGTGATATCTGAGCAGCTTCTGCTTCTTTCAGCTCAAAAAATCGTGCACAACTTGCAGCACAATCTGCAACAGTTGGACCCTGATCAACAATAACCATTGTCACATCTACATTTTCTCTACATTGCCGAACAATTTCTCCTACCTGCTCTTTATGAGCTTCGTCCTTTGGTAACTCTAACAGATTAAATTTGCGGGTCTTTCCCATATCCCATCCTAACACTTCCCCATCTTGATATTCATATGCACCTTGATAAATATGCCCTCCATCTGCAACTTTTGCTCTGGGCGTATCTGCAAAAAGACTTTCAAAATGATTGTTCTGAATTGTGGGCGCTTCTTCAAACAATGATGGCAGTGTATTATAATATTTAACCATTGATTGACTCTCATGATCAGGATGGTCGGATGTTAGAACATTGCGAGGAACACTAATCAGCCTATCAAGTACATCCATATTAAGCCCCGGTTGTGCTAAAACTTTTAAATCTCCATTTGCAAATGATGTAGGTTGTGCATAAGGATCTTCAGGGTTTAAGATTCCGGTCATCATCTTATCTGTCATTTCATGTGATATATCCCGTGGAAGAGGATAAGAAATATAGGAAATATTATTCCCTTGCTTTTGAATGATCTGAATAAATGCTCCATAATCCGGACTCATCGGTTCGGCTTCTTTTATTGGGTTTGGTGCGAATTCTAGTCTTGGCATAATTAGTTTATGGCGCGTGGCTCGTAGCGTATGGAAATTTCTATGTGCTATATCCTATAACCTATGCGCTCCTCTCCTCCTGTTTTTCTGTATATGGACAATTGCGACAATTATTATTACAGCAAAATCCTCTTTTTTGCAAGAATAATTTAGTAAATACTACCATCCCATTCTCATCGATAGTATACTCTTGTTCATCTCCATTATTCATGGGTTCTCCATTCTATTTCTTTTTTCTTTTCTCTCATATTTACATAGCGAGCCATGGTAAATAGTACATCTGCCAAACGGTTCAGATATGCGACAATCTGCTCTTCTACCGCTTCTCCTTCAAATAAATTAATTACTCTTCGTTCTGCCCTGCGGCAAATAGAGCGGGCCAGATGCACCGACGAACCCGCAACCGAACCGCTGGGCAAAATAAAAGAATGCATTGGCTTGAGTTTTTCAGTAAGTTCATCAATCGTCTGTTCCAATTCTTTGACACGCTTTTTTAAATATGATGGCAAGGTTTTGTGGATCTCCATTCCCTTGGTCACATGAGTATCATGAGGGGTTGCCAACACTGCACCGATTTCAAATAAATCCTTTTGTATCTGATCCAATTCATTTTTGAAGTTCTTCTTATATTTTTGGTTTTTAACTCTCGAGTTTTGGATTTGTGCACTGGCAAAACCCAATGCGCTATTGAGTTCATCAACAGTCCCAACAGCGTCAATTCGCCCGGAGCTTTTTGAGATTCTCTTGCCTCCAAACAGTGATGTTTCTCCCCTGTCTCCAGTACGTGTATAGATTTTACTCATAAAAAATCCTCCTTGTTTCAGAACCCAAGAAGGATGTGCGCACAAAAAAAATCCTGCTCGGGAACATCCACCAGCTGGCGGAAAAAGTATAGTTTTCTGGCTTTCCCTTCAATTCACTCAGGTAAAGGAAAATTTATCCTGAGCTTGTCGAAGGACAGTAGCGGCACTGCCATGGATTTGCACCATGATTGCCTATACTTCCAATTTTTTATACTACGCTCTTTCTTTTTTGCAATCAATACCCTATAACAAATTGCCTCTGTGAAGTAACTGGAGTATAATAGCTAGATTCAAAGTTGATCAAATCACTATTTGCGATCTGATTTTCTTTGAAATCAGTACCTTAACATGTATGGAATAAATACCCTTTTTTCTCGGCAGAGACCACAGGAATGACAGTATCACCGATACTCTTTCTTTGGTCTTTGCTAAGAGGAGGGCAAAGGAAGAAACGGTAGACAATGCATCCATTACGCAACTCTCATAAGAGAAGGAGCTATGGGTCAACAAGAAATCATCCACTGTGGCCAGTGCGGGACACCCATTCACATAACTAACCTTAAGCAAGTTCCACGAGCTGAAGGGATAGAGCTGAAATGCCCCGTCTGCCACGGTACACCCATAGTCAAACCCTACTGTGAGTCTCGCGACAATTAGGGGAGTCCTGATGGATCAGATTCCACCTCTCTGTGGCATCGAACGATGCAAACCTAGGGGTAGAAAGTTCAAAGTGGTCGTTATCAACCAGCACGCGCTGGGTGATGAAGCCATCACGAGGGCACTCTCACATCAACAGGGAAACTACAACCATCCTTTGGATATTACATCTCTGCGGGAACTCAGCAAAGAGAACGCAGAAGCATGGTGCGCCATGATAAATGACGTGCATCAGAAACTGGTAGCCTTCATCACACCGCCCGAGAACAAGAAGACAGTTGCACAGGAGGCATGATATGCAACTTCTCGATGGGAAAACTGCTCTGATCTTTGGCGTTGCCAACGAGCGTAGTTTGGCCTGGGGCATCGCACAGGCGCTTGCCGCCCAGGGTGCAATGTTGGCGTTTACTTACGCAGCAGACGCGCTGGAGAAGCGGGTTCGCCCGCTAGCTGCTCAGGTCGGTTCCCACTTCGTCGAGCGCTGCGACGTTCAAGATGACACCGAGCTGGATACGGTATTCCGTCGCTTCGGCGAAGAATATTATCCACGGCTCGATATCCTTGTTCATGCAGTTGCGTTTGCAAAGCGAGAAGAACTCGCTGGACGCTACGTAGATACCTCCCGTGAGGGATTCCAATTGGCCCTCGACGTAAGTGCCTACTCCCTGGTGGCACTTGCTAAACGAGCTGCGCCGCTGATGGCAGGCACCAACCCGAGCATCCTGACGCTGACCTACGACGGCTCGCAACGCACGTATCCCAACTATAACGTGATGGGAGTGGCAAAAGCCGCTCTTGAGGCGAGTGTGCGATACCTCGCCCGAGATTTGAGCCCGGATGGTATTCGGATCAACGCAATCTCCGCTGGTCCAGTTCGGACACTTGCATCATCTGGAATCCGTGGATTCCACTGGATTCTGGATCATGGTGCAGAACGAGCACCGCTACGTCGTAACATCGGACAAAGTGATGTCGGGGATGCCGCTGTCTACCTCAGCTCTGACCTGGCCCGTAATGTCACAGGTCACGTGTTGTATGTTGATGCCGGTTCTCACATTGTTGGCGCAGAGCTAGGTGCCAGCGAGCGGGAAACTGCTGGCGACTAATCCATTCCACACATCCTATCAGGGCGAGAGGGTGCAATCTTGTACTCTCCGCCCTGTAATTTTTACTTTTCAGCATTGGTTCGCGTAACGATCCGCGTAGTTCAGCGGTATTTTTGCGTTCTCTCTTCTTTTCCTCTATAATTCCAAACGAAGAATAATTCAGTTCCTTGTAGACTGTTGTTTTTCGCACATTTACATGTCTGCGCAAAAAAATCTTTGTTACAGAAGCAACGGCTATGGGAAGATAACTCCTTATCTTTCTGTAGGCTTTGCTTCTTCCTTCTTGGGTGCAACCCAAGAAAAATAACAGAGAAGCACGTCAGAAAGGGAACCCATGAAATACAAAAGGCTTGTGAGTATTGTAGGAAACGGGATGCTGATGGTGGCGGGTCTTGGGCTTATGACAATCCCCACCAACATGCTGGTAATCATTCTGGGGATATCAGTCTATTCTATCGGAGTACTACAGTTCATACAAGCACTTCGGCCCAGACCCCTGGTGAGACACTATGTCACCGACTTTGGTTATCGACTCGAGTTCTACCGACAAGCAGAGCTCTGGATATTTCGACTTCAAAGGAAAAGGGGGAACAGACGTTTTAACCAATGGTATACCATCAGTCAATCCAGCTATTCTCCCCCCTTGACTCCCACGGGACTACACAGTCTGTACGAACAGATATATAGAGGAGTGGATGCGGGATATGACCTGGAAGCAGGACGCCTCTGGAACCATATGCTGACATACCTGCACGGGCATCAACTCTTGGTAGGAGAATCTGCGTAAGAAAGGACTGACTATGCGTATCGCAGTCTTGTCTGAGGAACCCATCACTGAGTTCCCCCAGGAGGAGGGATTCGAGTGGACACGCGTCGGTCTCGACCCAGCAACCTGGTCACCCGGAAAATTCGATTGCTTCGTAGTGAAAAGCCCATACAGGAAACTCTTTATCCAGGAAGTAACCAAGAGGTGGAAATCCCGGAGCGATTTCCCTGCAGCTCCTTACCTTATGGTGTCACGCCGAGGACGGGTTCCCAAGGATTACCGCGACGGGTTCGACGGGTATGTGGTAAAACTACAGGAACTTGTAGAGTTTGCAGGAGCCATCAGCGACCGCAAGAGAGACTACGCCAACCGTAACAGAGTAGACACCCGACCTCCGTTGGAGCCTCCCCCTGTAGGTGAGAATCTATCCTGTTCCGAGTGCGGCCTGCTTCTGCGTACGACCGATCACGAAAAAGAGGGAGAGGACTATACCCCGTTCGTAGAAGAACGAACCCGGGGATGGGAAATCCCTTGTCCGGGATGCCACAACCCCCTGCGTATCTACGAATCGGTTACTGGACCCATACCCGAGTGGCAACCCCTCGTGGATGAGGCAGACTTGGGACGAGGCGTCTAGTACCACGCGCAGACACACCACACCAGGGCGGTCGAGTCTGACTCGACCGCCCCCAAACATCCTCTACTAAATGCACCCATTGAAAGCTAAAATATGAAGTTCGGTTATCGGTTCTCAGTCTTCGGTTTTCAGATAAAGGTTCTTCAGTTTTCTGTTTATCAGTTAGAACCGAAAGACCGATCACTGGTAAACTTCGCTCCGACAACTGACAACAGAGAACTGATAAGTGGAATAGATCCGCGTAAATCCGCTCTAAATCCGTGAAAATCAATTGAGGTATTGAAGAAATTGAACTATACGCCACCAGCCTCGCCAGACGCGAGTCTAGGCGGGAACGCTTCTAACTAAACACTCCGGTTAGCAGGCGGAATATCCGCAGGAGAAACATTTCTTGCAGCCTTCCTGATATGCCAGGGTCCCTGATCCACAATCAGGACAAATATCAAATAAATCAGTGTTGGGTAATCCTGTCGCTCCGCCTTCCAGGGTCAATTGCTGCATCATTGAAGATTTTTCTTCTGGTTCTGCCGCAACTGTATCCGCAGCAACCGGTGCATGATTATTTAGACTCATCTTATCCTCTACGTGCCCATTCACTACAAATCCTGAATACTTTGCCATCACTTTTGCTACGGCGTCAGGCAATGATCTCACTCGATTGGGACCAAACCCGACACTGCCTGAACCCCCAATACCTGCTAATTCTCCAACCAACGTTCTCATACGTTCTCTCCCCGGCACCGGGCTTGAGAGCCGCAAGAACTGAGAAATAATGCGACCCAATGCATCTGCCATTGCCATGACATCTGATCCGGATTTTCCATGGTTGATAAAGACTTCAAACGGTTCATTTCCCCCATCATGATTAATGGTAATATACACTTTTCCGGTTGGGGTCTCAGTCGCATATGTTACTCCCTGCACAACCATGGGACGAGGCAAAATCGGCTGTTCTTTTGCTTGCTCTACAATCTCTTTTTTGACTTCTTCTTTTTTCTGATCCTCAACACGGGAGAGTACTCCTTCGCGGGATCCATCGCGCATATAGGTTACTCCTTTGAGTCCCAGATCATACGCTGCCATGTAGAGTATCTTTACATCCTCAACAGTGTGGGAGTTAGGAGCATTCACAGTCTTTGAAATAGATGAATCAATATATTCCTGCGCAACTGCTTGTACCTGAGCATGCTCCATGGGGTTTAAATCGTTTGCGCCGACATAATACCCCGGCTTTTCTGCATCTGGATGGTCTTTTTTCCATTCTTCAAAGAGCGGATGATACATGATGTGTTCTCCGGTTCGATCCCGTCGGATAAAGGTGAATTCATATACCGGTTCGACCCCTGATGAGACACCGGACAGAAGACTTGTCGTACCGGTTGGGGCAATCGTCAATAGCACTGCATTACGAATCCCCTGTTTTTTAATTTTGTCCCTGATTTTCTTTGGCAATGCTTTGATGTGATAGCCTTTCATATACTTTTTATTATCAAATTTGGGGAAGGCTCCTTTTTCTTTGGCAATATCAGAAGATGCATCATAGGCATTGTCACGAAGAACCTGGAACATCTTTCGAATCGTCGGCATTGCTTCCTCTGATCCATAGCGCAGTTTCATTTTTATCAATGCGTCAGCAAGTCCCATGATCCCCAGTCCCGTTCGTCTGATCTCTTTGGCAATCTGCTCATTCTCAGGGAAGAAATAATAAGTCTGATCAATAACATTGTCCAAAAACCGCATGGCAACACGAACATCTTTACCAAACTGGTCAAAATCAAATTTCTCATCTTTCACATACGCTGCCAGATTCATGGCACCCAGATTGCATACTGCCCATGGCCCAAGCGGTTGCTCTCCACAGGGATTGGTTGCAACCAGTCTTTCAAAATACCAGGTGTTTGACCGCTTGTTGGATCGCTCCAGAAAATGAAGTCCCGGTTCTGCACTTCTCCATGCAGCAGTACAGATCAAATCCCACAAATATTTTGCTTTGATAGTCTTGTAGACTTTGACTTTCCCACCCATTTTCTTCCATTCATCCAGTTCCCCTCTCCAATGGGTATCATAACGGGGATCATCCAGATCAGCGTATACCAGATCCCAATCTGAATCTTTTTTGACTGCTTCCATGAAAGCATCCGATACACAAACCGACAAATTGGCACCATTGATCTTTGAGAGGTCTTGTTTGACTGTAATAAATTCTTCAACATCCGGATGCCAATCCCACAGCATAAGCATTGTGGCCCCACGACGAGTACCGCCTTGTTGCACGACATCATGAGTTGCGTAGGAGAAAAGCCCTGCCCACGTGACTGGACCCGATGAAGTTCCATTGACCTTTTTGACACGCGCGCCACGCGGTCGAAGAGATGAAAGATTAAGCCCTACTCCGCCTGAGCGGGATTGAATTTCAACCAATTGTTTGAGTGAGTCCAAAATTCCTTCTCGTGAATCTTTGGGAGATGGGATAACGAAACAATTAAAATACGTAACCTGGTATCCTGTTCCGGCACCGGATAAGATGCGCCCACCGGGAACAAATTTAAAATCGGACATGACATTATAAAATGCCTCTTCCCACTGTGCCCGTTTTGGAGCTTTTTCAATTTCTGCGATACCCCGAGCAACCCGTCTCCACATGTCTTCTGGTGTTGGTTCTGTGGGATTCCCCTCTTTATCTTTCAAAGAGTATCGATCCAAAAATACTTTTTCGCGAATTCCGTCAAGTTTCATAATAGTCTCTGTATTGTAATACTGTTTTGTAAAGATTGAAACAAGTATTTTGCGCTAAATCTGTAATACTACTGTAATAGCCTTTTTACTTCTTTTTCAAAATCTTCTACGTCGACAAAGCGCTTAAATACACTTGAAAACCGGATATATGCTACCTTGTCAATTTTTTTCAATCGGTTTGCTGCTAAGTGTCCAATCCGTTTACTCTCTACTTCAACCGAATCGGCACTCAAAAGCTCTTTTTCTACTTCATCAACAATTCTGTCGATCTGTTCCAAAGAAACGGTCGTCTTTTCTGTTGATTTTAACAGTCCCTGTTTTAATTTTTCCCGTTTGAACTGCTCTCTCTTCCCATCCTTTTTGGTAACGAATAAGTTGACCGATTCAACCCGTTCGTATGTGGTAAACCGCTTACCGCAGTCAAGACACGAGCGACGCCTGCGAATCGTTTCCAAATCTTCACTGTCTCGCGTCTCTACTACTTCTGTTTCTCTTCCTCTGCAATACGGACACCTCATAACTAAGCGTTTAGTTCAATAGCGTTCCCGCCTAGACTCGCGTCTGGCGAGGCTGGTAGCGTATAGTTGATTTCTATCGTTCAGTTATCTGCCTATAACTAAATGTTCAAAAAATTAGCCGCTCAACGCTCACTACAACTAGTGGTAATAACTAGAATAGGACACTATATATGCGGTGTCAACTGGAAATTTCTGTATCAAAACCCAGCAGTGGTGTTTTCTAGCTTCATTCTTTGTTTTTTCAGGATTTGCTGAATTGGAGGTGAATTATTGCTGAGAAAAATTGAGTATAAAAAGATGACAACTGAAGAATTTATTGTTGGCTCTTGGGTACAAGCGGTTTTACCTGATTCTCATATTGATCTGTTCTTTTGATCAAATTCGTGAGTCGAGACACATATTTCTTGGGTGCTTTTTTGAGTAGGTCTTTATAGACTGCCTCATGCTTTTGCGCTGAAATATATACTTTTAGAATGATCTCTCCGTTGCCGATCCCCTGTTGTTTTGCTGCTTTAATCTTTGCAATTGATTGCTCAAAATAATTTTCTCCTTTATCAAAGGTTGTAAAGGCCAATTCCTCTTTTCCCTTATGTTGTTGGTAGAGATAGAGCCCCGCTTGTAATCTTTTATCTGCTTGCAGAAGATTAAACTCTGCCTGCTTGGTAGGATCTGATATCAATAATCCAATCATACGATCTCGAAATGTTTTGAGAATGTAGAGCGGATTATCCGGTAACAGCCCCGGATATGGCAGGACATAACTTTGGACCGGGTCGTTCTGTTGAGTAGCAGCCATCGAAGAAGAAAGCTCATGGGTTGGCAATATAATCTCCTCTTGGGCAAAAGCCACGGGAGATAGAGAAAGGATTACAAGTAGTACTATACTGAACAAAAACAATTTTTTCATAGCTATTATCTTCTGCATTACACCCTATAACTGCTGAGATGTCAAGTAGGTAACCAAGGGAATTTACATGGATTATTGCGGATCAGTTCGAAATCGGTGGCAATCAATGCTATTGAGATGTGTATCCCAGGGCTTCTAATGCAAGGCGGAGGGACTCATCCTGGTTGTGTGAATAGGTATTAATAACCAGGTCATAGTATTTAGGGTCAAAGTAATTCCAGTTGGGGTCCCCATTGGCATAGAGTCTACTCCATTTCTCCAGATTTTGGCGATCTCGTTCATGCGCTTGATGTTTTGCTTCATCAATGGTGATCCCATCCCGATTCATAAGCCGGTCTATTCGTACATCAACCTTATCCAATCCATGAGAATCCTCACACACAACAAAAATTTTAAATACTCCTTCTATTCCCTGCGCGTCAAATCCCGCCAAATGACTCTGGATAACATGATTCGATTCTTCACGTAAAATCTTTTTCACTTTCTCTTCATATTCCAGATCGAAATTATCAGGCCGTTTGCTCGTCTCCTCTACCGCTGCTCCAATTTCTGCCTGGACTCGGCGTAAAATTTTGCCACCTTCCAGTACTTCCCACCCAAGGATATGCCCCAACCGTTCTGCCAAAGTTGTAGCACCGGATGCAATTCTTCCTGAAACAGTTATGTTTCGAATGTTTTTGAGCTGTGCGGGTGTATCCATAGTTAGTTTTTTCGAAGCAGTAAAATCTCTTCTACCAGACGGTTGGCATAACCATATTCATTGTCATACCAGGCAATGACTTTGACCATATTTCCCCCTACAACTTGTGTGAGAGACAAATCGACAATTGCAGAGTGAGGATTACCAATAATATCACTTGAAACTAATGGATCTTCTGTAACTTCCAGAATACCGCGGAACGCTGAATTTTGAGCTGCCTGATCTTTGATAACTGTATTTACTTCCTCTGTTGTAGTTTCTCTCTTCAAAAGAAAAGTGAAATCAGAAAGTGAACCAGTAATGGTTGGAACCCGCACCGAGAGTCCGCTAAAATTATTTGCCAATGCCGGAATTGCTTTTGCTGCTGCTTTTGTTGCACCGGTTGAGGTAGGAATCATATTTTGTGCTGCAGCTCGAGCCCTTCTGTAATCCTTGTGTCCCCCATCTTGTAGTCGTTGGTCCGAGGTATAACTATGAATTGTCGTCATCATAGCTTTTTCAATACCAAAATGGTCTTGCATGATTTTTGCCACCGGCGCGATACAGTTGGTTGTACAGGAAGCATTACTCACAACAGTCTCTCCCTGATAGTTTTCTGCATTTACTGATAATACATAGGTCGGAATTGAATCTTCCTTGGCAGGTGCTGATAAGAGTACTGCCTTGGCTCCGGCCTGCATATGTAATTTAGCTTTGTCTTGTGTCAGAAAATGTCCTGTGGACTCAATTACAACATCAACATCCAAATCTTTCCACGGCAAAAGCGTTGGATCCTTTTGGGAGAAAACAGGAACCTCTTTATTATCAATAACCAAAGACCCCAGTAAACTTGTTTTGGTATCAGGTGCCGAAGGAGCGGCTGGAGTAGCTTGTTTGATTCCCAATTCATGTCCCTGAAGCGGTCCGTATGCACTGTCATATTTAAGAAGATACATCCACCCTTTCAAGTCTGTAGAAGAACCGGCATTAATAGCAATAACTTCCATTTCGGAATTGTGCTTTTCTAGAATAATCCTATGGGCAACGCGTCCAATGCGTCCATAGCCATTAATAGCAACTCGTATCATAGGATGAGTATATACCGCCATGATAAAACCGGCAAGTGGATAAATCCAATGCTACTACAAAATTTTCAATTTGAAATTTTCATTGAATCCTTCGACTCCGCTCAGAACAAGTGAATCAAAGCAATACCATAACTCATAATTCATACTTCATGATTCCCAACTGTTAATTCTTAGCGGTAGACTGTAGTCTGTAGACCACCGTTACCCTATTGCATTTTGTCTTTTTCTGTGTACATACTATATATATGGCTAAGAAAAAAACCAAGTCATCCCCCTCTTCCCGTCGAGTCCATCCGCTTCATCGAAGTCATTCGATCTCAGGAAGTTTTAAAAAACATCCGGTGTTAACCCTATCTCTGATTGCCATGATACTGTTGTTTGTCGGAATTATTTATATTTCCCTCCTCTCTCCCTTTGTAGCAGTCCCCGCATAATCCTTAAAGCACAAATGAATGGTACTGCGTATTTCGTACATCGTATTTTGTATTTCGCTCTCTCTGGAATTTCCTATATACGATATACCATATACTAAATACGAACTGTAAGAAAAATTGAAGACTATGAAACAAGTAGATTTTTAGGATACGATACCCTACCCAAACCTACTTGGAGGAATCCACTTTGAGAGTCTTTATTGCTTCTTGTACGGTTGTCATAAATTGAGCAGGGAAAATAATAGTTGAATTTTTTTCGGTGGAAATCTCAGCCATTGTTTGTAGTGTCCGCAGCTGGAGAGCGACGGGATGTTTTGAAATCAAATCAGCTGCTTCTCCTAATTTCTGGGCTGCTTGAAACTCTCCATCTGCCGCAATAATTTTTGCCCGTCGTTCGCGGTCTGCTTCTGCTTCTTTGGCCATTGCCCGCTGCATATTGTCCGGGAGTTGGATATCTTTGATTTCAACTGCCGTTACTTGTACTCCCCAGGGCTCAGTGTGGTTGTCTATGACATTTTTGATTTGAGTATTGATGTCTGAGGTTTTCGATAGCAACTGGTCCAACATAAACTGCCCGACGACATTGCGAACCGTTGTTTGAGATATTTGGTTAACTGCTTCATAGACATCTTCTATAGCAATCACTGACTTTTGCGGATCACTTACCAGATAATAAGCTACTGCTGCAATATCAATAGAAACATTATCTTTTGTGATAATTTTTTGGGAAGGAATTCCCATAGTTACAGTGCGAAGGCTTACCCGCTGCATACGCTCTACAATCGGGATAAGAATAATGAGCCCCGGACCCCTGACTCCGGTAACTCGTCCTAGGAAAAAAACAACTCCCCGCTCATACTCCTGCACCACACGAAGTGACGCAAAAAGAAAAAATAGAACAATTACGATAAGAATCGGGATTACAAATTCCATACTTTCACTATATGAAGAAGCCAAAAGGAAGTCAATAGGAAACACAGTATTTTTTGTGGAATAAATGGGGGTCGAGTCAGACTCGACCCCCCGACTTGGTGACTAGCGGCTCGTCGTTGGTGCCGGACAGCTTAACTGCCATGCATCCAATGGGTGCGTCCGGCACCACTGCCGAAACTCTTCCGCACCGATAGCCTCCCGCGCCACCGCCTGGCCTTCGCACATGGCAGTATAGGAGATGCGGGTTTCCGCAGCTAATCCGGTAAGACCACCGACTCCTAGTGCAGCGGCACTCACGCCGCTGAATTGGTTACCAACCTGAGTCTGCTGGATACCGATCCAGCTGGTCTGGTTGGCAAAACTCAAGGGCTGACCGGCGTATTGGGGACCACTCTGCCCGTAGCCGAGCTGAGACCCCAACATCTGAGGTGATACTGGACCCGTCTGCTGCAGCGGAGCCGGGTTAGTAGCCGTATGGTGAGCAGCTCCCAAGACCGGCAAAGCCGCCCGTGCACCTTCCGCAGCGCAAATCGCATGCGCCTCGTCCGACGCAAACGCGCTGGACGGAATGACACAGCCAAGAATGAGGACTAACAACGCTACTGTTCTACCACGCATCTGAAAACTCCTACTTTGCTATTTCTAAGCTCTGCGTGCCACGCGCCAAACCTCTACGCTACTTCCCGCGTTTCACCTCCCAGTAATAATAAGTGATCAACTCAAGTTATCCAGCTTGAACGTCCCGTAGTATAACATAGACATCTTTATCTGTCAACTATTTTAGACGACAAATATCGATATCTTGCTACGGAATCGATTGTTAGGATATCAAAAAACAGCAAAACGTCAATATAATTCAACAATATCTTATAGTTGCGCTTTTTATGAGGCTGATATATAATGTATCTGTCGTATAAAGAAATATACACTAATACATAAATCCTAAATAACAAATACTAAGCACTAAACAATATCGAAATGCAAATGCTCGAAATTCAAAACATACATAGTTTAGAAATTGGGATTTAACCTTTTATGACTACTACCGAAGCACTCCAACAATTAGGCCTTTCTCAACACGAAGCGGAAGTATATCTGTGTTTGTTACAGAATGGACCACTCTCACCTACCGACATTGCCCACAAAACCGGTATCAAACGTCCCAATGTCTATGCTATTGCCCAAACCCTGGAGCAAAAAGGACTTCTCTACTATCAATTGGTAAATAAGCGCAAACTTCTGACCGCCGCAGACCCCGAAAATATCCAAGACTTGGTCAAGCAAAAACTTGACCTGGCGACCTCCCTGCTCCCTCATCTCAAATCTATCGATACTACAGGCGGATTTAAAGCCAATATTACCTTTTATCAGGGACGCAAAGCCATGCAGGAAATGATGAATCATGCTCTTACTATGAAGAAAAAGGAGTTCTGCGGCTTGTGGCCGGCCACCGATATGAATAAAATTCTAGGGAAAAAGTTTGTCGAAGACTTTATCGCAATACGAATTAAGAAGAATATAAATCTGCGCACCCTTCAAGACGCATCAAAAGAAAGCTTTTATGATGAAGAGGTCAAAACCGAAAAGGGACGCAACCTGACCCATTTTGCCTATGTGCCCGACAAATATACCTTTTCTCTCGGTATGGGTATTTATGATGATACGGTGGCATTTTATTCTTCCAAGAAAGAAAGCTATGGGTTTTTGGTCAAAAGCAAAGAATTTGCAGAGGTAATCCGGATGTTTTACGACAACCTCTGGGATCACAGCGGGAAGTTGAAGAAAGATTAGGATTTTATACCTATACGAAAAGGATTAAAGTTTGTTGTACTATCATATATATCTACTCCCTCAACTCTTTTTAAATGATTGACTATCAAATATGTAACAGGAGTAACAACTATCTCATAGGCCACCTTCACCCAGTAGATATTCCAAGCTACCGTAAGCAAAAGTGAGTTTGGGATCACTCCATAAAAAGCCACAACCATCACTACTACGGTATCAATTCCCTCTCCCACAATAGTTGAGCTTATTGTCCGAGTCCATAGATATTTACCCTGCGTTTTGACTTTCATTTTAGCCAAAACAAAAGAGTTAGCAAACTCTCCGACCCAATATGCTACTAAACTTCCGATAACCAACCTCGGAACAAATCCTAAAACAGTAGAATAAGCCTGATTATGTTCAAAGCCCGGGGCCGGGGGCAAAATACTTACTATCCCATATACAACAGCCATTAGCACAGAACACAAAAAGCCAATCCAGATCACTCTTCTTGACCTTTTAAATCCATAGACCTCGGTTAAAACATCACCAAAGATATAACTGACCGGAAATAAGAGTATGCCGGCACTCAGAGCAAGTGGTCCAAAACTGGCAATCTTACCAGCAGTCGTTTGAGTAATCAAAAGTACTGCCACAAAAATAGCAGTAATGAGATCATAATATTTAAAATTCCGGGGAAGCTCCGGTTGCGATAGCTTTTTCATAAAATCATTATAGGATAAAACTCGTCGCTGTAGCCTTTTTCCTTAAATTTAATAGAAATTCGCTCATTCTAGGCTTGAATGACTGAGTAATTTGTGTATCCTTTGAGAATACAAATATGGTATAATACCGCTACCTATGACTATCAATGATGCATTAGAACAGATTGGGCTTACCCAAAGGGAATCTTTAATCTATATACACCTGTTAAAATACGGACCCTCTTCCCCTACAGAAATTGCCACTCAAACTTCTATCAAAAGACCAAATGTCTATGATGCAATTAAATCCTTAGAAAAACAGGGATTGATCAAATACCACTTAGTCAGCAAAAGAAAGCTGATTGCACCAGAACCAGTAGAAAAAATTGAAGAGTTAGTCACGCACAGGCTCCACTTGGTCCAAAACTTAATTCCTAGCCTCAAAAGCATCAATCAAGAAGGGACTTTTAAAAGTACTATCACTTTCTATCAGGGTAAAAGAGCCATGGTTAACCTGCTCAAGGAAGTTTTATCTATGAAAGGCGGAGAATTATTGGGACTGTGGTCATCCCAAGACATGGATAGAATTCTGGATAAAAAAACCATCCTCAGCTTTATCAGAACACGAGAAAAAAAAGGTATTAAAGCCAGAGTCTTGCATCATATGAAGAAAGAGGATTTAAAAGAGTATGGAGAAGAATTAGCCTCAGAAAGAGACTCTAAGATTACTCAAATAGGGTATGTCCCGGATAACGCTCTCTTCACGTTATCTATGTTAATTTACGATGATAGCGTTTCTTTCTTCTCCTCAAAAAAAGAAAGTTATGGGTTTAAAGTAGAAAGTAGAGAGTATGCAGAGCTTCAAAGAATGCTATTTGAAAACCTCTGGCAAAATTCCGGAAAGTTAAAACAAGAATAATTTAGCCATGAAAAAGAGGCGGTTGGATTTCTCCTCCCGCCCCTGTTGCGTTTTAACGTCCGCCGACTTGACTTATCTCTTTTTCCTCAACCTCCTTTTCCGTAATGAATACGGCCACCATCCCCAGCAGGTAGACTGGAGTAAGGATCCCCTCCACTCCCGCTAGGCTCGAGGGGATGACCTCCTGAGTCACTAGGTACCAAAAGAGACACTGGAGTATCACCCCTGTGACACTCCAAATACTGCACTTCAACCAGTAGTGTGTCCACTTCTGGTTGACCTGCTCCTTCTTCTCATCGGGAGCACAGAATGTGCAGAAGATACCCCGTCCAGGAACCAGTTTTACCTGCCCCGCAATCAGAAGCTGCTGACACCGCCCGCAAACTTTTTGAGCTTGCACGGGTCGACTCATTGCAGACATGATGGACTCCTTCTGAGTAATGAGTGGGGCGGTCAGCTTACGCCTCCCGCCCCTGACGTTGGAAACTCCCGGTTACCTAGTACTTCTTGAACCAAAAACCTCGCCGAAGTTCGCTGGGATCCTGGATCCCAACGCTGATGATGGTGAGAAGAATGGCCGCAACGATGCTGCCAATCTCCCCAATGACCGCTTGAGCAAGAAACTCCAGGTCCTTCTGACCCAGACCCTGGACCAGGCCGAACAAACTGAGTACCCAGTACCCAACAGATAGAGCCAGAAACATCCCGATAAGGATGACGCTCAGAAGCGCCATCATCCCGAGAACGAGAGAGATGGCCAGAGCCACCTCTCGGATAGCCTTGAGAACGAACGACATTTCTTTCTCCTCTTCCGCTCTTGCGGCACTATATCTCAGCCTCATTTACCCTCGGCCCTGTGCCGGAGGTTTAAAGCTGCCCCCAATACCACTCTGAGATTGCTTCACCCTGAGCGTAGTAGAAGGGCTCGCAATGACAAGAAATGACCTTGAGGGCAGCCTCAACGACTGGCTATAAGTAGGTTCAAGTTAGCTTCAGTTGTAAAAGAACGCTTGGGTTGAAGCTTCGGCTTCCCGCTTAATAGTGAAGAGAAGCATTCAATGTCCTGTAGTATATCATAAGATCCTTAATTTGTCAAGTTTTTCCGACGACAAATTTGATGTTCGTGTGTGCTACAATAGATATATGGACCCATCCGTTATCGCACAGCTTCAAAGCCTCAATTTCTCGGTAAACGAGGCTACGGTGTATACAGCACTTCTGGAGATAGGACAAACCTCTGCCGGGGAGATAATCAAAAAGACAGGGCTTCATCGGAGCGTGGTGTATGAGACTCTCGATAAGCTTATAGCAAGAAAACTGGTTTTTAAGCTTGAGAAGCAAAAGATTGCTTTTTACCAAGCAACAGACCCCTCAAGACTCTTGCAAAACATAAAATCCCAAGAAGAGATAGCCATGGAGCTGATCCCAAAACTCACTAATTTTATAGATACAAAGCTTCCGGAGATAACTATTTATGAAGGCTTAGAATCATATAGAGCGTTTTGGCTCGCCTTTTATGCCAGGGTGGAACCTGGATCAACAGACTATATTGCAGGATCAATTGGGTCATATTGGCAAGAACTGTTAGGAATAAGAACTATCGAAAAGATATTGCAAATTCAGGTGGAACGAAAGATCAAGTGGAAAGCTTTGATGTTCTCAAAAGACCCTATTGAGATGGAATGGTTCCAGAGGTCTCCTGAGTTATATGAATGTCGGCTCATTAATAAGAACGGCCCAGCCGAAGGAAATTATAATATTACCAGTGAAGGAACTGTTCTTCTCCACTCAGCCACAGAACCCATGATTATTGAAATAAAAAATCCGACACTATTTCGAGTGTTTCAAAACATCTTTGATACAATGTGGGATATAGCCAAACCACTCAACCCTTAACTTTGAAGTACTTCAATACCGGGGAGTTTTTCACCGCTTAAAAACGCAAGCATAGCACCACCACCGGTTGAGACAAAACTAAATTTATCCAGTAATCCTATTTGTTGCAAAAAGCCCAGCGTATCTCCTCCCCCAACTACACTATATGCCCCGCTTTCTACAATTCCTTTTGCAATTATTTCACTTCCCTGACGTGATGCTTCCACTTCTGTTTTACCCACTGGTCCATTCCATACCACTGTCTGTCCGAGTTGAATAATTTGTACAAAGTTCTCTGCATCACTTTGGGTAAGATCTGTTTTGTCAGCAGTCAAATCAGCCACCAGAAGCGCTGATTTTCTCCCTACTACCTTTTCATGTTGGACTTTCAGAAGCGTTTTTATCTCTTCGGCAATCTTACCGCCAACCAATACATAATCTGCCAACTGATGCATCTTCTCAACCAATGGCAGTTTGGTCTCTATCTTTGCACCACCAATCAGAACTACCAACGGCCTTTTGGGATCATCCAGAATACCTGACAATACTTCTATTTCTTTTTGTAGATGGAGTCCCGCAAAATGAGGGAGAAGTTTGGCAACCCCAACCAAAGATGCATGATTACGATGGGAGACGGCAAATGCATCATTTACATACACATCTGCCAAGTAGGCAAGTTTTTTCGCAAATGCCGGCTCATTTTTCTCCTCCTCTTCAAAAAAACGAATGTTATCCAATATGACCAGTTGATCCGACAATGTCCATGCCCAGAATCCGTTTACCTGTTCGTATTGGAAAGTGGAAATTGGAAATTGGAAATTTCTTTGGAACCATTTCGCCACCGGTTCCAAAGAATACTTGGGATCATTACCGACCGGTCGACCCAAATGGCCAACAATCCGTACCTGTGCATTGTTTTTGAGAAGAAATTCAAGTGTCGGTAATGAAGCAACCAACCTTGAATCGTCAGTGATTTCCCATGATTCACTTGTCCTGAGCGGAATCGAAGAATGATTCATAATTCTTGATTCTTTTAGGGGAACATCCAAATCCAACCGAAGCAATACTCGTTTATCTTTTACGCTATCAGGAGTCAGAAACGGAAGTTGAAGCATACTGTTAGCGTATCATATGAAATATTAAATATGAAACATGAAATATATTTGCTCTTTAATATTTATTATTTGATATAAGTATTAGTCACTGAATTCTTGAGAGAACATTTCTCCATAAATTCCTCCATCCATAACTCCTACCCCCAGTTTTTTAAAATTGGGTGAAAGGATATTTGCTTTGTGTCCCGGGCTATCCATAAATCCCTTCATTGCTAAATCTACACTGGGTGCCAGGGCAATATTCTCTCCTGCCGAACCATAGCCAATACCTGCTTCTTTCATACGATCAAATGGTGATAACCCCTCAGGGGTAATATGGGAAAAATACCCTCGCTGCAACATATCCTGTGAATGTCCCCGGGCAACTTCTTGAAGTACCGAACTAAAGACCACCGGTTCAAGACCATGCGCTGTACGTTCTTTATTGACCATATCAAACATCGTATACTCTGCCGCTTCATCGGAAGTTGAATTCTCAACTGTAAAATTGAGTTTGACCGACTCTTCTCCTTCAGGTTTGACTGTGAGAAAACTCAATGTATCATTAACAGCTCCTCCAAATACCTGATCAAGATTTTGCTCAAACCCTTGCGTATTTGCCACCAGCTTACTCCCAAACGTTGAAGAAGTAACTGATTTTTTGATAAATGGCGATACCGGCAATGTCACCAAGAGGGTGAGGAAAAAAGCAAGCAGGATAAGTGCTGAAATAACACCGGGAATGACCCCGAATATATGATTTATGGTATCCAAATACGCACCAAATATACTTTCTCCCTGTTCGCGGCTGTGTTTTTGATGGCGCAAAATGGCATGATACACGACTTTCCGTAGTAAAACGGCAGCCGCAAATTCACCCACACTAGCAGAGAGAAAAAATCCGATTGCATTGGCAAACCCATGAGGAATTCCAAACACCCGAGTCAAACCATCTCCTACGGTATTATAAAGTTTGATACCAATGATAAAAGAAAAAACAAAACTCAGAAGATCCAGAAAAGCGATGACAAAACCAACCATAATGCCTTCAACAGCATAAAAAAGGATGACTATAATAACCAGAATATCAAGCCAATTCAGGCCATAGAATGAGAAGACAAGATGCGTGGAGATCCAGGACAAAATCGGCTGTGTGTATGACTGAAACATAGGACGAGCAAAGAAGTTGCTATAGCTTCTTATGAAATGATATCATATAGCAATGAATTTTATGCGTAGGGTACCCAAAGCCCGCATGATTGCCACGTTGGTTGTTTTGGTGGCGGCTATAGTATTTATCTATATCGCACTGTTAAAGGATCTCCCCTCTCCAACCCAGCTGGGCAGTACGACACTTCCCCAATCAACCCAAATCTTTGATCGAAATGGCACGCTCCTCTATACCATCTATGGTAATAAGAATCAAACCTTTGTGCCGCTTTCCCAAATTCCAAAAAATTTGCAAAATGCGACGATTGCCATTGAAGATAAAGACTTTTATAATCATGGTGCCATTGATATACGAGGGATTACCCGAGCATTTTATTCAACGATCTTTCATAAACAAGTCCAGGGCGGATCAACATTGACACAACAATTGGTCAAAAACGGTCTCCTCACCCAAGAACAGACTTTACCTCGAAAGATGAAGGAAATCATCTTGGCATACGCGACAGAGTTGCTCTATTCTAAAAACAGAATCCTGGAAATGTACCTCAATCAATCTCCCTACGGAGGAACTGCCTGGGGAGCTGAAGCTGCCTCCCTCACCTATTTTGGCAAACACGTCAAAGAGCTAGATTTGGCACAAAGCGCCCTCTTGGCAGGGTTGCCTGAATCTCCGACAACCCTCTCTCCGCAAGGTACTCATCCAGAACTTGCCAAAAAACGTCAGGAATTAGTCCTGGAAGATATGTATGACCAAAAATACATAACCAAAAGCCAATACGACCAGGCTGTTAAGGAAGAGCTCCACTATAAAAAACTGGATAATACCATCAAAGCTCCTCACTTTGTCCTCTTTATTAAAGACTTACTGGTAAAACGCTATGGAGAACGTTTGGCGGAAAGCGGTGGACTCAAAGTCATAACCAGCCTCGATCTAAAAACCCAGGATATGGTACAAAACGTCGTAGCAACAGAAGTAGATGATCTAAAAAACTACCATGTATCAAATGGCGCAGCGCTCGTAACAAATCCCGGAACCGGCGAAATTCTGGCAATGGTGGGAAGCAAAAACTATTTCGATACGGATGCTGATGGCAACGTCAATGTAACGATCGCGCTTCGCCAACCGGGCTCATCCATCAAACCGATCAACTATGCAGTAGGACTCATAAAGGGTTATACAGCAGCCACACCCTTTATCGACCAACCAATGTGTGTCCCCAGTGGTGACGGCACTAAATATTGTCCTCAAAATTATGACGGGAAATTCCATGGAGTGGTACAAATGCGGTTTGCTCTGGGTAACTCGCTCAATATCCCGGCTGTTAAGATGCTCAAAGCCAATGGGATTCAGGCCATGATTGCAACAGCCTCAGCTATGGGAATTTCAACCTTTAGCCAAAACCCGAGCCGCTATGGACTCTCCCTCACGCTGGGAGGCGGAGAGGTTACAATGATTGATATGGCAACGGCCTTTGGAGTATTTGCCAATGGCGGGTATCGCATGGATCTACACCCCATCCTCAAAGTCACCAATAACGAAGGAAAGATACTGGAAGAATATGTTCCTCCCACGAGTCCTATTTTTGGCAAAAAAGTATTTGATCCCGGGGTTGCATATATTATTACCCAGATACTTTCAGACAATAACGCCAGACTTTTGGAGTTTGGCCCATCCTCAGAGCTGAAAATTGGAAAACAATCGGTAGCGGTAAAGACTGGAACGACCAATGATTTTCGTGATAACTGGACCATTGGCTATACTCCAAATCTCCTGGTAGCTGCGTGGGTGGGAAACAACGATAATACCCCCATGAGTGGTTTGGTGTCAGGTATTACCGGAGCAGCTCCAATTTGGCACCAGATTATGGTCAATATGCTCAAAACCACGTCATTCCAAAGTCCTCGCAAACCAGATAATGTGGTTGGGAAATATGTCTGTTCGGATTCGGGACTCTTGCCGCAGGCTGAAGGATCCGCCGACCGCTGTCCAACACGCTTTGAATATTTCATCAAGGGAAAAGAGCCAAAGAAAGGTGATCCAGGTATGCAAAATGTGCTGATTGATAAATCTACCAATGATTTGGCAAAACCGGGACAAACAGACAATGTCGAGTATCGGCCGGAACGAATTATTACCGACCCGACCGGAGATTCTTACTGTGTCACCTGCGCCCATCCCCAACCGTCTCCAAAACCGTAAGAGTATCAGGGGGAGAAACGAATAAAGTAGAAGAAGGTAGAAAAAAGTAAAATCAACTTTCAGCGTGGTTTTGCGTATGGTTCTGCTTCGTTCAGCGTTAAAACCTATCACCTATGATTCATCGTTACGAAACTACAACAAAACACCAAAAAGTGAACAAAAGTTACTAACATTTCACCATTTTGCCTCTTTTCAACCAAACGTGCCTATAGTATAATCCAGGCAGTCCTTTATTCCCTGCCTTTTTTCGTATGAAAATACTTACAGATTTTGTTGTGGCCATTTTACTGGTTTTTATAAAAATTGGTGATGGAGTGCTCTTTTTACTCCGTGGAATCCGTCACATACTCGGAGCAATCATCACAGCCCCCCTTCGTCTCTTCAAAAAACCCCTCAAGCCACAAAGAGGACGTCCCCGTAAAGTGAATCCCGGTAAAGTCACCGTAGTCTGGCAATACAAAAAAAACGAACCTAAAAAACTGAAAAAATCGACTCCCTTTTTCCTTCTTCCCTTTGTCACCAAAATGAAATACTTCGTCTTTGGAGGTATTTTTTCATTTCTTTTTATCTTTATTCCTGTCCTTGTTATGATCTTCCTCCAAGACTTACCCAGTCCCCGGGAATTGACGCTACGCCAGATTCCTCAAACTACTAAAATCTATGATCGAAACGACGTGTTGCTCTATCAAATTTACGCATCACAAAACAGAACCATTGTTCCACTCTCAGATATTCCTCTCAACCTCCAAAATGCTACCATTGCCATTGAAGATAAAGATTTTTACAAACATCCCGGATTTGATGTCTCAGGTATAGCTCGTTCTTTTATTCAGGATGTCACCGGAAAAGATTTTCAGGGAGGATCCACGATTACTCAGCAGCTAATCAAATCAGCCCTCCTCTCCCCTGAAACCACTGTCTCTCGTAAGTTAAAAGAAGTAGTATTGGCATTTGGTGCAGAACGTATTTACAGTAAAAAACAGCTTCTTGAAATGTACTTTAACCAGATCCCCTACGGTGGCACTGCATGGGGAGCCGAAGCAGCAGCACAAATTTATTTTGATAAAGACGTCAAAGATCTGGATCTGGCAGAGAGTGCATTCTTAGCAGGAATACCCAAAGCTCCCACCGTTTACTCACCGTTTGGGTCTAACCCAACGCTTTGGAAAATCCGCCAAAAAGATGTACTGGCTCGTATGGTAGAGCTGGGATACGCAACGCGCGAACAAGCCAAGCAAGCAGCTGCGGAAGAACTTCATTTTAGAAGCCAGCAAATCCCCATCCGAGCACCACATTTTGTTATGTATATCAAAGATTTACTGGTACAAAAGTATGGACTTCCGATTGTAGAACGGGGAGGGCTGACCGTCAAAACTTCGCTAGATCTATCTTTGCAGGATAAGGTGCAGCAAATTGTCTCCAATGAGGTAACTCAAGATTCAGGGTTATTAATCTCAAATGGAGCCGCATTGGTGACAGATCCGAAAAATGGAGACATCCTGGCAATGGTAGGAAGCCGCGATTATTCCTATCCGGGCTTTGGAGCAGTCAACTTAACGACTTCACTTCGCCAACCTGGTTCTTCCATTAAAATGATTACCTATGCCACAGCTCTTTCACGAGGTTATACTGCGGCAACTATCCTGGATGATGTCCCAACTTCCTTCCCTGATGGTACCAATACATATGCTCCCGTAAATTATGATGGCAAGTTCCATGGACGAGTCCCCCTTCGCATCGCTTTTGCCAATTCCTTTAATATTCCTGCAGTTCGCGTCCTCAATCAGGTAGGAATTGGAAACATGGTACAAATGGCACGCGATATGGGAATTACCACATGGGATGACCCCAGTAGATTTGGACTATCCTTAACACTGGGTGGAGGAGAAGTAAAAATGATTGATATGGCCACAGCCTATGGCGTTGTTGCCAATGGTGGATATCGAGTAGATATTAATCCATTACTTAAAATCACCGATTCTAAAGGAACAGTTCTGGAAGAGAAAACCAAAGAGGAGCAAGATCCACCTGTGGCAAAAAATAACCCGGCTGCTCGAAAAGTCCTGGATGAAGGTGTCGCCTTTATTATCTCAGACATTTTGGCAGATAATAATGCCAGAACACTCGAATTTGGTCCCAACTCTCCGCTAAAAGTTCCCAATCACTTTGTTTCGGTTAAAACAGGTACCACCGACTGGAAACGGGATAACTGGACTATTGGATTTACTCCTAATTATCTCACCGCAGTCTGGGTGGGCAATAATGACAATACCCCCATGAGCCAAAGCCTGGCATCAGGTATTACCGGAGCAGCTCCAATCTGGAATAAGATCATGACAACTGTCCTGCCAAATGCAGCAGACGAAAAACCCATTCCTCCTTCATATGTTGTACAGAAATATTGCTTTGGCAAAGCGGAATACTTTGTACGAGGGACTGAAAATTCTGTGAACTGCGCACCAATTCCCGTCAATCCCGGAACACCTGCACCGGGCGCGCAAAATCCTCCTTACGCCGCATACGATCGAAAGCCGAGAATGTAATCTTTGATACCAATATCTTTAAGTCAAAAGGTAAAAGGAAAAATTCAAAATTACAATTTAAAATTAAAAAGTGACCAAACTTTTAAATTTTGACTTGAACTTTTAACCTTTGATTTTTGATTTTTAAATTACTCGAGTTAGCAGTGTATTAGTAGGCTAAATTTCCAATGTCTTCTGGAGGAATTCATATTGCTTGTGAGGATCTGCTCCAAATAAAAAGCTGGTTGTCACAAATCGTGTCGCTCCGGCTGCGCGTGCCTCAAGTATTGTTTTGTCATTGATACCCCCATCAACTTCAATCGACAGCAATTCATGTCGCTCATGAATCTTTTTTACTTTCTCCAAACGGTCTGGCATAAAAGGAGGCCCTGAAAACCCCACTTTCTCTGATGTATAGACGAGAATCGTATCTAAATCTTCATACGAAACTTCTATCCGTTCCAGAGGCGTCGGGCCATCCAGTGCCAGACCGACCGCCCCATAGCGTTGTGCTTGTGCTACAAAGGCTGTCTGATCAGGCATTTTCTCCACGTGTCCAATGAACCGTTGAAATCCTGCCTGGGCGAATGACTCAATATACTGCAGGGGATTTTCAACCATCATATGTACTTCCAAAAAAAAGTCGTGGCTATATTTTTCAAACGGCTTGGGAAAGGTAAATGTGGTATTGGGAGCAAATTTGCCATCCAGAAGATCAATATGAAGAGTATGGGCAAACGGCTTGACCAACTCAACTTTCCGTTCAATATCCTCCCATTCCTTTTCCAGTATTCCTGGTATGATTTGTAATTCTAGTGTGTCCATAAATCAATTTTAAGTTTTCAATTTTCAATTTTCATTCAATTATAAATGTTTCAAGCATTAAATATTTATAATTAAGATTTCATTTCAAATTTTAAATTTCGAATTTTAAATTAAGATCGCTTTTCGATCTGTTTGATCTTATCTACTCGTCTTTTATGTCGCTCTTCACCGGGGAATGGTTCTTTCAGCCACAGCTCCACAGCTTTGAGGGCATCCTCTTCCTTCAAAATCTTTGCTCCCAAGGAAAGCATATTGGCATTATTGTGTTCTCGAGTAAGCTTGATCATCTCAAATGGATCATGGCTCGTACGTCCACTTATATCTACATTATGAACGGGAACAACTGGCGTGTAAAATAATGCGCATCGTATATTCCCAAACTTATTCGCAACCATGGCTTCTCCCTGTCCAGAACTTCCAAATACAATTCCCCGTGAATCTTCCGGATCCTTGGAAACTGATTCTGCTGCCTTACTGATAAAATCAGGATAATCATCATTTTTATCAAAGGTAAATGCACCACAATCCACGACATCATATCTCTTTTTTTGTAAAAAAGCTTTTACCTTTTCTTTCAAGTCGAACCCGGCATGATCTGTTCCTAAATAAACTTTCATATATTTGATCTTTAATTTTTGCTATTTGATACCTCTATGAGAAAATGATCTCTTTCAACTTCTTCGTGATTTCAAGCGGATTCTTGTGTTGCCAGATGTTGCGTCCGACTGCCATTCCGATGGCACCAGATTCCATGATACTGTACGCCAATTTATAGAACTCTTCCTCCTGCGCTTTTGATCCACCGGAGACAACAACCTTTGTTTTTCCTGCTGCTTCAACTGCCCATTTCAATGCTTCCAAACTTCCCGGATATTGGATTTTGACGATGTCGGCACCCAGTTCCATACCCAATCTTGCACCGTAAGCAGTCAGCTCTTTTTTTCCCTCCGGTGTCTTCCATTTTTCATCAATGGCCTTTCCCCGAGGGTACATCCATGCCAAAACCGGAATGTTGTTTCGGTGCGCCTCCTCAACAATTCTACCAAGTTCTGATGTCATTTTGTCCTCATGCTCACTACCAACATATACCGTATATCCTACTCCTAATGCCCCGTAAGAAAGTGCTTCTTCCACAGTACAAAGAAGGGGTGAAAATGGATCAATCTGTGTCACCAGATTTGTCTTGCCGTTGAGTTTTACAATCAGAGGAATTCGGTCTTCAATCGGCCCTGCCCACTGTGCTGCCTTATAATATTTCTCCGAAATTCCTTTCTGGAAGATGATTGCGTTATATGCTCCCTCAACTCCTATTTTGAGAATATACCCCGGATCAATATTCTCATCATTAAAATCAGTGGGACCATGCTCCAACCCCTGATCATATGCCAGAAACAACGCTTTCCCATTGGTTGTAAGTTTGTCCAAATTAACCATATCTATACTCTAACTGAATTATGAGTCATGAATCAAGAATTATGCAACCTTATCCCCATAATTCATAATCCTAAAAACTTTCCGCCTGAAATTGCGGATGGCTCTTGAGTTTCTTCTCAATCTCTTCATCTGACAAGAGTCCTTTTTGAGCACCAATGTGTTCGACTACGGAAGCAGCATTTACTGCCCCCCACTGTCCGGACACTTCAAATGAATTTCCCCGGATCACTGACCCCAAAAATCCCGATGCATAGGCATCACCGGCACCGGTACGCTCAATACAAGTATCCGGAAATAATCCCACATGGAACGATTGCTGACCATCATATACATACGAGCCTTTTAACCCATCTGTAACTACCACAATCTTTGCTCCCATCTCATGCAATTTCTGCAGCAATTGTTTTATATCTTCAGATTCCCCTTGTTCTTTGGGAATTGGAAATTGGAAATTGGAAATTATCATAGCTTCTTCTTTGTTGACAAAAAGAATATCTGTCTGTTCAATCACCTTGGAAACCATTTCTCCCATCATTTGCAACTGATAGGTACCAGGGTTAAATGCCAACTTTATATTCTGACTCTTTTTATACGCAAGTGCTTTTTCATACGGAGCTTCCCACTCTTGCCCCAGGCTGGTGAGGTACATCCAAGCAGAGGTTACTCCTTCAAAATGGAAGTTATGAGCACGTTTTACATGCTCAACAAAAAGGGTGCGTTCTCCTTTAAAATTGATACCGATTGCAAATGACGACTGTGCCCCTTTTGTTTTGATGAGAAGTTCTTCCGATACCAGCTCTTTTGCAAGCCCATTGGTAATTTTCAGTGAAAATTCATCATCCCCAAGTTCTGCAATTAATGCAGTCCTGAGTCCAATTCGAGCCAGGCCTACGGAGACATTACAAGCATTCCCGCCGAGCAAGAACTCAGCACTCTCGACATGGATTTTTTGTCCATGCTTAAAACACAGCTCTCCTGTAGTTTCATCAAGACGCGCATGGGTATCATGGATTGTGAGAAACGAGTCAATAATAGCATTGCCGACAGTAATGCAATCAAAAGAAGACATACCATTATCATACACGAAGGAGCGTAAAACGAAAAGCGAAAAATGCAAAACAACCACTTATTTTACGTTTTGCTCTTTTAGCTTTACGCTTTATTTCCCGACGATTATTACGGCATCTGTAGAGCCGGTGGATAGGGTGGCTGAGGTCGAACCAACAGTATATTTTGAAGATAAATCAGATTTGAGAATTGTCAGATATTTTGCTGCCGCCGGTTTTAACTGAATTACAATATTTTGATACTCATAATTATCTGCATTCCCGGTACCTGAAACCGTATAGCCTAAGCCTTTGAGATAATCTGCCATCGTTGATGCAACACCGGCAGTACCACTTCCATTGAGAACCGTAATCGTTACTGCCCTACGGCCGCTTGAATCGGTTGGTTTTACTGCTGTTTGAGTCGGAGTTGGTTGCCGCACTGCTCGACCGGTAGGAGACAACTGAGCATCAGGGGTAGCGGTCGGCTCAAAAGTCGGAGTAGGCATTTCTGTCGGAGTAGGAGTAATCACCGCTTTTTTTTCAGATTCTTTTTGAGAATTAAAGTACCAGTTCACTGCAAAGAGTCCTGCTGCGGCAAGGAGAAAAACAGCAATGAGCAAACCAATAAGTGGACGAAATTTTCTCTGCCTCCTTCGGCTATTAATCTGATTTTGCTCGAAATGAAACCCTGCCTCTTCCATACTGCCCAGAATATAGCACATCTGCCTACCAGATTCAATGCACCCTATGAAGACGGGATATTAATTATAATAGTTATAAGCGTTATAATTTTTATAACTATTATAACCTGCACTCCCGTATGTCATGCTATAATACTTGTGTCCATGAAGAAACTGCTCTCGTTCCTATTTTTATTGATCATTGGCATGTGTTCCCTGATTCTCTGCGTCCCTCAAAGTAACGCTGATGCAATTGATGATTTACAAAAACAAATCAACGACCTTACCTCATCACTCAATCAATCCAAAGCCGCTACTGCACCACTTGAATCTCAATTAGTAGCCATGCAAAAACAAATCACTGATATCAAAGCAAATATTGGCGCTATTGAAGATGACATTGCTCAAAAGAAAAAAGACATTGATGAAGGATACAAAACCCTTGAAAAACAGCAGCAGATGCTGGGACATGCCATTCGTAACTATTACGTGAAAGAATATTATAATACTCCCCTTCTTACTTTTTTCTCTAACTCTTCCGCACAAGAAATAACCCAGGCGCTGGCATACCAACGTGCCAGGACAGACGAAGATAAATTGATTATCACCAACTTAGCTCTCTCAATCCAGGATCTGGAAACAAAAAAGAAGAATTTAGAAAGTGAAGAATCACGACTTCTTGTTATTAAAACATCATTAGACGCACAATCAAAAAAGATGGATGATATTGTCCAAGGAGCAAAAGCATATCAGGCAAAATTAAGCACTCAAATTGCACAACTGTCTGCCCAACAACAATCATTGATTGCGGCAAAACAAGCCAGTTTAAATATCCCTCAAAGTGCCTACTCAGGCCAGGGACGATCCTGTGTTGATGACCGAAGCGTTGATCCCGGTTTTTCTCCGGCATTGGCGTTCTTCTCCTATGGTGTTCCCAACCGTGTTGGACTGAATCAATATGGTGCATGGGGGCGGGCTAAAGCAGGAGAAAACGTAGACCAGATCCTCCAAGATTACTATCCCGGGTTAACCCTGAAAAAAGATTATGATAGCGGAGCAACAATCAATGTTGATGGCAACGGAACAATGAATATAGAGGACTACACAAAACGAATTTATGAAGTGCCCAATGCGTGGGGAGATGATGGTGGACAAGAAGCATTAAAAGCACAAGCAGTAGCTGCCCGTTCGTATGGGCTGGCACACAAAAATGGTATCTGTACCACTGAAAGTTGTCAGGTGTTTAAGCCAGGAGGAACCAAAGGAGGCAATTGGGACGCTGCGGTTGAGGCAACCAAAGGCTGGGTATTGGTTGATGGCAGCGGCAATCCAGTAAGTACCCAATATTCATCAACTCATGGAGGATTTATCATCAATATTCCGAAATTTGACGGGTCAGGTGGTAATCCAGGCAGCTTTGCAGAACTCAATGAACGAGCATATGACAAAATGTCCCCCTGGTTTTATTGTGACTGGGGATCACGACCCGCCTATAACAAAACAGCCTGGCTCAAAGGAGAAGAGGTTGCGGATATTGTAAATATTATCATGCTTGCAAAAAATGATAGTAGTCTGGGTGAACATTTTTACCAAACGGATAATCCGCCAGCAGGGAAAGATGTATGGGGACCCGACCGCGTACGGTCAGAACTTCGTTCCCGAGGGGGCAATCCTTTTAATTCAATAACAGGAGTTTCGGTAAACGCTGATTTCGGATCAGGAAAAGTAACAAATATTACCCTGTCCGGAGATGCGGGAAGTCAGACATTCAGCGGACAGGAATTCAAAGATTGGTTTAACCTTCGTGCTCCTGCCAATGTACAGATTGTCGGCCCGTTGTATAATGTAGAAAAGCGATAAGCTTAAGCTGAGTCTCAATTTTATTTTGACTTTTGCATTTTAACTTTTAAATTTCGTTTATGCCTGATTTATTTATACCAAAACCTACACAACAGAGTGATGAGCCCGCCCAGTCGCAAGAGACGCCGGTTTCCGTACCTGCACCTGCTCCCTATGAAGACCCTCAACCGATAGAAGCTCAATCCGCTCAGACTTCCGGCGAACCTTTTGGGGAAGATATTCCCGGCACACAGAAACCTCCTCACAATCATCCATTTGCCTCGTACTGTGACCATCCCTCAAGCATATGGTTTGATACACAGGAACCGGATGAAATAATACTTTTATTACTACGGAAACATATCGTAACAAATATTCCCTGGATTCTCAGTGCTGTAGCCCTGCTTCTTATTCCGCCGCTTCTGTTCTGGTTTGCTACAGCACAATCGTTCTCCCTGGAATTTTTCGCACTGCTTCCCTCACAATATATCACCATAATAGTTCTATTTTATTACCTTATTATGATAGGATTTATCTTGGTCTGTTTTATTACCTGGTATTATACGGTTTGCCTTGTAACACAAAAAAAGGTGGTTGATATTGATTATTCGGATGTTATTTACCACAATGTTGCCGCAACCAAGATGAATCTGGTCCAGGATGTTGATTACACACAATCGGGTGCCATAAGATCCATGTTTAATTATGGGGATGTATTTATTCAGACAGCCAGCAAAAGCCCGAATTTTGACTTTCTGGCAGTACCCAATCCCACGCGAGTAGCACAGATTATTGAAGGTTTAATTGGCAAACCAGCATCTAATTCATAACTATGTCATTTCTTGCAAATCTTTTTATTTTTCTCAAAATCGGCATTTTGTTGTTGCTTTTCTTATATGCTGCTTTTTCTTTCGTAGTCCTGAATCAATGCCATAGAATGAACCACGTGATACGGGAAAATTACTCATCAAATGTAGTATTTATAACATGTGCTGTTCATCTTTTTCTTGCTATTTCCCTTTTTCTCCTGGCAGTTGCTATACTATAAGAAGTGCCAGAGCTGCAACTCTCATCAGCCAAGATTGTTTCAACCCCTACCCCAGCCGCATGGTCACAGATTTATAATGCTGGTAAGTTTTTTGTTGTTGTCACCCTTACTCAGGAAACCGCGCAGGATGATGAGCTCGGGCAACTGGGGAAAAAGCTCCTCAATGCTATTGAAAGTGAGTATTTTCCGTTGGAAACAAAAACGCTTGCCAATATAAAATTGGCTCTCAAAACTGCACTTGAGCAAGTCCCTTCCCCTGTTACTGTCAGCTTACAAGCTGCCTCTTTTACTGATGATGTGCTATATGTCTTTGCAAAAGGCCAGGGAAGCATAATACTGTGTCGCCAAAAAACACTGGGAGTACTGTTAAAAGACCCCGCAGAATTAACTGCAGCATCGGGCAAAGTGCAAGGAGATGATTTATTTATTCTGCAGACACATACCTTTGGACAGCGTATCTCCCCTCATGCATTGCAAAATGCCGAAACTACCAATCCCTCGGAACTGGTAGAAATATTTAGTCCAAAAATCCACGAACATCAGGAAGCAACCGCTACGGGACTATTTATCAAAATCCAAGAATCCCCTGTACCTCTTGTGCAAGATTCCGAAGTAATTATGGAATCTGAGGAACCTTTACTTCCCCAACCGCTGCCTGAAGAAGAAATCCTGCCTCAATCCTCCCATATCTCTTCCACTCATCGTTTTGCTCGTATGAAATTACCAATTCCCAACCTTACTCTCCCACGACTCATTATGCTAAGTGTTGCTATTGCGCTTCTAATTATCCTGGTCATTAGTATCACTGCCACCATCCAAAGCAAAAAAGACCAGCAGAATCATGCGTTATTTGAAAGCATTTATCCTCCCGCCCAAAAGAAATATGAAGAAGGGCAGGCACTTATATCTCTCAATAAAAATCTAGCTCGCGAGGATTTCCTGACCGCCAAAAAAATTCTGGATGAAAAAAAATCCGGGCTGATCCCCGGATCTTCGGAAGAACAACAAGTCACGCAACTTCTGGGCAAAATTAATGCGGTAGCCCAGGATGCCTCAGGACAACAGACAGTAGAACCTCAAAAAGCCGCTGCTACCTCCAGCCCGCTTCTTTCTCTCCAGATAAAAACGCCCGGAGGGCTCGTAGCTGGTGAAGATACTACCCTCTATAGCATTACTTCTTCGGAAATTAAGAGTGAGAGTGGAAAATCGCTGGTAAAAAATAGTGACACATGGAAATCAACAAAAGGCTTTGGGGTATTCGGAGGAAATTTTTATGTACTTGATCCCAAGGGGAATCAACTGATCAAACTGGTTGCCGCAGGAAGTGACTATGCCAACTCAACCTATTTTGGATCCGGAATATCCCCGAGTCTTGCGTCTGCCACATCGCTTGGAATTGACGGATCGATCTATATTCTCTTTTCAGATGGATTGATTCAGAAGTTTACCAAAGGAAAACCTGATTCTTTTAGCATCAACGGCCTGGATAAACCCTTTTCCAAACCAACACAACTGGTAACCAGCCCCGAAATGGATATTTATATTTTGGATAAAGGAAACAATCGCGTGGTAGTATTGCAGAAAAATGGGACGTTTAGTTCTCAATATGTCGCTCCGCTTCTAAAAGATGCTGACGCCATTGACGTACAGGAGAAGAATAAAGTGATCTATATCCTCAAGGGAAAAGATATCTACCAGATACCTCTGAAGTAAAGAAATTTCTATATCAATTATGGCTAGTTTTACTAAAAAGGGTATTGTTTAGAATCTCGGCCGAGACTTTGACAATACCCTTATAAGGTTCCTTTGGTGATCCTCCACTCTAACAAAAAGTGAGTCTTATCACAAGACAAATTTATCAAGAGCTTTAAATGAATTCAATACCATTCTGTGTCATAACTCAATGTCAAAATATACTCTTACGCTTTTCTTACATGTTTAGCTTCAGTTTTTCGGTGTGTCAATTGCTGAAGAAAAGTTGGATATCTGAAACTATTTCTCAATTAAATGCTTGTTTCTGAAGCCCCAGCCGGATGTTGTTTTCAGATAATCCTCAAACTTCACTGCTAGATTTTTAGTAGTAAAAGCAGCATAAAATACCAATTTGAATGGTCGCAAGTTTTTAGTAGAAGTGACTGTTCCATCTTTATGAGCTTGAATACGATTTTTTAAGTTATCGGAAAAACCATGATAGTAGCTCTTATCTTTCAGTTGGAGAATGTAGACATAATACACGAGGTAATTGTAGCAAAAACAAAAAAGTCCCCCTTCGCTAAAGCTACGGTAGGGACACTCTTCGCAAGCCAATCTGAAACTTAATTCTTGTTAACGAAGTGTGGCTTGCCACTTCGTAGCCCTGATTTATCAGGGCGAAGAGTGGAGATGTCCGAGAGTGACCCGGAGTGCAAAAAAGTAATTAAAAAACGTGTACAAGCGTAGTCGATTTTTTAAGTGTCGCTTTGTACGATTCCAATCGACAGGATTTACAAAGCCAAGGTTTTAAATAAGCTCCATAAGGACAAAACCAAAGATCCCTATAAGTTCTCCCAACTTAGTTTGTGCTCATAAAATCCCGTTGAGAAAAGATTCTATGAACAGGTCTTAGGCTGCCATCGCGTAAGCGAAGGAAGACTGACCCGAAAGAGCTCCCAGCTCTGCAAGAGTTGCCTCTCGCATCGCAATGAGTCTTTCTCTCATGCTTAATTTAGCATTTATTATTTAATAGTGTTTTACGACTACTTATCAAAGTCGGCTTGCGTCTTTTCAATGTTCTTTAGTGTCGAATCAATGCATCCCCCTACGCCAAGGCTTCTTTTAAGCTTTTGCGAAGGCGAATATCGATTCTTAACGTGCGCGGTTTCTTTTGAGTTCCTCCTGGACTTCTCGTTCTATGTCCTTTCTCTTGAGGGACTCTTTCTTTTGAAACTGCTTTTTCCCCTTTCCCAGAGCCAGTTCTACTTTTATAAGATGATGCTTATTATACAACGAAACAGGCACGATTGTCAAGCCCGCCCCATCCAATTTAGCCTTGATTTTGAGAATTTCCTTTTTATGCATGAGCAGTTTTCGTGTCCGTTTTTCGTCATATTCATCGGTTCTCATGAATTTATAGGGGAAAATCTTGGCATTGACCAAATATGCCTCACTTCCGATGAGCCTGGCAAAACTACCGGTCAGGTCTGCGTGGCCTTCCCGTATCGCTTTTACCTCTCCACCATTGAGCTTGATCCCAGCCTCAAACCGGTCAAGCAGTTGATAATCATAAAATGCCCGCTTGTTCGTAATCTTCATATGGTCATAATACTGGAAGTTTGGAAAAAAGTAAATTCAAGGTGTTAAAATTAGCCTCGTTTTGTGATAGAATGAAAATGCAAGCCAGGGTAGCTCAATGGCGGAGCACAGCATTCATAACGCTGAGGTTGTGGGTTCGATCCCCACCCCTGGTACTCAACCCTTAAATAAAGTTACTCCCCATACTTGTTTTGCGCCGTTTCGCTTCAGCACCTTCGCAGCTTCTTTAAGCGTGGAGCCGGTTGTTACCAAATCGTCTAGCAAAAAAATGATTTTCCCCTGCACGTCCCCTCTCACCCCAAAAGCATTTTTCATATTTTCTACCCGTTGCTTTTTATCCAAAGAGAATTGGGAATGGGTATTTTTTACCCGTATCAATGATTGTTCCACGGGGAGAGAAAGTTTTTTGGATAATCCTTGCGCCAGAAGCTGGGCATGGTTATATCCCCTTCTTCTCTGCCGATTGGAATGAAGCGGTATAGGAACCATGAAAACTTTCGGCCGATTTAAGAGCGTAGTAAATAGTTCTTTCTGAATAATCCCTTCATACAGTAAATCAACCAGAACAGTATGTAAATCCGACAGATATGGTTTGTATTTAAAATTGTAAAGGAGTTTGTGGGCTACTGTGGAATAGTAAAGACTCGTGAAGACCCCATCAATATTATACTTTGATATACATCCCGGATGAGTCAGGCCATCACTACTGGCACGCTCACACACGAGGCATTTGGAGACAAAATCAAAAGAAAGATAAGAAAAACAATCGGGGCACAGGTACGAACCGAATTTTTTGCAGGAAACACAGAATTTTGGAAAAAGCACATCCAGAATTCCCACCCTATGAGTGTAGCAAATAAAAGCTATAAGATGATATAATCAAGCCTATCGAGGAGGAGTCGCATAGTTGGTCCATTGCGAGGGGTTGCTAACCCCTTGAGCCGCAAGGCTCGCGCAGGTTCGAATCCTGTCTCCTCCGCAATAACTATACCCTATACGCTATAAAACTAAACGCTAGTTTAAGGAGAGATCGCATAGTGGACGAGTGCAGCGGTCTTGAAAACCGCCAGGGGTGCAAGCTCCTCGTGGGTTCGAATCCCACTCTCTCCGCAAATTGACTAAAGGAGCTAAATCATTTACAGTTAACTATATGGCTGCCCAAGACGATACAACAACACCTCCAGGTGAACAACACTATTTACCCAAAGAACCGCTTGATCTTCCTCGTGAAGAACTTGATTTACCCCGGCCGCCTCTGGATTTACCCAAAGAACCTGAGGAAATTACAGCTCATGTTACTCTTCCACCCCAACAACCACAAAATCAACATCACACTTCTGATGAGCACCGTTCTTCCTACTATGAAGTAAAGACTCTTTTGTCCTGGCATGCACCCGGCAGGCCGTTTCAACAACATACCAGACAATATTATATGAGCATACTCTTGATTGTCCTTTTATTAGAAGTTATTTCTTTTCTTTTCGCTCAATATCCCCTTATGGCACTGATTGCTTCTTTTGGATTTGTCATATTTGCGCTCTCAAGCGTTCCTCCTCACAATATCCTGTATCGTATCAGCAACGAAGGCATAACTATTGAAGATTACTCCTATATCTGGGAGGAACTGTATGACTTTTATTTCAAACGCAGAGGTAATATAGACGTCCTGCATCTGCGAACCCGTGCATTTTTGCCGGGGGAAATTACCATAACATTAGGAGAAATTACGAAAGATCATATCAGATCGGTCCTGCTTCCCTATCTTCCCTATCGGGAGTTTGTAAAGCCTTCACTTCTTGAAAAAGGGGGGGATTGGCTGGTGAAAACATTCCCTCTGGAAAAACCTATTCATCACAATAGCTAATTTGCTTCAGATATAAGAATACGCTAAAATACACTGGTGCTAACGAGTCCTCGTAGCTTAATGGATAGAGCATTGGATTGCGGATCCAAAGGTTGGGCGTTCGAGTCGCCCCGGGGACGCCAGTTCCGTTTCACTATAGTCTATGTTCAAGAAATTTTTTCTTGATTTTCTTTACTCTCAATATAATCGGGTTTTCGCCGGACAGAAAAATTACCACGATAGGATAAAAAAGAATTATAGCCTTCAATATATAAAACTTACCAATACTCTTCTGGCAAAAGACTTGGAGAAACAGAGTACTTCCCATGGAGGATTCCTCAGCTTTGCCGATTATCTTACTACCGAACAATATGGAATGCATGGATATCACTCCCACGCATCGCATCATGGAGAAACAGGCATACACTTCAGATGGCCAAAGGCACTAGCATCACTGCTTGCACAACATGCTATCAAAGACATTATTGAATTTGGGCCGGGAGATGGGAGTCTTGCAGCCACAACGATGAGAGAAGCACACAAACTACACCTCTTTCCATCATGGACCGGCATTGAAATCAATTCACAACTGCAGGAAAAGATACGGAAAAGATTTAAAAAAGAAAAAGTGAAAAATAGTTTCCAAGTTGTACCGTCTTTGAAGCAAGTACCATTCCAAAACCAAAAACTCGTTATTTTCCCTTATAGCCTTGATAGTTTAGCACCTGAAATACTCATAAATACCACTGCTTCAATTGCTTTTCCTAATAAATTGATCGGTGTTACTGTTCAAAATAGTATGCTAAAGGAAATTCCGTTGGACCAACTATCGCAACTGTCTCTTGCAAAGGGGAAAGTATATACGACAGAGGGATTATCTTTTGATTTTAGTTCATGGAAACTATATCCAGGACAACGGATATATGCACCTATCCAAGCATTCTCAACACTCTATTCTATTACAAAAAAGGTCCCGAAAGGATCTATTATTGTTATCATCGATGAATTCCGCCCTCCCCCCCAACCTCAAGAGAGAGATCACTTTGGACTACTTCGGGATCTCCATTTATTCAAGAGGGACGCATTCGACCTGGAGAAAGCATACAAAACTGCTGGAGATAACCTCTGGTATCATCCTTTTTATTTTGTGGATTATTACTCATTTCTGAACCAATTAGGTTTTAACCAAATTATCTTTGATAAAGAACAAAAGCTTGCCAGAATTCTGGCGGGTGATTCATGGACTACAAAAAATCGATTCTATCTAACATATGCTCTGATTACCGATTCCAAAAAAAAGGATCCTCCGAAGCATTTTACGATCCCCTTTCCCTCACAAGGTGATAATATTCCTAAACCAGACCACCCATGATATACTTCCTTGTAGGCTGATGGAGGTGTGTCCGAGTGGTTTAAGGAGATAGTTTCGAAAACTATTGGGGCGAAAGTCCCTCAGAGGTTCGAATCCTCTCACCTCCGCAACGTACAAAATCAGAGATTTTTACGTTGAGCCATTAACTAAACGCTATACGCTATTAACTATACGCTCATTTGTCTTCGTAGTTCAGTTGGATAGAACGTCAGGTTCCGAACCTGAAGGTCGGAGGTTCGAGTCCTCTCGGAGACGCTAAGGTTCAACTTGCCCTCGTAGCTTTAACGAAGGGGGGTTCTTCTCAGGAGTACTCAAGCTTTGGCAGGCGGGGAGTCCTCTCGGAGATGCAAAATTAACGCCCTCCGGCGCCCTTCATTTGCACAGCTTGTGCCTGAGTAACCATAATTCCTCCTTCAAGCATTGACAAACCGGCTAATTCTAAGATGGATTTCCAATCTATTTTCTTCCCTTTATTCAATTGGTCAACTACTGTTTCCATTGCTTTATTGGTTGCTGCTAGTGAGCTTTTAAGCGAATCTATTTGTTCTTTTAGTTCTTTTATTTGCTGTTGCTCTGGCGTTAAAGGAGCTTCTACTGATGTTTCTCCTTCTTGTGTTTGATCATTTTGCGCTCCCTCTTGCTGACCGTTGTTATTTACTGCAGGCTCTTGCGCCCCAGCTGCGGCTGTTTCTGCTCCATCTGTTGCTGGCTGTGCATCTGGATCTGTTATTACAGCTTCTCCTGCAGCGGATTGGGATCCTGCTTCCTGTGCTCGAGCATGATCAACTGCTGCCTGGACATATTCCCGAGTTGCATCATCCATTTGCCAGTTATTGTCTGCATGAAGTTTAGCCATTACATCATCTACGTTTGTAGATCCGGAAATATCAATATTTAGATTACGCAATTCATTATATGCGCCTGCTCTTCGTGCAGCTTGTGCTTGTTCTGCGGCAGGATCAACTGTAGTATCCGGCCGGGCAGCTCCATCAGAAGCTTCTGTACCTGCGGCCGCAGCGGGTCTTACCCCTGATTCTGCTGCACCTGTAGTGTTCTGTTCTCCCGGTCTCGGTTCTTCTGTTGAACCAGGAGCAGTCGGTCGTATACCAGGAGGTGTCTCTGTACTTACTCCGGCTTGATCGGTTCCTTCTGCAGGTCGTGGTGGCTCTGCCGCACCCGATGTTGCTGGCCGCTCAGCACCTGCGGCAGGTGTTCTAACTTCATCTACCATACCTGCTCTGGTATTGTCTGCGCCTGATGCCTGTGGTCCTTCTACTTTTACTCCTTTAGCACCCCACGCATTGCCTCCTTCTCCTCTAAATAACCCTTTGAAACCCTCTGCTCCTCGTCCTACTAACCCACGAATCCCACGGGCTGCTGCCTGGTTACGGGCGGAATCAACACCAGGCCTCGCTGCATCTGGTCTGACTGAGGAGCGGGCTGCTTCTTGCTGTGGTACGGGCGTTTCTGCTGCCATAGTTATTGAGTCCCTTTCTGCATATCTTTTGCGATTGTTATTGCATGTTCGATATTGCCTTTACTAATCGCATTGCGCATTTTTATAAGCACTCGTTGTCGTTCGACTTCCTGCGTTTCATCTAGCTTTTCAACATAGACTTCTTGTGCCTCAGGATATATTTTTGCCAATTCTTTCAGCTTGTCAAGTAAATCCTGATGGTCTACGACCGGCAACATAGCCAGAAAACTCTGTGCCAGTTCTTTCGCTTTATCCGGATCAGTTTTGTTCTCTTCCAAATGCTTTGCTATTAACTCCAGCAATTCATTTGCCACCGTATCTACTTCTTGTTGGATATCCATATCACAACCAATCATTACATACTATAACCTTTTCTGTCAATAAATGCGCCAGAATAGACCATTACAAAACTTGTATCGACAATCCCTCTAAAGTACAATGAACATATATGAAATTTGAATTTTCAGCCGGGGGCATCGTGTATAAACGCCAAACTATGCAGAACCATACGCAAAACAACGCGGAAGATATTTTGATATTGGTTGCTCAGCATTCCGGGCATCATGGATGGGTTTTTCCCAAAGGCCATATTGGAGATACTATACAAGGAGAGAAGAAAGAAGAGACAGCGGTGCGGGAAGTTGAAGAAGAAACTGGTGTTTTGGCAAAAATTGTTGAACCTCTTCCCCCGGTTACTTATTGGTACGTACTGAAGAAAGAAAAAATTAAAAAAACAGTATATTATTTCCTCATGAAATATCTCTCCGTGGATTCGAGCAAAAAAGATGAGGAAATGGAGCAGGTTGAATGGCTGCCAATTGACGAGGTAGAAAATCGATTAACATATCCCTCAGATAAGGACGTGTGGCAGGAAGCAAAGAAACATCTTGAGAGCATAACGAAAAGCGTTTAGTTAGTAGCGTATAGGGTATAGTTGCGGAGGAGACAGGATTCGAACCTGCGAGAGCTTTCGCTCGTACGCTTTCCAAGCGTATGCACTGGGCCACTATGCGACTCCTCCAGTGTCGTTTATTATAACCTACGATCCTTCCTCTGTCTAACACCCTCATTCTCAGAGTGGTTCCGCGTACTGTTCTGCATAGTTTAGCGGCATACTCAACTTGACATATTCTCAGAAATCGTTCACACTATATCAGCGATTCTTATGCGTTGTTCTGCCCGTTTTTTCACAAAATTACTCCTTTGTATTTGCGCGACCGTAGTATTTTATTTTTTGTATCCTGGAATTGATGCTTATGCTCAAGCACCATCAGTGGATCAAACCCAACAACCGCTAGTCCAAACAACAAACCCAACAAACTCCTATACTATTCCGCAGACCAATCCCGATGTTCCCCACAACCTTCATACCTGGACCCAAACAGTAATGATTGAAGTGATGTCAGCAATGACATGCCAACTTACCGGAGTTGACCCAACAACGAGAGAAGGAAAGTGTCTGGGAATGGATCCAAAGACACAAAAAATTGGTTTTGTAGAAAGTGGCGGAGGAGCAATAGGAATGATGGGAACGATGATAGCCCAACTCTATACTCCCCCGATTCATTTGTATGAATATACAGACTATATGGCAAGTAACTTTGGCATTGCCAAGCCTGCCTATGCCCAACAGCAACCTTGTGATCCTATTCATGGTTATGGTTTCTGCGGGATATCACCTCTTCTGAGTATCTGGACTGCATTTCGCAATATTGTATATCTTATCTTTACGCTTCTTTTTATTCTGGTAGGGCTGGGAATTATGCTTCGAATAAAAATTGACCCACGAGCTGTTATGTCGATTGAGAACCAAATACCACGGTTGGTAATGGGGCTGATTGTTATTACATTTTCTTTTGCTATTGTCGGATTTCTCATTGATATGATGTATGTTATTATCTATGTCATTTTTAACATTTTAAGTGATTCCAGTGTCGTTAACCCTGATACTGCCCATAAGATTGCTCAAGCACAGAAAACATTTCAGGGAGATAACCCCATTGGATTCATGAATAATATCATCGGTCTGAGAGAAGTTGTAGCTAACTCTTCTGGTGCAGTCAAAGATCTGGTTCAGAATATGTTTTATCAACGCCCCAATAATGGGAATATTTTTCTTCTCAGCGGCGTTGCAGATTTCTGGGATAATGCTCGCAATGCAGGAGGGTGGTTTCTGGGAGCGTTCTTTAGCATCCTTTCTTTTTTGATTATTGGAGCAGCAGTACTCTGGGCTATGTTCCGTCTCTGGTTTGCACTCCTGGCTGCCTATATTTTTCTGCTCGTGGATATTGTCTTAGCTCCTTTTTGGATAATATTTAGTGCATTCCCAGGATCCCCAGCTAACTTTGAAACCTGGATTCGAGATGTATTATCTAACTTGATATCATTTATTGTGGTCATTGCCATGTTTATGCTTGGACAAGTCTTTATTGATACGTTCAACAGAGCCGGTGGACAATTATTTGTCCCCCCCCTCATCGGCAACCCAAATCCTGATGGGACAGGCAGTGCTCTTGCTGCACTCATAGGTCTGGGTATTATTTTAGTCACTCACAAAGCAGTAGAAATTGCAAAAGACCTTATAAAAGCTCCCACATTCAAATATACCTCCGCTATTGGTGAAGCGCTTACGGTGGGAGCTGCAGGACCCGGTAGATTTACCAAACATATGGGAGAACACTTAACTCATGAAAACAAGGGTGGTATGTGGATGTATAAAGGAGGAGCCGTTGCTTCAGTAGGAAGATTCTTTGGGTTCTAGGTTAAGCCGCTAATTTCTTGACTCCGCCGCCAAAATCCATAATACGGACTATTTCGGCACCGCCGAATGTCAGAAGCAGAAGCATAATTACCAACATTCTCCGTTGTACAAAATGCTTCGGTGAAGCTCGTAGCTCGTCTCTCAAACCAAACCATGAGGATTCAACGCTCTCAATCTGATGATGACGTTCTTGTTCCAGCAATCTTTCCTGTTCCTCTTGGCTCAAGTAGAGACGATTTCCTGTCTGAGGATCAAAAAGGGGTTTCCCATTTGCATCATGTCTTGTCTTCTGATCCTCTGTGAGTTCTACAACTCTGGCTTGTTTTATCAGCTTATTCCTATATTCATCCAATATATGCATGGTCGCTTCCATATCCAGATTTTCTGCTTGTGGACCATATATTTTCTCTATTTGAGTCAATATTCCTCTCATGGGTAATTCTTTAATACCCAACGCGTCTGCCCATGCCGGAATCCGACGCAATTTAATGTCTGTTCCCATCGTATATTTCAATACGTTTATTCTTCCATCCGGCCCGTTATAAGCAGAAGAAAGCTCGGCAACATCTTCTGCAGCGGTATACCGCTTTTCCATAGCCTCAACACGAATCACCCCATTGAGCAACTTTTCTCCTGCTTCATCAGCAACTTTTGTATCATTCCACATACGCCGCAAGCCGTCTCCACCAGCCTCTGTAGAAAGCTGTTGAGAAAGAGGGACATATTTCCCAACCGTTTTTTTATTTCCATCCTCATCAACATACGTAAGCTCGGTTTTCTCCAGTTCTTCCAGGAAAGCGTCATCAACTACGAGGGTACGAAAATAAGTATCAGTAAAACGATAATCATCAATAAGCATATCTCTTGTTTTTTGATCGGAAGCAAATCCTTTTATTCTCCTAAACATTTCAACTAATTGTGCTGCTCTTAATCTTCCTTGTTCAAGATCCATTGAACCATTGTCTTTTGGTGCCAATGCTTTTGCTACATCTTCCGTATATTCCCCAAAACCCTGACTCAAATCCAATTGCTCAAATTTCTGATACCCACGTCTTCGCACCATTTGTATGACCTTTCCATATTCTTCTTTGAAACGATCATACCGATATTCTGCCAAGGTTCGTTCATCGCGCGCACTTTGAGGTGTCCCTTTGCCTTTCCCAGGTTCATCCAGAGAATCGAATAGCTCATCCTCTACTAAGCTTCTAAATGACCCTTCATCCTTCGCTCTTTCTCGAAATAACTTCAATACTTCTTCCGGTCGATACTGTGCGATTTTTTGCCATATTGCATCTGCTTCGGGAACAACTTCCTTTCTTACTTTTTTATGAGTATGATGATCTTCTTCCTCAATAATATGTTTTCTACTGGCGGTTTTTAACCGAAAGAATAATGCAAAATCTTCAGCTGTTTGTCCTCGGGCATTTTTACCTTCTGTCTCCTGAAATCGATCACGGAATCTACTCTGCATTGAATCTAAAATAGCTTCAATCCTCCAGCCGGAAGATAAAATATCCGGAGGAGCAATAAAATCTCTAAATTTTCTGGTTCCCAACTCAAGCATTTGTTCTCTTGTAAGAGAGACATTTATCCCTTGTTCCCGCTGGGCCTCTACCCAATCATTTGCCATATCCAGCTTAATTGCATCAACATATTGACGTTGATCCGCAGTAACAATACCCCATTTCTCATAATTAAATTCCTCTTCGTTATAGATTTTAAGCGGCCCGATAGGGTCGGTTCTATATACTTTTGTGGGGCTCAGCTCTCTTTTGCCGCGGGCTGCAATGACAGCTTGCCGTTGAGACCCAACTAATACATCATATGCTGAGCGCACCACACGAGTAATTTTTGCATAGGTATTGTATACTTCGGTTATTGTAGCTCTTTCATCTTGAGAAATGATGGCCCTTCCATGCTCATCTGTTGTTGCACGCTGGAATTCTTTATCAGACATTTTAGCAAGTTCAAAATAAGTATAAGGTCTTCCAGAAGAAGAAATAATACTCTGCTGAAAACGTTCTTCATCCAAAGAACCAAACTTCCCTACTCCCCGCTGTGTTAATTGAAATTGTTCTTCTATTACGTCTCCTTGCAGTTTGTAAATAAGATCATTTGTCACGTTCTTTCTTTGTTGCTTCAGTCTCATATCATCCAATGCCTCATGCAGCCTTCCGGCTATATCCCCGACTAAATTTTCTTCAATACTCATGCTATAGAGTAACCCATGCATACCCACTTGGCTGGCTGCAGACTGCACCTGTTCTATGCTGCGGCCTCCCATGACACTTCGAAGCTTAATCATATTGATCCGTGAATTAAAATGTCGTGTAAATTCCTCAGCGTCGGCTCGATTGTATTTGCTCAAAAATCTGGAACCGGTAGAAAAAGACTGCATGAGACTTTGCATAAAGGGAGAGTCTAACTCTTGGTTTTCCCTTACATTCATATATAACAGATCGAATTGTTGATCCAACCAACCAATCGGATTTGTCAACAGTTCATCCATATCCCGATCATCCAGGAGTGAAAGACGGTAGCTCTCTTTCGTCCTCGCATCTAACCGGGTTCTTTCCCCCCGTAAACGAGGGCGCCCCATGAATGAATTAAGCATATCTGCCGCTTCTTCTGCAGTAACCCCTCTTAAGGCCATTATTTGTTTGATTTGTATGAGTTGAATGTCATCAAGAAGCTTTGCCTGATCAGACGGATCTATAATACCCTCTTCAGTCTCAGCATTGATACGATCACGTTCTTCTCTCAGTGATTTTTCGGTAAGTTTTCCATCCTCTCCTAGTTTCTTGAGACGGCTGGCAAAATAATGTCCCCGGTTACCGGGTTCGTAATTACCTAGATCTAAATCTTCAGTAACAGTCCTTGCAAAGGCATCTGCACTCTCTGTACCTCTTTGTCGATTACCGGTTTGATTTTCATCTGTTCCACCTCTATTTGCTGCTCCGGGTCCTCCCCCTTCCCCTTTCAAACCTTTTTCTTCAAGCTCCTGCGCCGCTTCTATTCCTATTTGCACCAAATCTATCAGCTCAGTTTCAGGAATTTTCTCACCGGCATCTTCTCTCTCCATTTGGTTTTCCTGACGCCTTAATAGTTCCCCAAACACCGAAGACCCATACTGTTGCAAATCAGAAGCTAACCCTTCTACTGCTGCAAATACTTCATGCTGGTCTCTCCCATCGAGTTCTCTTTCCAACTCTTGTCTTCTTTGTCTTCCGAAGACGATTTCTCCTCGATACGCATCTTTTAATTCTTCATTATTCCATCGGTCAAGAGGTTTTACATCAATACGTTCTTGTTGGTTACGGGCAAAATTTCGAGCCTGAACATCTCGAATCTTGAGGATTGGATCTTGGGGTGGCTGTGTCTCCATTGGACGAGCAGCTTCAACTGCCGGCCGGAACCCTCCGAGTACTTCTGATGCACTGGGGCCATTATCTATCATAAATAATACTTCACTTTTAGCATACGGTCTGGGAGCTTCGGTTGTCAACCGTGGAGCCTGATTTCTAGGCTCAAAAAGGGTACGAGCACCAAATGTGCTGGTCCGTGCCTGTTCAGAAACTGATGGTGTAAAAGTTAATCCTTCTTTCATACCCGCAGTTTAACCGATGCAGCCTCATCAAGCTTGATATTGAGATTACAGCCAGCTCACAAAAGCCTGATATTTATTATTTAAAATGTATGATTTATAATTGACGGGATGAAGCCAGCTGACTTAGCGAAGAGACTAAAAACATTCGCGCTAACAGTATTAAAACTTGTTAAAATGCTGCCTAAAACAGAAGAAAATAGGATATATGGGAGACAAGTAATACGCTCTTCATCATCTATAGGTGCTAACTATGCTGAGGCGCTGTGCGCTTTTACCTCTCCAGACTTTCTGCATGACATGAATAAATGTAGAAAAGAATCGAATGAAAGTGTATACTGGCTTGAGTTAATCTTTGAAGCAAATCCTGATTTCCAAGTTGTAATGACTGATTTAATTGATGAAAGTAGACAACTATTGAAGATTTTTATGAGTTCTGTAAAAACTGCTAAAGAAAATCAAAAAAATAAAAAATAGCTTTTCATAATAATAAATATTAAATAATAAATGCTAGATAAGACGACTCCTACTCATTTTGAATCTCTCTACCCTGTTGACTCACGCTCTGCTGAGCTTGAAAAGATAGTAACCTTTATTAAAGAAGGCAATTCCTGTCAAATCGTATCGTTACCCGGAGTCGGACGGGCCAACTTATTGGGATTTCTTGCCTATAATAAGGCTATAAAGGAGAAGCACCTAAGGGAAACCCTCAAATGGTTTCATTTTGTAGTCGTTAATTTCTCAGAAGTCCGCAAAAAGTCGCTCTTTGATGTGACGAAGTTTTTATTCCTGGCACTGGTTGACTCCTTACAAGAACGTGGCCTCACGCAGGAGTATGAGAAGGCAAGTACCATTTTTAAAGAATCTCTTAATTTTAACGATGAAGTCGTCTTGTTTGGAGGTCTGAAAAAGACAATAGATCTGTTGGCTATAGAGAAAGAGCTGACAGTTGTTTTTTTGTTTGACCGGTTTGAGTCATATATCCCCCAGCTGTCCGAAGATTTCTTTACGAACCTGAGGATTTTGCGCAATCGTGCGAAATATCGTTTTTCTGTTGTGTTGACACTCAATCGTCCGCTTGAAGATAGTATCGATCCGGCTGTATTTGCAGACTTTCATGAATTTCTGGCAGGACATACCATTTATCTGCCACTTGTAGACGAACAGGGAATCATGTTTCGAATCGCCTATATCCAAAAAGTTACCGGTAAAACACTGGATAAAAAGCTCCTGGACAAAGTACTTGAGCTTACTGCAAAACACGGGAAGCTTACCCGCATCTCGGTTGAGATATTAACCAATGGAGATCATGCAGATGTAACAGCAGAAACAGTTGAGAATTTCCTCCTCTCTCAAAAGACAATCCGAGGAGTCTTATATGAAATATGGAATGCCCTTACCCCAGCAGAACAAACCCATTTGGAAAAGGCTCTTTTTGGAAAAGACACCTACGATGAACATACCCAGTATTTAGAACATGTAGGACTCATAAAAAACGAGAAAATTATCATTCCCCTCTTTGCCGCATTTGTAGAATCCCAAAAACAGAACACTTCAACACAAAAAGAGGAACATATCTCTTTTGATGCAATGACCAATGATATTACAAAAGGGAAATTAGTGCTAACTGACAAACTGACAACTGCAGAATATCGGCTCCTGCAATACCTTTTGGAGAACTCGGACAAAATTCTTGCGCGGGAAGAAGTAATTACTGCGGTATGGCAGGATAAATCAACAGCCGGAGTCACCGACCAGGCGCTGGACCAGCTCATTTTTCGAATCCGTAAAAAAATCGAGGATGACCCCAATAACCCACAGCATCTCCAGACGGTAAAAGGGCGGGGATTTCGCTTCCTCCCCTAGACTTGCAATTTTCTCATAATTTAAGTTACGATCAATCTATATGAACTATTTGAGACTCTTTTTGAGCGTTCTTCTCTTGCTTTCTTTTCCCATCAAAGCCTACGCCGATAACGCAGTTACTATGACCTATAAACCCTCTCCTCTTTTTGCCAATAGCCCGGCTGTCAATTTCACCTTTCAGACCTCACCAGACAATCCCATCTTTACAGTAAAACCGCAATCGGGATATAACACCTATACGCTTGCATTATGGAGACCCGGAGCTGACGCGAGCAATATTAAAGAACTAACCTTTTATTATCATGTAACAGCAACTCAATCAGCTTCTTTAGGCAATATGTTAGAAACTGGAGATTTTGATTTGCAAAAAAAATATGAAGCCTCAACCAATGCCACGGTTTGTGATAATATTTTCAGCTGTCTGGGTACCGCGCTTATTCCCGGAGGAGGATATCTTGTCGGATATCAAATTGCCAAAGATATTACCGGTAATAAGGTCATTCCCATTCAAATGAATACTCCTGGATATTGGACATTAAAATTATATCGAGAACAATTTCAACCAAAAACTGAAGACAAACAAAAAGATGATCCAAAAACAGGACTCATGTATGTCGACCAACCAAAATTTAATACGCTTATTCCCCTCTATGAAGGAGGATATCGAGTCTATCCTATCTGTGATGAAACGAAAGGATGTATCGCTTTAAGAATTTCCCCTTCTCAAATTAAAAATGGCCAACCGTATGATCTCTATATTATTAATGCTATTCCCGGCCAAACGTATACCGTCTGGTATATGAAAAATGGAGTAACTGATGCATCAGCAATACGATCAGCGAAGCCCAATATGGACATTATGAAGCCGGGAACTTTTGGTGATATTGCTCCTGATGGAACTCCTTATCCCATCGGCACACTTACAAAGATTGGCTCACAAGCTAAATCACCGTTCAGTGATATAAAGAATAATATTCTTTGTGTTTCTGCTGTAGGAACAGCACTTGACAGCTTTAGCACGAACCAGCTGACCTGTGATTTCTGGTTTAACCTCAATGATGTCCTGCGAAATGCCAGTGATCCAAATACTGCAGATGATGTCAATTATACCGTCCTCAGTAACCAACCCGGCCTGCCTCATCCTGATGAACCTCTTATCGATGAGAGTAGCTTTAAGAAAAAGACTACCCCTCCTCCCTGTTCTAAAGATAAAGATGCCTTCCAGAATGGATTATGCGCACGATTTGATACGGCTATTGGGCCAATTGATACCACGCCAATGGGCTTTGTAAAGAGTGTATTTGGAATATTATTGTCACTTGCGGGAGTCATTGCCCTTATTATCATCATCTATTCCGGTTATTTGCTTATCATGTCCCAGGGAAATCCGGAAAAGATACAAGGAGCAAAAGATTCCATAACTTCTGCAATAGTCGGGCTTTTATTTATGATCTTTTCAATTATTATTATGCAATTTATTGGCGTAAACATCCTCCAACTCCCGGGATTTGGCAAATAAGATAAGCGTAAAGTGTAAAACGAAAAATGCAAAGTAATAATGCTAAAGCAAAGCCGGAATTAAAGCAGCGAGCCTACATATACGCATTAGATATTATTCAATTTATTGATACCCTTGATAAAAAAGATTTCACTGTTCAAATCCTTGCCAAACAGTTATTGAGAAGTGCTACAAGTATTGGAGCCAACATTATTGAAGCTCAAGCTGGAAGCTCTAAAAAGGATTTTACGAATTTTTTTTCATATGCTTTAAAGTCTGCAAATGAAAGTAAATTCTGGTTAGGGCTCCTTCGAGATTCCCAGAAAGCAAATAAAGAAACTGTTAACAACCTGCTTCAAGAGACTTCCGAACTATCAAATATTTTAGGGTCAAGTATCTTAACGCTGAAGGGGAAACATTAATTTGTTATTGTTTTTCACTTTTCACTTTTAATTTTACGCTTTCATGTTGTATACTATAATAAATTCACATAATGAATCACTTACTCGCTCTTAGCATCAATGGACAACAAGTCCAGACTCCTGGAGGACTTCAGAATACCAGTAATGTAACTATTTCCTCTCTCATTTTTTTTGGAATTAATATGCTCATTTTTGCCGCTATTGCCTTGGCATCAATATTTTTGGTGGTATCAGGTGTGCAATGGATTATGTCAGGAGGAGATAAGCAAAAAATTGAATCAGCCCGAAAAAGAATTACACTGATTGTCACAGGGCTGATTATTGTTTTGGGAGCAGTACTGATACTCAACCTGGTAGGAGGAGTTTTTGGTATTAATTTCATGCAGGTACAGTTTCCCTCTTGACAAACTAAAGAAAAACTTACTATGATAACTTTAATGAGAGTAAAACAGTCTATCGGTCTTATTGGTGGTACTATTGCATCATTAGCTTTTGTTCCACAAGCGTTTGCGCAGGCTCCATCTGACCCTAATTCTATTTGTCCACAGGATTCTGTATTTTTCAAACTATGTACCCAGGTTGGAGGATTGTCTTTGGGAAATATTGTTGGGAAAGTCATCAGTCTGTTATTGGTAGTAGCAGTTGTGGTCGCTCTTATCTTCCTGGTCTGGGGCGGCATCAAATGGATCATGTCAGGCGGAGATAAAGCAGGTGTTGAAGGCGCACGAAATCAAATTATCGCAGCAGTTGTCGGTCTGATTGTAGCATTTGCTGCTTATATCATCTTGAACTTTGTATTAGGGCTCTTCGGACTCGGAGCAGCCAATGCCATTGTCCTTCCTACCCTCATCCCCAATCCATAAAGATCTCTCCCCTTGTTATTGTTTTTATCACATCAACTTGTTACTATAATTATATATGTGGGATAGCTGTGCGCCAAATGGAGTTGCAACAATACAATGTATTCCGGTTCTTATCAAACTTCTTATTAATGCTGCCTTTAGTTTTGTCGGGATAACGGCACTTTTTTTCATCATCTGGTCCGGAGTTCAATTGGTGACAGCCTCAGGAGAGGATCCAAAACAAGTTGAAGGAGCACGAAAAACTCTGACATTTGCTATTGTTGGACTTATTGTCGTTCTTATGTCATTTTTTGTAGTCAACTTTGTAGCCTTTGTCAGTGGAACTCCCTGTATTGCGCAATTTGATACCTTTACTCTCGGCAGCTGCCAGTAATGATGAATTCCAAATTTATAATATCCAATTTCTAATTTCAAATGGATCGTAAAAATTATGATATTCATGAACGTATATTTAACTTTATTGTAGCTGGTATAGAATTTCTTAATAAACTCCCAAAGACTCCCACTAACCTCATCATTATTAATCAATTAAGCCGGTCAATTACTTCAATGGGAGCAAATGACCAGGAAGCCGATGGTGCTCTCACGAAAAAAGATTTTATCCACGGCTTTACTGTCGTCAGAAAAGAAGGAAAAGAATCAGTATTCTGGTTTAGGCTTATTGGTAAAACAAATAAATCATTCTTTGAAGAGACTTCCCCTTTAATTAAGGAAGGGCATGAGATTGTAGCAATTATAAGTGCTATTATTAAAAATGCTTCAAATAGCAATAAAGAAAGAAAATAACCTAAATCTTAATTGGAAATTTGATATTTGAAATTACAAATTTTAAATTTATCGCCTCTATTCCTATATTAGGATCGAGGTTTACGTTGTACTATCTTTGTTAATCCAATTACTACCGCATCAATTCCTAATGGAATCAATAACAATATGCTTGCCTGTTTGAGAAACTCCATGGTGTGGTCAGAAAATAGTGCAGTGATCCAGGAGGACGGAATCCGAAAACCCGATATAAAAAATGCTGTACCAATCAAAAGCAGCGCTAAGGCAAATTCTACGGTTCCCTCCACATCTTTGCTGCTTGAAAACATCGTATTACCAATTTCAAAAACGATATAAAACAGAAGAATAATATTCCACGGAGCGGGAACAAGCTGTTGTGTTGGGAAGAGAAAATAAAATGAAGCAGCCAGAAGCAGGATAAATCCTACCAGAATCGGCGCGACACCAATCAGCGCACGGCGAAACGGATCACACTGAGCAATCTGTACACTCCCCAACTTCACACTCTCCCCTCGCACTTGAGGAATAAATTCTATTTCACCAGTACGAACAAATAAAAGATTTGCTGTCAGGTAATGCGCGAGCTCATGGATGACAACACCGGGAAGAAACAGAAATGCCAATGCATATACTGACCCTACATGACTGTGGCTTATCCGCCAAAAAATAGTACTTAATGATTTTGAGAGGATGCGGGACAAGAAAAAAAGCGCCAACAACTCACCAATAAGTATTCCAATGAAATGCATACCTATTAGTATAGAATCCTCTCATCGAGAAAACAATGTCGGCTTGATTCCCTATGCTGCTTTATATTACTATTGACGTATGCCAACAATCGAACAAGTAAGACCTCCCATCCAGGAAGTAGAACCCACTATAGAAACTCCTTCCGAACATAGAGCGTTGGTAGGATTTCAAGCACGGGTGCTCCTGGGAAATGAGGCATTAGATCCGAATAATCATGTCGAGACAATAACCCCTGAGGCATTAGGAACCTTTGCCGGACGTAATTATGACATGTTGCAAGATGCTTCACAGAGAGAACGGCACTCATTTTGGCAGGAGACTCCTCATGAGACTCACCAAGCCCAAAAAGACGCGTGGGCAACCACATTTGCGGAAACAATTGCTTCTTCTCAACCCTTTTTCGAAACTGAAAAAGGACAACAGTGGATAGCAACACTGTCTCAGTTTGGCGTCACCAGTGCTTCCCCATCCACAGAGGAAATACATCACATATATGATTTGTATTTCTCATCCGATTCCGATACGCCGGCACTCAAACAATTTGTCGGCAGAGTAATTGATACTTATACGGAAAATGGAACCCTTAACTATGCACGGCTCAAAACTGATTTGCCTGCCGTAGAATGGTTTTCCAATATTTTTGGCCATACCTCTTCGGAAGTCATCGGGCAAATGATTGATGCTGAGGCAAAACTAATTCAAAATCCCCAAACAATTATTCAAGAAGCTTCCCAACTCACTCAGAATGGACAACCACGAAGTCGAATAAATGATTTAGAAGAACGGGAAGAAGAGTTACTTATATTCCTCACCGGCTCGTCTACTTCCTCTCAAACCCACGAGGATGTTGAGGAACCATATGCGGAACAAACTCCAGCAGAGGAACCAAACCAGACTGATATAGAAGCTGAAGCAATACCTCTGGGACCACGTAGTGATTCAAGAAATGGACATGACGCAGACTCACTCAGAGAACCAGCACGAGGTGAATCTGATCACCCAGATACAGAACCTGCCGAAAAATCACACGAGGATGCAATCCCACCCCAACCTCTTGCACAACTCGGAACCGCAACAGGGGCAGAAACACACGAAACTGCAGAAGCAGCTCTCCTACCTTACGCCGAAAAGCTTGCCGACTTATATATATCTCTGGGTATTAAAGATAAAGGCTATAAAGATATATTTGCAATCGGTATCCAGCACCTTACCACAGATACGCCAAGAGCTGATCAACAGAAAATGTTGAAAATATTACGTGATACTGCTATGGACATGGAACACTATTATGCTTCGGAACAGCAAGACCCCGATCAAGTTGAGAAAGCTACAAAAATGGCACGTGTCATTCGAAAACTCCTCAAATCATCCTCCAATCTTTCAGAAGAGGCACTCGAAACTGCATTTGCTGATACCCCGCCCACTCCAGAGCAAAAACCCAAGCCGTTTCGACTCCGCCTACACCGTGAGGGAGTAGAAAATGATGCATTAAGAATAGTAATAGGAGGAAAAGATGATATGCCGGAACCAGATATTGCACTTACGCCATACGCGCAGGACTTGAAAAACTTGCTTGATACCGGATGGATGCCTCGTTCTGCTGAAAGCCAGATGCTCACACCGCTTGTGGATTCTATTCGTAAGGGGATGCCTCTTGAGGAACAGCTCCTGCGCTATACCCAAATTCATACTGTTATATCAAGCATAGAAGAATCACTTCGGGAATCCTCTCCGCCTACCGAGTGGCATATGACGCAGGTTGTCGAGATGAAAAATCTTGTTGAGGGATATATACAGGATATTCGAGAAATGAAGGGTAAACCCAGAGAAATAGCAACCACACATCCAGAACTAATTGCACCAGCCCAAGGAATTGGACAAATTGCCGAAGGTCTTGACCCTACCTATAGAGATCGTCTGAACAGTCTGTTAGAAGGCTTAACGGAACAATCATCTACAGAAGAGCGAGAACGTATTTTTGAAGAAATTCTTCATGTCACTTCTCTCTGGGATAAGAATTTTACCAATATGCAAAACTATAGAGATGAAGACAGTAAAGAATTTACTGCAGCAGGGCAGCAAAAAGCAGTTGCTCATAGAATTAGACAAGCAGCAGAAACAGCTCTGGAAGGGTTACGGCACGGACAAGCTGAACCATCAGAAGCAGTCGTGGCAGGTGAACCAGGACGAGAAGCACAACCGCAACTGCTTGCTTCCGGGGAATCTATTCAGGCGATCCTTGATACATTTAGACCCAGTGATGATAGGTTTTACCATGATAAGATACAATCAATATCACGACATTTAACAGCAGGCATTCAGGGGCATCCTACTCAACAAGCATTTTTCCTGCATGAAATCCATGCTATCACTGAGGAGATGGAAGGATTTTTTCAGGAAAATGCCAGAAGAAAACCTGAATTTTCTCTGGCTCAGATAGAAAAAGCCCGGGCAATACGAGCAGCAGTAGAACAAGCACAGAGACAACTGAGACAAGAACAAGAAAACCACGAGGAACAAGCAGCATCTGATACTCCTACGCTGGAACCGTCGCAAATACATACAGCGGTAACAGACAGAGCCGGAGAAGACGAACCAATCCTTACTCTTGATGCAATACGAAAGGGAGACACAGTAGAAGAAGAACACTCATCAGAACCGCCGCCCCCTCCTCCATTACCTGTTGTTGAAGATGCTACTGACGAGGAGACAGAACATATTGATGAAGAGGTAGAACTTAAGCATTCCCCTGATACCGATCCAGATGAAGAAATGGCAGAAGATTCTGAGTGGGAGGATGATCAACAACCGCAGCGGGGAAAAAATAAGGGAAGAAGTTTTATGAGGAATGGAAAACCACTAGACAAACGCAATGCCAGACGCGCTCGAGAACAGCAACGCCAATGGAATTAAAAACTCAACCGTAATCTCCTCTCCTCTTGACTTCTTATGAAATATATTGTCATACTTACTGTTGAAGGAGGTGATTGGAATGCAAGATCAAACACAACAAATTCCACCGGAAGTGAAATCTTTTCTTGAAGGTATCTTACAGGATGCCAATATGGTGACGTTGGATGACCAAATGAAAGAAGAGATGGTCAAAGAACTCTATGTACGGCTGGATAACTTTATCACAGCAGCGATTGTCGATCATATGCCTGCTGACAAAGTTGAAGAATTTATCAAAATGAACGAGGAAAAAAAGTCCAAAGAGGACGTTGAAAAATTTGTTAAAGAAGTCATGCCAAATGCCCAAGAGGTATTTACCAATGCTTTCATGGAATTTCGTGATCTGTATTTAGGAGGAGTTGCTGCAAAACGGAATGAACCGGAAGCTGCAAACACAACCGTTCCATCTTCTTCTAAGAACTAACTACCATGGCAGAAATCAACCAACCAGGTGGTCCTGAAGTACGATATAATCCTGAAAGAACAGATTCTCGTGAAGCAGTTGTTCATGCTGCACGGGTTGGATTTGATGAATTTAATAAACAAGCGAGAACACTTGAAGCAAAAAAAACTGATGAACTTACTCCAAAGGAACGCCAATTTCTTCGTGACCGCAATGTTTTCAAAAGTGGTATTGATGAAACGATAGACCACAAAGACGCCAATGGTAACCCAGCTGCGCGAGATAGCATTCCAACCGACTTTGAAAATAGAGAAAATCCGCAAGGCCCACAATTTCGACAATATGAAGGGATTCCTGTCGGAAGAGTAATTGGGTTCCTCCACGAGAAAATTGGGGCATTAGAAGCAGACCCCGCTAGCGACAAAATGTACATTGCAGAACTCAAACAATCCTATGATGTTTTGAGAAGAAATACTAAGGCATATTCTGAAAGGAGAAGTGTCTCAAATGGAAAGTTTTTCAGTCGCGTCGAAGAAGAGGCACGGAGAATTGCTCAAGATCCTTTAGTAGCAACCCATGACCAAAATGGCAACTCTGATCTGGTAGCAAATTACTATTATGCGCTCAATGAGATTCGAACCAGACAGGAACTGATATTCCCCAAAAATAAAAACGTAGTACTCCCCCCTGAGGAACCTGATACAAAATTATTGCCGCCAGGACAACGACCGGCAGAATTACCTCCGGGGAATCATCCCCCAGAGCTTCCTCCTGGACAAAAACCAGGAGAACTAGGACCCGGTCAACATCCACCGGAACTTCCTCCGGGGGTACATCCTCCTGAATTACCCCCAGGCCAAAAACCTCCGGAACTACCACCCGGGCAGAAACCGCCGGAATTACCGCCGGGAGTTAAACCACCAGAATTACCACCTGGAGATCGTCCTCTAGAACTTCCGCCCGGTAGACCAACACCGGAAGATGTAGACCAGATCAGGCGTGATTTTGCTATTGTTAATCGCCACGCAGATGTAGAAAAGCGAGCACGAGAATACGCAGAGCAAAAAGTCCGTGAAGAATATAAAAAAGGCAGTTTCTTAAATCCCAAAGATATGTTCCGTAAAATAAAGCTTCGTGTCGGAGAAGAATATTACCGCCAAAAATATATCCAGGAAGCTCGCACGGCAATGCTTGCCAATAATAATTCATATATGGACATGGATGCAGCGACTCTCGGACTAACAGACGCAAAACATCGAATAGATGAAGAACGTCAAGCAGGGACAGCAAAAGCAGAACAAGTAGCACTTCAAGCGCGGGAAAGAATCCAAGTAGGAGGAACTGAAGTCAAAGAAGCACACGGCGCGCTTAAGGATGCGATTATGAAGGACATCATTCGTCCAGTTATTGAGGGCAAAATTACTGACCCAGCACAAGTACAAGATGTTATCAAGCAATTTGTAGAAGCAAATAATACTGATCCGGATGTCCAGGAAATATTTGGCAAAGACGCCACCCAGTATGGCAAACAGGCAGAATACTATGCGTCCAATTTGTTAGAAACAGGAGCATTGGTGAGAGAAGATGTAGCAGCTCATCGATATGCTATGGAGCAGATTGACGAAGTCGTGCATATCCAATTAGGTAATCCTTCATGGGCAGCGGAAACACAAGCTAATTTCAATACTGCTGACAAATTAATTGCAAGGCTTCAAAATGGACCATTGAGAGGATGGGCCGCAAATCCGGCAGCCATCGGGCTAGCAGCCTCTGCGGTAGGATTTTTTGGTACGAGATTACCCGGCAGAGTAGGACAAGCAGCTGGTGCAGTACCTGGTGTTGGAGTACTCATGGGAGCAGGATTTGCAGCACTTCGTCGCAACATGGATCTGAAACATGACATGGAAGCCCATCGTGTCGAACGTGCATATAACATGCAGGTTCCAAAAGATGCAAAACGGCGGGAAGCACTTGAGCAATTTGCCTATAAAACCGCTTCAGTGAATGAGTTACTCGAAGGAGGACAAGACAGAGAAGGAATGCTCGGCGGCGACTCACGGGGACTAAAAGAATTAGCTCAACTCAATCTATCTATTAATAATCCGAATACTCCAAACCCGGCAGAAACAGATCTACGAGCACTGATGAACCGGGAACATTTACTCCGTCGTATGTCAGAAGTCCAAGCGCGTCTGGATTTCTCCGCCCAGGAAAAAGTTGATTTGATAACATTTGAAACCCGCGAGCAGGTCGAACAAGGAAGACTGGAACTCATCAAAGGACTTGCCCAAGCTCGACTGGCATTGAAAAATGCCGGCATGGATGAAGATACCATGAAGGCAGACCTTGATCGGTACGGTAGTCAATGGACCAAATCATTTATACAGGACCGCGATCAAGAAAACAGAAAGTTTGCCAATTATCGAGTGAAAGAATCACTAAAAGCTGGCGCTTTTGCCGGCGCAATAGGATTGGGAGGAGTATTCGTCAGCCAGGAAGCTCTTGCCGGCGCAGGAAGAGTCATCGGCAAGCATGTGAATGATACGATACTTGAGCACGGCATCAAAGGCATCGGAGGAATCGCAGAAACTGTTAAATCCCATCTTCCAACACCAGGATCAGTACCTGCAGCTGTAGGAGCAGTGGCAGAAGCAGGAAGAAATACTCAACAGGCAATTGGATCTATTGACGTAACTCCAGGTGCGGTTGCAAATAAGGTTGGTGAGGTAGTAAATGGTATACGATCCACAGATATTCCCGGTGTTGTCTCAGGAGCAGCAGCTGAGGCAGGAAATAAAATTGGCAGTACGAATCCTGAACAAATACTCAGAAGCATGGGAGATTTCCTGACCGCAGAAGCACCTGTTCCTTCCTCTTCTGAAATCCATGGATTAATCAGCGCAGACCTGCTCAAACAAGCATATGAAAATCCGCGTAATTTCCCAATTTTTGATGCAGCCGGGAACCATATTGCCTCATTTGCAGTCAGCCCTGATATTTCAGAGGACGGCGGACGAGCAGTAACACTTCTGAGTACCGCCCTAGATGCAGAAGGGAATAAAGTTCAACTCCCTACCCCGCCGATGTGGGTTGACCAGGATGCAAAAGGAGGATATCGTCTCATCGCATCAGGAGGAGAATATAATATGCCACAAGGACTGAAAGATGTAATCAAAACATTTGACCACCAGCGAAGTCCTCAACATGATCTGCGGGCATTGATGAGGCAAGCAGTTGACAGTTATTACGGCCGGGGAGGACCAGATACTGTTATTGAAGGTCCGGATTCTATGCGGGGAATGCTCACTACAGAACATGGAGATATCCGGTATGACATCTCTCATGAAGGATATGACAAATGGGCAAAAGTTGCAGCAGAAGCCGGAGATACCTTGCGTGATGGAGAAATTGGCAAGATGTCTATCCAGGATGCACTAACCGGACAACAAATACATGGGTTTGTAAATAAAGACAATATAGCCCGCTTCCCACTGGATCATTATGGTAATGAAGCTATTGGAATTGACCAGTGGAAAGCGATGGCACAAAAGCTTTCGGTTGACGGATGGATATTTCACGACAATACCGGTGCCGTAGTACAACCGCAGGATATTACTCCCCATATGGAACTGTTTGGTACACCCCCCGAAGCAACACAATATGTACCAAAAGATATTGTTGATGCACCGGTAGTCACAACTGCTTTTGCTCCTCGGAACCCGCTTGAAGCAATGGAACGGCCGGATGAGAAAAAGAAACCGGATGACCAAGAAGGGGAAACTCCACCCCCTGTTACAACCCCTCCATCAGGAGAAACGCCGACAGATCAAACACCTCCTACACCACCAGTCACGACGCCTCCCCCAGTTCCTCCGGGGGGAGATTCCACCGGAACAACGACTGAGGTAACAGTACCGACAAATACATCTACGGAAGTGGTCACAACCGGCCAGGATAAAACAGGAGAAAAAACCCAAACACGTGTACCAATAGAAGAACTTCTTACCTATGAGCAAATGAAAGAGGCGGGATATACAGATGAAGAGATTCAAGAGCACGCACAGAAAAAAGAAAAAACGCCCCCAACACAAGAGACAACTGAAACTACCATCCCCATATCCGAACAAGAACCACTCTATCGATATGAAGCAGCAGTGGCAACCAAAGCATCTACCCAGCATCCGGATACCAATGAGGATACGGCAATTACCGATGGAGGAAAAGGAGTTATTGCAGTATTTGATGGGTCAGGAGGAAATAGTGCAAGTATACTGGGGAAAGAATCTTTTGAGACAGCTCTTGCAACACTTCCTCCTCGCGCTACCAGAGCTGAAATTGAAGCGGCAATGCAGGCCGGATGGAAAACCTCTCAAGAAAGAATCCAGGCAGATGAAGCGGCGAATCCGGATCACAAAGGAATGGCATCAACCGGTACTGTTGTAAAAATATTCATGGAGAATGGCAAACGCTATGCCATGGTGCTACAAGCCGGCGACAGTAGAGGAAGTTTTGTACAGAAAGATGGGACGCTACGACAAGTCACGAAAGATGATGCCGCAAGACTCGGCAATGACAGCCAAATGCCCTCAATTGATGTCGTAGAAGTAACAGATAATGACGCATTCTTTATAACCACCACCAAAGGTGTCCATGAACAGTTTACTCCTGAGGAAATGGCTGCAACTGCAAAGGGACATAAATCTGCGCAAGAGTTAGTAAGAAGACTTGTTATGATAAAAGCGCTTGAAGCACGCAGAAAGAACATACCCATTCCTGACGATATGACAGCAGCGGCAATTAAATTGGAGGGTATAGATACTTCCAAAACAGGAAAAACTGAGGAAGAACAACAAAGGGAACGAAGAGTAGAGCTAGGTAGTATAGTAGACATAATTCGGTCACTTAAAGAGAAGGGAGAAGCTACAACCAACCCGTTGTTCTTTACTGGAGCTAATGGTGAATATGGGTGGGAAGAGGTTCGGATGGGATCTCCTGTTAAGGCAGATAGTGACCACGCCTTTCGCGGGTATCTCATGGTAGAACCAAATGACATTCCGCTAGCTATGCAGATTCTCCTCAAGAAAGCTCCTCAGCTGCTTGCCCAAGGTCAAGGAGTCGATGCCAAATTCTTACTGATGAAATTACCTCAATTCGCAGATGTCGCAGAACGAAATAAATATATCAATAATCGTGATAACTTGGCTAAGTATGAAGGCCTCACACCTGAAGATCCCCGCATTGCCCTATATGGAGATTCACAGGCAGCTATTGAAGCGATTTTGACAGTTCTGGCCGAGGATCCGCAGTGGCAAGATATTGAGCAACGAAGACTAGATGCGTTTGGAGGATCTGATCATACTCCCCGAAGACCCGGAACTAATGCCTTAGTACACAAGGGGAGAGAATATAGATCCTTAAACTATGGAAACATACGCGGGTATTCTGAAGATGAAGCTGCAGATCCCGCCTGGAGAGATAAAAAAATCGGTGAACAGACCGTACCGTTAGCTTCGTAATATAGTGTTTATCAGCTCCTCATAAGCTAACTATAAGCCAGCTATTATTGACATACGTGGTACCACCTGTAATACTTGAATAGGCAAAGGTGGTGATTTTTGTGGATGAACAAACAATGAAAATTCCGAAAGAAATTCGAGACTATTTGGAAAATCTGCTGAAAGATGCGCAGATGACTCCGCTGGATGAGGAAATGCACGAAGAAATGATTATGCAGCTCTATCGTCGACTCGATACCTTTCTCAATGCAACCATTATGAATCACCTTCCTCCAAAGCATATGGACGCATTTATAAAGATCAATGAGGAAAAGAAGTCTCAGGCAGAAATTGAGCAATTCTTAAAAGAAAACATGCCCAATGCTCAAGACGTTTTTGCACAAGCGTTTGTTGATTTTAGAAAAACCTATCTGGGAGATTCAAAATCAAAAGATAGTAACTAATACAACCTATGCCAGACATAACAGCACCTGATCGACTGCCCCCCGCACCGGTCCATCAAGCAGATCGGAATATTGTTCGTGGCCCAAACCGACCCTTACCTCCCGCACCAATCCGTCAGGAAGATAGAGAAAGTGACCACAGAGAAGACCACCAAACAGTAACCAATAATCATGATAACGGCCAGCCACAAGATGAAAAAATTCGAGTTAACATTATCAATACTCAAGAAGAAGCAAGTAAAGCAGGGAAAGAACGTGCTGAAGAGCGCAAGAATGAGATCCTCCGACATCCTCCCGGATGGAGTATTGTTAATTGGGCACGACGCATTGGTATGCGATGGATTGAAGGTGGTTGGGTCAGTATTCAAAAAGACCGATATATGGAAGTTATGCGCCGAAATGGCTCAACACTTCTCACTACGGATATGGCACGGGGAGCAGCAGCTATTACCCAAGCCGAGAGAGCACAACATCAACAAAAACAAGAAGCTGTTATTGAACGGTTTCAAAGCCGTAATGAAACAGATCTTGCAAACAGAGGAGAACTCAAACGTACACTTGATCGACCAGAAAACCAAGAAGTACGCAATTTGATTGTCAATGAAATCCTCAGGCCTATTACAAATGGTACTGTTACCAATCCCGATCAAGTACAGGCACAGCTCGCCCAATTTGTTCTCAACCATATTGACAATCCTCTCGTCCGAGAATTCTTTGGTGCCGAAGCAAACATGTTTGGCGATCGTGCACAGTTCTTTGCAACTGATTTGTTCGAAACAGGTCAACGAGTCAAGATAAAGATGGAGCAGGAGAATAAAAGCCTAGGCGATTTAGATCATCTTATTGAAGTCACCGTCGGACTTGCCAAAGGAGGAGCAATGACGGATACCCGTGGAAATATAGACCAGTGGGTTGCAGCGGCAAAACGGCGACAAGCAAATATACTTGCAAGCGGAGCACAGGGACTAGGATTCCATGGAATTATTTCCAATCCTGCTGTTGTCGGTATTGCAGGAAGCTTGGCTGCGCAAGGGTTGCTACGAGGGGCAGGAGCAGCAGGACGAGCATTGGATCTTCCGTCCCTAGGTGTTGGCTCTTTAATGGCAGGAGTAGCAGCTGGTGTCAGAGCTCGAAGCGAATTCCGCGCTGACCGGGCAATGAGTCAAGTACAACGTGTTGCATATGGACAAACGCCGGAAGCAAATGCGAGAAAACATCAGGAGTTGGCCAGATTTGATTACCAAACAGTACAAGCGGAAGAGCTCCTGCGAGGCGGAGGAACAGACTCTATTAGCGGTGTCCCCCGTAGAAGTTTTGATGACCTGTTGACAGCAGACTTAACCCTTGAAGCGAATAGAACCCAGGTCTTCAGCCGTATCGCAGAAATCGACAGCCGGATTGAGTACGGCAATATGAACAATGTAGATCTGATTTCCTATTCCGGTAAAGATGTTATGGAACGCCAACGAATGCAGATGGATCAGGAAATTGCACGAGCCCGAATTACTCTCAGACGAACAGGCCTGTCTAACACAGAAATTGATAGCGAAATTGACCGACTCAAAACTGAGGCAAACAGAAGACTCATACAAAATAGAGAAGCCCAAGATCAGCAATTCGAACAAGCACGGATGCGCTATGCCCTCAGACAAGGTGGTCAAGCAGCATTGTTTGGAGCTGTCTTTGGACTTGCATCCCAAGAAGGAGTTGCTCTTGCTTCTCGAGCTGCATCTCATATAGCAGATAATGTCCCAATTGCCGGGGGATTGAAAAATATTGGCCTCTTTCGACAAACCGGAAGTACTATTGCAGAAATTCCCTGGAACAAAGTTATGGAGGCAACCGGACATGATAACCTCAGAACTGATATTTCGATAGCCTCTTTGGGACTCAACCTCAATAAAGTCCAGGAACTCTATCAGCATCCGGGAAATATGGATTTCCAAATGCCTGATGGGTCACACTATACCCTGGCAGTTGGAGATAGTTACCAGGCAAGTCTTCTCGACGCAGCAGGAAATCGTGTTCCCACCGGGCCGCTTGAAATCACTCAGGAAGGACATGTTATTTCCTGGGGACCAGTTCCTGACCAACTCAAATCAACGCTCAAAGATACGTTGGGCTGGACCATCAATGAAAATGTACCCAACCCCGATTATGATTTGGCAAAGGGAGTAACCCGCTGGATGGAAGCTGTCCAGAATGGCAATGCGGAACACATCACCGGTATCCATGGCAACATGATCTACGACTTGCAACCGGATGGACAGATGTCGGTAACCCTCAATCCGACAACTGACAATGTGATGATCCATGGATTTGGCACCATGACCGATGGCAAAGGAATGATTGATGTTGATCCGACATTCAATGGCAATGCAGAGGCATTTGCCAATCATGGTGATCTGATCCGCAACGAATTGGGGGCAGCCGGATTTCAGGTAGATGTCGAAACTATTCCGGGGCATGATGAGACTGTTGATATTGCAGATTATCTGCGAGAGAAGGGCGAACTCTCCCCAACCATGAGAGAACTCTGGCATGATAACCAAACTCCCATGCGGTTTGTAAATGGCCGTTGGATCGGCGCAGACGGTAAAGAATTACAACTCTACCATCACGTCAAAGATGTAGGTCCAGTGACACCACAACAAGCACTAAGCCACATCAAAGAGCAGATCCCTCCCCAGATGCTTCGTAACCCGCATGTGCAACAATTAATGCAGGAATTACAAAAACCAGGGACACTGCAAAGTCTTACTCCTGAGAAAGTACAACAACTGGTTGGACAACTTCCTCCCGAAATGCAAAAAACTCCTCAAGTACAAGCCGCAGTTGAGGAATTCAATAAAGTATTCCAGACCAAACAACGGGTCGTTGAAGTAGACTTTGCTAAAATGGTCAGCCAATTCCAACGAGGAGTGTGGCGCAATTGGGATTATTCTGTTGATAATCAATATAACCGTGTGGTCAATGACATTGTTGCGCAGCCGGATGGCACACGACTCTATAGAAATTTTGAAGTGATGATCACCCCCAATAAAGCCCTGGATTCAGCCAGACAAGCAGTGGTATTTAGCCTGGACAAACATCCAGAACTACTTACAGGCAAACTCGACTTTGACGTCAATTCCGAAGAGGCAAAGATGTTCTTCCAACTTGATGAAAATGGGAATCCCATTGCCAATAGTTTTGGTCCGCAAAATTATCAAAAAGCTGCATTTATAGAAATTGCGCATATGCAACCAAATGGTTTGAGAACTATTCTCGCAACGTCACAGGGACCGGGCATTGATCAGTGGCATCACAAAACTCCCGATCATCAGATATTCCATGTCACTCCCCCTTCTTCAACAGAACTCATCCCGCCGGAAGCTCCCCTTCCCGGAGATACACCGTGGCTTGTCACTCCCGGCCGCACTCCGAGACATCCGTTGGAAAGAACAACCCCAGGGTTACCTCCTATAGAACCCCCAGTTAGAGAACGGTACCCGGGACTACCAACATACGAAGGCAACTTTCCCCCTGGTAGTCGCATGAAGAATATTTTAAGAAGAAAAAACCAAGGAAGGATAGAACCGGGAAGAATTCAAGTAAATGATAGTGAAGGTCAACGAGCACTCCAGGAAGCTAAAGACGCATTTGGACAAGCAGATAGTATTTATTTTGTTCTAGGAGGCGCTATTGGTGATTCTGTTATTGCCACCGCATATTTACGAGGAATCGAAGAAGCTCTCCGACAACAAGGCAGGAATACTCCAATAACAATTATTGCGAATCAAGATTATGGAAATCTATTTGATGGCCTTGCCAGAGGAAATGTTAGTATCATAAAAGCCCCCCGAGGAACGGGATTGTCCACTGCTGAAAGAAACATTGCAACCGCTGCATCATCATCTCCCTTAATTATTGATTTTGAACATTATAGAGACGAAAATCCAGCTATTACAAAAGACCTACTTACAGGGACAACAACGATAAGCAATTTACTTGGCCCTTCTATTGAACTCTATAATAATAATACCGATAGGGAAAGAAGATATAGCCATGTTATCGAAGATCTATTTTCTTTAAACAAAGATTCCATTCCACCTCAGGAAGCACGGCCATCTATTCCGCCGCCTGCAAATAAGGATAGGCTCTACCAAGCTGTTGCTCAACGATGTGGAATCGATATGAATAACCAAAACCAAATTGGAATTGTCGTTGAAGGATCACGAGCAGGCAAACGATATAGTTTGGACAACTGGACACAAGTTATTTCTGAAATATCTGCACAAAAGCCTGGATATCAGTTCAATATACTTTATAACGCAAATAATCCACAATCAGGCTATGGGAGAGTAGATATTGAACGGGCTATTGCGCGTGCCGGGCTTACGAATGTGCACATAATTGAAGCTAACCTAGAAGAATCGGTTTCTCTTATGGATAAACAAAAATTAGTATTGTCTAATGATACCGGCTTTGCCCACGTTGCAGCGTCGATTGAAAATGGACCAAAAGCAGTGACAATCTTTACTCCGAAGAATTTTCCACCAGTCTTCTGGGTATCGAGTGATAGACAAATCCCTGTTATGATATCCTCCACTCAGGAAGCTAGACTCCCGGATGTAGACATCAATGTAGATGATGAGAGACAAAAACTCATTAATAAAATCCCTCCACGACAAGTAGCACAAGCAGCTATTACTCAGCTCCCTTAACCCCATCCTATAAGTTCTTACAAACATTTTGTTAGGCATTTGTTATCCTATAGTGCTTGACTTTGAGGCTATTTCATGGTATACTACCCCTGCATTCTGGACAAGTAGAGGCAAATCTCAAGTGCCGAACGCTTGTCCCCAGTGCGCACGCACGTTTCAGCAGAGGGGGACAACCCCAGAAGGAGCAGACTCAAATGCCTCAGCAGCACGGCAGGCAACGCGGCATTCGCGAGCGCGTCGGAGAGGTCCTATTGGGGCCCGAAGGCACCCGCCGCAACCAGCCCCATGCGCAGGCGGCAGAGCCTCTGACCCAGCAAGCCCAGACGGCCACGCCCGTGGGGCCACGCTTCGACGGGCACACGCTCATCGGGGCGACCCTGCTCAAGCTCGGCCGCGGCAGCGGCCACGACGGCTACCTCCTCCGCCTCTTGGCGGACGGCAAGGCCGCCGAGGCTCCCGAGTGGGAGCCGAATAACGCCTGGGAGGCCAGCTGGAAACTCGACGAGCAGGGCAACCTGCACGTCACGGCCAACGGGGTCACCACCTCGGTCTCGCCCAAGCGCGCGGGCATCCCGCGCCGGTACGAGGCCAGACAGGACGAGACGCCTTACAGCGTCTACATCCTGAGCGACTAGTTCAGGAACGTGCCCCATGGGGCGGCTCGCGCAGCATTGCGCAGCCGCCCCTTTTTCTTTGTTATAGGACTTTTCACAGAAAACCCCTTTTTTATACCCCTTTGACCTACTTTGATAACCTTGCAATAGGATTTTTCACGTTATACACTAATTGAGACTCTTCTATAGGGTTTATATTCTATGGTGGGGTCTCAACTGTCCATCTTCAACGCATCTGTTTGAAACTGGATATTTGAAACAAGTATTCATTTCTATTTATTATGGAGCAACATCCTATCCCTCAAGACGTTACCGGATTTCAATTCCGCCTCATTGGAGACATGACAATCAAGCAATTTGCCTATGTCGCAGCCGGTGTTATCTTGGCGTATCTGTGCTTTAATCTTCCTCTTTCACCGCTCATAAAAATACCCTTGGCTCTTTTGATTGGAGGCTTTGGTGCGGCGTTGGCATTTGTTCCCATTGAAGGACGACCATTGGATGTTATGGTAACTCATTTTGTCAAAGCGTTATTCACCCCCACTCAGTATACCTATCAAAAAGTAGGAGGCAAACTCTCAATGACCTCGGTACATATGGTTACGCCCCAAAAGACAATGGTTGCAGTCCACACTGCTCCCGAATGGAAACAACAAAGATCTGATGATTCCCGAAAAAAGTTGCAGATGTATTTACAACAACTTCCCCATGCAACCCAAAATAAGCTTGATCAAAAAGAGCAAGTATTCTTTGAGTCGATGGCTCATGGATTTACTCAGCTCCCTTCTGTCCCCCAGCCAGCAATGCCGCAGCAACCGTCTGAGGGAAAACAGCAAGGATCTGGCACGTATTTTGTATCGGTCACAGGAGATCAACCGCAAGAGCAACCTCAACCACAGGCGCAACCGCCGGTTCCCGCGCCTGTTCCAACTCCCCCTCAACAGGCAGATGACACAAAAAATGAACAGGCACTTATTGCACAAGAACAGGCAATTCAACAGGCATTAGCCGAAGCCAAAAAACAGGAGGAATTACAAGTAGAAGCACACCAAGAGACTGCTCAAACCCATGAGAAAGTGAATGAACTTGAGGGACAACTCAATGAAGTTATGGTACAAAAACAAAAATTGGAAGAGCAACTATTGAGACTGCAAAAAAAACTTGATACTACCCATCCCCAGGTCTTTACGCCAAGCACTGCAACGGTGCAGCCCCAAGAACAACCTGCTCAAACGCAAAATGTACGCAGAATTCCCCGTGGTATGGAGACAAAAGTAGGAACTCCTATGACTCCTGATGTGCCAAATATTATTCTGGGGATCATTAAGGATCCCCGAGGCAATGTGCTTCCTGGTATTTTGGTGGAAGTGAAAGATGCCGAGGGAAATCCGGTTCGGGCATTTAAAACCAACCAGCTGGGACAATTCGCATCTGCTACCCCGCTTCTCAATGGTACCTATACCATTGAATTTGAAGACTCTACAGAAAAGAATACATTTGCTACAATTCAATTAGAGGCAATCGGAGCAATCATGGAACCGATTGAAGTAATATCCAATGACAAACGGGAAGATTTGAGAAAATCACTGTTTGGAAAACCAGGAGAAAAAGTTTAAAGATTAAAGTGTAAAACTTTTCATTACATATGGCCAATACTGCCCAGAAAGTCAAATCATCAACTCAAAAGTTTACTGAAATCATCGGCATTGATGAGGAAATTGTATTGATGGAAGGAGGCAATGCCTGCCTGATTATTGAAATTACCGCATCAAATTTTGCCCTTCTTTCCCAAGCAGAACAGCAGGCAAAAATCTTTTCCTACGCGTCACTTCTCAATTCCCTGTCATTCCCTATCCAAATCGTCGTTAAGAACAAACAGGTCGATATCACTTCATATCTCAAGCTTTTGGATTCCCAAGCGCAGAGCACAAAAAATGAAATGCTTTCCTTGCATATCCAACTGTATCGTGATTTTGTACAGGATTTGGTGAAAGTAAATACCGTGTTGGACAAAAAGTTTTATGTTGTTATCCCCTATTCCTATTTGGAAAAAGGGGTTACGGGAGCAGCCACAACCTCAACCAAAAAAGGGGTTGTCCAAAAAACATTTGTTGACGATGCCAGAAAAAACCTCAAACTCAAAGCCGATGCAATTCAGGCGCAACTTGCCAGATTGGGACTTCCGGCAACAACCCTTGGGAAAGAAGAATTAATCAAACTCTTCTATGGCATTTTCAACCAGGATTTGACAGAAACTTCCCAAATCTCAGATGATATTAAAGCACCGGTTATTAAAGCAGCACAAAAAACATAATATGAAATTATCATTTGGTAAAAAGGCACAACAACCAACACCAGCACCGGTTACACCTGCAGGAGGAAAACCACAGCAACCTAAGGCTGCTGCTCCGGTAAAAAAGGTCACTCCCCCCACGGGATATGTCTCTCTGGAACATTTAGAAAAAGGGATGATTTCCCTGGCAGATCTATTGGCCCCTTCTTCTGTTGAGGTTGATTTTCGCTATATCCGAGTCGGAGATAAATATTACCGGACATTTTTTGTCGTTGGGTATCCCCGCTATGTATCGGCCAACTGGTTACAACCACTGATTGATTTTGACCATACCCTGGATATTTCCATGTTTATTTACCCTACTTCTTCAGCTGATGTACTCTCGGATTTACGACGAAAAATTGCGGAAATGGAAGCAACTATTTCATCTGAATCTGAGCAGGGAAAAGTTGTAGATCCCAAAGTTACGGCAGCATTGCAAGATGCTCTCTCTCTTCAGGAAGAACTGGCAAAAGGAGTAGAACGATTTTTTCAATTCAGCCTGTATGTTACTGTCTCTGCAGAGGATATTACCAAACTTGATGAAGCTTCAAAGGTACTCCAAACAACACTCGCCTCAATCCTTCTGTTGGCAAAGACAGCAACACTTCAGATGGAGGAAGGCTTTAAGACAACGCTTCCTATTGGCCAGGACCGGCTCTTTTTGACACGTAACATGGATACCACGTCCCTTGCTTCAACCTTTCCCTTTACGTCTGCCACATTAACCCAAGACAAAGGAGTCATGTATGGAATTAACGAACAAAATGGCTCGCTCATCATTTTTGACCGGTTTTCTCTTGAAAATGCCAATGAAGTAGTGTTGGGTAAATCCGGTGCGGGAAAATCATTTCTCATCAAGCTTGAGATTATGCGGCAGTTTATGTTTGGCACCGATGTTATTGTCGTTGATCCTGAAGGGGAATATGGCAAACTGGCTGCCACCCTAGGAGGGGAAGAAGTCGCTTTCACCCCCTCCTCTCCTGTCAAGATTAACCCATTTGATCTTTCAGGACTCTATGAAGAAGGTGAAAATGAATTGGGGCTCAAAATTCTGTCATTACATGCATTACTTCGTATCGTTTTGGGCAACCTGGATGCCTCTCAAGATGCTATTTTGGATCGCGCCCTGGTTGAGACATACAAGCAACGCGGTATTACCGCAGACCCAACAACCCAGAAAAGTGAACCTCCCCTTATGGAAGATTTATATAAAACCCTTTTGGGAACCGAGAATCCAACGGCAAAAGAACTCGCGCTGCGGCTGGAGAAATTTATTAAAGGCAGCTTGAGCGGTATTTTCAACCAACAATCCAACTTTAATCTGAGTAACCCTCTCACTATATTCTCGATCAAAGCTCTGGAAGATGAGCTGCGTCCGATTGCCATGCATATTATTCTGGATTTTGTCTGGACCAAAGTACGCAAGACCCTGAAAAAACGGCTTCTGATCCTGGATGAGGCGTGGTATATGATGAAATATGAAGACTCTGCCAGCTTTGTCTATGGCATTGCAAAACGGGCACGCAAATATTACCTGGGACTCACCACTGCCACGCAAGATGTAGAAGATTTCCTTTCAACCGATTACGGCAAAGCGGTTCTGTCAAATTCCTCAATTCAAATGCTTCTGAAGCAAGGGACAACTGAGGTTGATATGATTTCCAAAACATTTTATCTTTCAGAGGGAGAGAAAGAACTCCTCTTAACAGCAGATGTGGGAGAAGGACTCTTTTTTGCAGGAAGAAACCATGTACCCATCAAAGTTGTTGCAGCACCCTTTGAAAATACTATTATTACGTCAAATCCGGAAGAAGTCATGAAGAACCTGGCGCAACAACAAGCAGTCCCGCAAGGGCTGACAAATATGATGGCGGCACCGCAAGAACCGGCAGCACCCGCAGACCCCAGTTTGCCTCCAGTCTTCCATCCAAATGCAGTTGCCAATGCCGTTTCTAATCGTCCGACACCGGCTGCTCCCGCAAAACCTGATCCGCTTGATCCATTTGAAAAAGTCTCACCGGTCAAAATAGAGACTCCTGCTGCGCCTGTTGCTCCGACGACAACACAATCTCCTATTCCCCCAACTCAACCTTCTATACCACCAGCTGCTGCTCCAGTCATAACCCAAACGCCAACAGCTCCTCCATCCCAAATACCTACACCTGGGGTACAATCTCCTGCGCCAACCCCTCCCCGACCATAGAGTATATAGTATTTAATTTGGGGACATTGAAAATCATATATTGGAAATTTGAAATCCGCCTGCCTGTGCTATGATTAAGGTATACTGCGACTCTGTCGTTTGTTCTGCCTATGCCGGTCCAAGAAAAACTGCCTACTGTCAATCAAGCATTCCATTACTTTCCCCAAGACCACCTCTCGGCGGAGTTAAAAGATATTCTTTCTAAAGTTGCTAACTTTACCGCACCCCAATGGGAAACCTATAAATCTCAGAACCCAAATATATCCCCCTCTGTTTCAAGTAAAATTACCCAAACCCTTGCCGCATATGAAACTGTTTTTACCACTGCGGAGCAACCGCCCGACAGATCTCAGGAACCGGAAAAGAAACAAGGAGCACAGACTTCCTCATCAATGCATAACCAGCCTCACGAACATCAAGCAAAATACATTGACGAGGACCACCGTTATTTGGAATTAGCCGGAGAGAATCAGTCCGGATTTGAAAAAACTCTGGAAAAAAAGTATGGGAAAGACTGGAAAAAGAATAACCAAGCCAAACTTGAGCTTGATCGCTATATCAATGGCCAGACATTCCCTGTCGATAAAAATACCAAATCATTGAAAAGTGAAACGCTCAAACAGTTCTATAAGGAACACAAGCAAAAACGGCATGAGCTGCAAAAAAAAGTGAAAGCTACCGAACAACAATTGGAAAAATTAAAAGTTTCCAGGAAAAACCCCCTTGTCAAATTCGTCCAGTTCAAATCCAAAACAAACCAATTAAAAAAAGAAAGAGATGCACTTAAAAACCACATCGATACCCTCAAGCACTATCATGAAAATGAACGACAACGAATACATGAGCATTCTTCAGACGATGTAAATGTACAGCAAACGCATGCCAGTATTGAAAAAAACAGACGGAAAATTCTTCGTAAATCACAAAAACAACAACAGGCTATAGAAAAGCAGAAGGAAGAAATCCGAACTCAAATAGAAGAAACCATCAAACAAAAAAATCAAGAAAGCAATGGGACTGATACCAAACAGTTTGAAGCAGATGAAAGACAGAAGGCGGAACACCAAATTCAATCGTTGGAACAAAAGCAAGAACAGACCAGAGAGCAAGCAGCGAAACGAATACAAGCACGAGAAGAAAAACAGTGGGAAAAGTTCGTTAAAAAACATCCAGAAAAGACACGTACCTATGCACTCCCACCAGAAAAAGCAACTGATCAGGATATTGCACTTTCCCGATCAATATTTCAAGCCAAACAACGGGTAGATGCATCAGAAGAACAAAAAAAACGACGAGGTACACAACCACAAATAACGACGACGACCCAGGTGAATACAACCCATACAATTACCCGGGCAGATCATCCTCAAACACTTTTGGCTACACCAATCCATCCTCATCAAAAAGCTGGGGAGGAGACAGAAGAACAACGAGGACAACGAACAGGACGAAGAATAACCTGGAAAGATCGGTTCCTTGGTAAGGAATCTCATGCCCCTTCTGGCCTGTATGGTGGGCGGTACGGCGCGGCTGGAAAACGTATCTCTATATCAAAAGCACCACGGTTAAATATGGGACGATTACGTGGACGCGTTTCCTCTCTTGGTGCCTCGTTTAGCTCACGATTTATGCCTCAAAATTCAGAACCACAACAAGAACAAAGAGAGTTACCATTTCAACTCCCTAATTTAATCAATACAGGCAACGATATATATAACACTGCGCAGAATGTCAAATCAGCAGTGCAAATGGCACAAAAAGCTGCCCAAGCTGCCAGAGCTGTTCAAATTGCAATTGCTGCCGCAAACCCTATTACATGGATTGTTATAGGCATTATTTTAGGCCTGTGTCTGTTAGTAATTATTATCATTATTATTTTTGGCGGAGGTACGATGCCGCAAGACACCCTGCAACAAAACCAACAAACACTAAGCGGACCTCCAACGGGTACAAATAATCCTACTATTCCCGGCCTAATCTACTCGAAAACCGGGCCTATTTCAGTTGATAATGGTTCACAAATAACCTATACAGTCTCTGTAGCCTATACCGGCACCGATGATACGGTTACAGTCATCGATACCCTTCCTCCGAAAACAAAGTTTATATCTGCAAGCGGAAATCCTGATTTTATACGGCGCGACGGAAGTGATCCAACCAGTGAAATTACCGGTGTGTCCTGGAATCTTAGCAAACAGAATAATTCTCAAACACTCTCAACAACGGCCGAAGAATCAAGCTCTCAGTTTCCGCAGGATATATATAGAAGCTATGGTTTCCCCACTCCCACTACTCCGGAAACCATGTCTACACAGGTCTTACAAAATTATAAAAATTATCTCCAACCCAACGTACAAAAAGCAGGAGCGGCAACCGGTGTTGATCCGGCAATCATCACAATGTGGGCGTGGCTTGAAACCGGTATAAATTCCTATGCGAGCAATTGCAATGATCTGATAAAAAATAATCCCAACTATTACTGTGATCACGGATTGTGGCAAGTAGGCTATGGAATTCAAGTATATGATCATCTCAAAAACCTGACAGAAGCGTTTAACGCAATGCATGCAGGAGAAACCGTACAAAGTGTAGGACAAAAGGTTATTGACGGCTCAGCTACCCGTGGCATAGGAGGAGCCATTACTCAACCTTCTGCTGTCTTTCCCGATATCTCAATCAATGAATTGGTACAAAAAGCACAGCAGGGAGATAAGGATGCTCGAATGTATGCGGCAATTCTTATGAAAGATGATGGAATTGGTGCATACCTCATCGGTAAAACGTTCAAGGGTATTATCGGACCTAACCTTGCCAAGACAATGCAGGGATGGAGCAGTAGTTATTATGATCCGCAAAAGATAGTAAATTATATTGCCGGAGTCTATCAAGCGGGTATTTCCGCCTCCGCTTCCTCAGAACCCGCACGATCATATTCTTTTACGCTGGTCTTGGAACCAACAGAAAACGATATCTATGTTACCAACACGCTGCGCGCAACGGCAAACGGACAATCTTTAGTTACTCCCCCCTCAGGAGGAGTCAAAAGCGGAAATGCATGTACCGAACCCTATGAAGGAACCGGTTATTGTTCTGTTGAGTATCTCAAGCAGTTTTTTGGAGATAATGCCATCAAAGCATCTTTGATCTGTCAAGCCGAAAGCGGAAGCAATCCTTTTGCCAAAAATGAGACATGCAGTACCAATGATTATAGTGTGGGTTTATTCCAAATTAACTTAATTGCCCATTGCCCTGGTGCATTCTCAGGACAGTTCTGTTCACGAACAGTTATTAATGAAACGAAGAAAAATGAGTGTGAACGAAAATATAAAGATAATCCTGAGGAAAATATTAAGTATGCAGCAGGACTTTCCAAAAATGGTGCTGATTGGACTCAGTGGGGTACGTGGCTTCATGGAGCCGGCGGAAAACCTGCGGTAAAAACCATTCTCACTCAATGTGGTATACAATAATATTATGCAACTAAGAAAATTTTTATTTGTTACTCTGGCCGGATTGGCAATAATAATTGCAATCGCAATCTTTATTAAATCGACCATTCCTCCAAAAATAAATGATCAGTCTCCTGAAAAAATCATTGTAGCAACACCGGCTCCTACCATACCTCAAACGCAAGTAATCGAAATATCCGGCATACCGGTAAATAATTTTTATAAAAATGCTGCCGAAGTGAACTTAAATACCGATGCTCTTATAACAGAAACCAGTTCATATCAAATTGCCTATCTGGCAAAATTTGGAGAATTTCTTATAACTGTGCTTGGTTCTCCTTTTCCACAGGCGCGGGCGACAGCCGAACAGGCATTTATTTCAAAGCTTGGTATTACTAAAGAACAGGCATGCCAACTCACCGTATTTGTAAGTACTCCTTCCTATGCAAATCCCGACTATTCCGGACAGAAATATAACTTGTCCTTCTGTACAAGTCAATAATATGTCAATATACAAAAGTTATCTCTTTACCCTGCTACTCTTTCTGATATCTCTCAGTTACTTACCTTTTGTATATGCACAGGATGCTACGGTAAAAACAAAAGTAGGAAACCCCTCGGAAGATGTAAACTCAACTGAATGTAACTCACCATTGCCATCAGGAGATATCCAACAATCTATCAAAGATCAGTTTGGTATCACCATGAATGGCTTTGACCAAACGCATTTACAATGGGCTTGGGAAAAATTCTGCGGAAGTGCCAATACGAAGTTCAACCAACTCGTAAAAGGGAGTACCATTGAGGCCATTGCCGGACTCTCCCAACAAATTGGATGTTTTAAGGGGACAAGCGTCCAACTGGGACAATATCAACCAAAAGCACTTTTTCAATTTATTTTAACCCATGAATTGGGACATGTGATTCGAAATTGCCACCCAAGAAATATAATTTTATATTCCAAACATATTGAAGCATATAACTCTGAGGGTGCAGTAAGTTATTATGGAGGCCATGCTGCTGCCTGTACTGGTTCTGATAACTTATCTGAAGATTATGCAGATATGATTGCTTATTATGTTAATCCGGAAGCTGGTATTGCAACAGTAAAATGTGCTCCTAATGCTACTCCACCGAATCCTTACTTTGTTGCAAAAGATAAACCGGCTCATCATAATGTAGTAAAGGGAGTACTCGACAATCAATGATAAAACGAATATTTTTTATTAGTATCTGCTTATTTATAATTGTAAGTATAGTTATTGTTATAGTAATTCAACAGAATCAATCGAATCATCAACAAACAAACATTCCATCTGCTAATAACACTGGCATTGATAGTGGTATCTCCAATATCATCAGCCCGCTCCAAAAATTTCCGATTGGTGCCAAAAATAACCACTTGGATTCTGTTCCGGGTTTTAAAGATAAACAGACTCTTCCTGATGGAAGTGTTCAGTATGACTATGAATCCCCTCTTTCAATCCGTCCAAATATAATTATCACGAAAGATGACTCCATCATTTACGAAAGAGAACTTACTCCGGAACAACCTTCAGAGAAAGGTTATGCAATAATTTCAGATTATCTCAATAGATTCGGGCAACCGGATGTAATTGTTCAAGGTTCACATTTTTATGATTGGATGGCAAAAACATATATATATGCTCGAAGAGGATTCGCTTTTATAGGAAACCCAAATACAGATGAGGTTTATGAATTTCAATTTTTTAAACCTATGTCAAGCGAAGATTATATAAAAAACTATGGAGAAGACTTAAATCCGAGTTCAGGACCAAAACCAGAATGATACTATCGAGTTATTCTATACTTGCACTCTGATTGGCATGATAATGTGAAGATAGGAAGATTCTCCCTGTATTTTAAATACTCCCGGATTGAGTGGTCCATTCATCTCAAAGACCAGATTCTGTTCTTCAATATTTGAGAGGAAATCCAGAAGATATCTGGCATTAAATGCTATCTCATTCTCTTCCCCTGATAATTTTGCTTCTACTTCTACGCTATTCTTTCCAACGCTGGGAGTATTTGCCGAAACGATTATCTTATCTTTAGCAATTGCTATTTTGACAATATTTGCAGAGTCCCTTGCAAAAATCGAACAGATCTTTATTGCTTTGAGAAGCTCTTCCCGATCATACGCTACTTGCGACGAGGATTCGCTTGGGATGATCTTTTCATAATTTGGGTATGGTGCTTCAATTAGACGACCAACTATGATCAGATCTCCCTGTTTAAAGATTACTTGTTGTTGCTTTTGAGAGAGAAAGACCTCAGTTTCCCCTTTTTCCTCCTTTACAGAAATAGTTTCTCGTAAAATCCGGGCAGGGATTAATAACTGCTGTTCTTTTGAGTCTGCTGTCTTTTCTTCAGTATGTTTTTTCAGTGATAATCGATACCCATCTGTTGCGACAAGCAAGAATCCTCCGTCACTATCTTGTTTGATAAGAACCCCGGATAGCGCCGGTCTCCCAACATCCAGACTCGCCGAGAAAATAACTGATTGTAGGTCTTTTTTTAATGTTTTATTTGTAAATACCGCAATCTTTTGTCCCATCTCTTCAAAAAGTTTGGGGAATTCATCTGCAGATACTGTCTGAAACGTACTCTGGGTATTCTTACTTCTGACTTTCAGATTATTTTCTTCAAGTTCTAACTCTATCTTTTCATTTGGTAGTGAATTAATAAGTTCTGAGAATAATTTAGCAGATACTGTTGTTTCTCCTTCCTGTTCTATCTGTGCAGGAAGTGTTACTTGAATTCCAATCTCTAGATCTGTCGCAGAAAGTATGATTTCTGATTTTTCTGCTTTAATATGAATATTTTGAAGAATAGGGAGAGGATTTTTAGACGAGATTGCTTTTTGCACAATCTGTAACTTTTTCTGGAGATTTTCAGATGTTATAGTTATCTTCATATATATACTTTTGTAGTTGTTGTAGTGTATCGGGAAATGTGGAAAAAATCAAGGATACAGAGCCGATAAAAAAAATCCTGCAGGGTTTAATATTGTGTTACCAATCTATTATCAATAGTGGCTAGAGCAAGATAGTTGTATAGTAGGATACATTACTGACCGTAAGCCACTGTGGGAAATTTGTTTATAAAATTGTGTATAACCTGTTGATAACTATCAAACGGACATATAAACTACTTATTCCCATTTAATACACTGGTTATCCCCAGGATATCCTCAGTTACCCGAGCTTTACTGTCAAGTAATCTCTCCATCTTTTCCACACCATGCATAACAGTGGTATGATCTCGTCCCCCGAGTAAATTTCCTATTTCTACCAATGTTATGCCAAGCTCTGTTTTGAGTAAATACATGGTGACTTGGCGGGCTCGAACAATTGAGGCGTCGCGTTTGGGGCCTTTCAGTTGTGTTGGTTTTACACTATAGAAAGAACAGACTGCTTGGATAATATCTTCTGCATGCACTGTATGGGGTCGTTCCTCCTCTATTCCCCCCAGTGCTCGTTTTGCAAGTTCAATAGTAATATCAGATCCGGTTGTAGACGCCTGGGTAATTACTCGAAGAAGGAGTCCTTCAAGGCTCCGCGTATCCTGCGCCATTGTTGCAATTACTTTGGCAATCTCAATTGGCAGGTCAATATTGAATTTCTTTGCTTTAATGAGTAAAATGGCAGATTTCAATTCAAAATCGGGTCGTTCTATATCGACAGTAAGCCCGCCGGCAAAGCGGGAAGAAAGCCGTTTCTCCAGTTTTTTTATTTCATGAGGAGGACGGTCTGATGACAAACAAATCTGAGATCCCTGGTCGATAAGAATATTAAATGTATGAAAGAGTTCTTCCTGAACGCGTTCTTTGCCTTCAATAAATTGTATGTCGTCAATGATCAGAAGAAATGCGGACCGAAATCTTCTTTTCATTCGCGCAGTATCGTTACTGCGAATTGCCTCTACAACTTCATTGGTAAATTCTTCAGACGTAATGTAGATAATTTTTTTATCCGGTTGCCGTTGATATACATCATTGGCAATTGCATGCATCAAATGCGTTTTCCCAACTCCTACCGGGCCATAAATAAAGAGTGGATTGTAAGAAGTCCCGATATTTTTGGCAACGGTTTGACTGCTTACGTAAGCGAGTTGATTGCTTGAAGACACCGCAAAGTTTTGAAATGTAAAATCTGGACGTACTCGAGGGAGATGTCCCACGCTTAATGGTTGAGGAGCGGGTGTGGTTTCAAATAAAGGACCTTTGTCTTCTTGTTGTAGCTGTTTGGTTGTGAGTCGGGGAACAAAAATAAGTAAGACTTCTGTATTGGTGAGTAATTTTAGTTGTCCCTTAATCAGTGCTGCAAACTTTGTCTGTAAGACATTGATAACCATTGAAGACGGTGCAGCAATCGTTGCGGAATTGTTTTCAAACGCAAGAAGCTCAGTGTTTTTTAATAAGGTCACAAAATGGGCTCGTGAAACCTCTTTTTCAAGCTCTTTGAGTACTTGTGACCAAAGATTATGTAACTGTGTAGTATCCATAGTTGAAGCGGAGGATACTTCCCTACTCGTCTGGAGATACGTGGTTGGAAGGCAAACCTTGGCTCGGATTTCCATTTAATAATGTGGATAACTTTTTGTCAAGGAGCAATATCCAGTTATCAGTTCTCTGTTGTCAGTTGTCGGATCTAAGTTGGTCTGTTTTCTGTTCATCAGTTTAAAACAGACAGACTGATAACCGAGAGACCCCCTATCTGAAAACCGACGACCGAGAACCGATAACCGAATTTCTCTCCTTCCCATTCGTGCCCACTTCTGGTATACTCTATCAATGGAAAAGTTCCGAAAGATTAAAAAAGTAAAAAGAAAGAGAAAACACGGTTTTTTGACCCGAATGCAGTCCCATGGAGGGCAGAAAGTATTAAAACGCAGAAGAAGAAATGGACGAAAAAAGCTTACTGTTTAATAGCGCTTCATGTTTGAAAGAAAATTGCGGCTTCCGGCAACAACCAAATTTACCACAGCGGTAAGTATAAAAACTTCCTATTGTACCATCCTTTTTGCATCCAACAGCCGTTCTTATAACCGATATGGTTTTGTGACATCAAAAAAGGTGGATAAACGGGCGGTTGTCAGAAATCGGGCAAAACGTTTGGTGCGGACGAGTATGGAACTGCTTGCTCCCCGCTTGCGGCAGGGAATGGATTTTCTGTGTATCATCCACAAACAAGCCTATGATGCTTCTGTAGCGGATATCACTGCAAATTTAACCGTACAATTTCAAAACAAAGGTTTATTATGAAACATGGTATAATTACTGGTATTGTTTTGTATCAGAAGATCGTATCACCTCTTTTGAAGCAACTATTTGGAATCGGAGCTATGTGTCGTTTTTCCCCCAGCTGTTCGGCATATGCAAAAAGAGCCATTGAAAAAGAAGGAGTTATAAAAGGAAGCGTTCTGGCAGGAAAACGATTATTACGCTGTCAGCCGTTTTGGTCATAGAATATATGGGAAATCTTTTAGCACCTATTGGTCACATTTTTACGATAGCATTTGTAAATCCAGTCTTAACAGTATTGGTTGGGTTATATCAATTCCTTTACTTCCTCCATGTTCCGTTTGCTTTGGGGTTTGCAATCATCCTTTTGACTGCAATCATCCGTTTGGCACTCTTTCCTCTCATGGCAAGTCAAATGAAGACCTCCAAGAAAATGCAAGAGCTCTCCCCTCATCTTTCACGGCTCAAACAGCAACACAAGGGTGATTCTCTCAGGTTACAGCAGGAGACATCAAAACTTTATAAAGAGCATGGTATTAATCCTGCGGCAGGATGTTTGCCAATGCTGGTACAATTGCCTATTATTTATGCGCTCTATGGGGCGTTGCAAAGCACAGTTATGTTACATGGTGCTGCAATTGTCACCCACATCAATAGCTCCATTTATATAAGTGCCTTTAAGTTACAGCAACCATGGGACACCCATTTCCTTGGGTTACCCCTGGGGCAAAGTCCCCATGTTTTGATGAATACTATTGGGTTTATCGTGCTGGTAATCCCTATCCTTACGGGACTTTTGCAATTCATCCAATCAAAAATGATGATTTCTACTCCTGCTGCATCTTCTCATCCGGTCAAAGCAGGTGAGAAAAAAGAAGAGGACTTCGCTCAGGCATTTCAGACTCAATCCATGTACATTTTTCCTCTCATGATTGGATTCTTCTCATTCAACTTCCCCATCGGGTTATCCTTATACTGGAATACCTTCTCACTTTTTGGTATACTACAGCAGTATAAAATCTCCGGTTGGGGCGGTCTTACGACCCTTCTGCCTAAACGAAAGGAATAATATATGGCAAAAGCTACAAAAACAGTTTCAGAGCAAACACAAGTTGAAGATATTGTTCAGGATTTATTGGAGCGTCTTGAAGTTGAGGCGGAATTTGAGACAGAACTCAAAGATGATGTTGCAGAAATAAAGCTAGATACAGAAGACGGTGGAATGATTATTGGATATCATGGAGAGGTTTTGGAATCGCTTCAGTTAATTCTGGCATTGATGGTTTCCAAAAGAATTGGCCGCTTCATCCGTATTTCTTTGGAAGTCGGAGATTACAAAAAAAACAGAGCTTCGTATTTGGAGCACATGGCACAGCAGACAAAAGAGCAGGCATTGGCGGAAAATCGAGAAATAATACTTCCCAACTTAAAATCATGGGAACGACGTATTATTCATGTGATTTTGCAAAATGATGAAGCAGTAGTATCAGAATCAAGCGGAGAAGGAAAAGATCGTGTATTAGTCATAAAACCTCGTGTTGCTTAAAACAATAGAACAAATAGTTTTTTACCTTCTTCTTTTTTTACTTCCTATTCAAATTGGCAAACACTTCTGGCCCTGGTTCACTCAAGTTTTAGGTATCCGGGTTGATTACCTCTCTCCTGTTTTATATGGAACAGATCTGCTGATTATTTTTCTTGCTGGTATCGTTCTCTTTACCAATCGAAGGCATATGCTTTCTTCTGGCAGAGCTGCCTTTTCTCATTTTTTTATACAAGGGCTTGGTATGCTGATCGTAAGCTGTAGTATTGGCGTTATTGTTTCCCCGATTCCTCCAGAAGGGCTCTATGGATTAATTAAGATAATTGAATGTGTTTTTTTCGGTTGGTATGTGGTTAGCGTAGTCAAGACAGAGACAGAGTTTCAAAGAATTGTTGGTATCCTCTTTTTGAGTGCATCCCTCCAGTCCCTTCTGGCTATTATGCAATTTCTTCATCAAGGTTCAATAGGAGGACTGTTGTACTGGATTGGTGAACGCAGTTTTACTCTTCAAACGCCGGGAATTGCCCGAGCTACAATACAAGGGGCATTACTCCTTCGTCCATACGGGACATTCCCCCACCCAAATGTTCTGGCAGGATTTTTGATAATCATCATGATATATGCTCTTTCTATGATAAATGCATTTAAAAACAAATGGTTGGTTATCGGTGGTCTTATTCTCTGTTCTTTTGCGCTTTTTCTTACTCTGAGTAGATTGCCCATACTTCTATGGGTTTGTATTATTGTCTTTTATGGAGGAGTTGGTCTTCGTCATCAGAAACGATTTGAACAATGGATGATTATTCTAGGAGGAATCGTTCTTTTTAGCATCTTTTACATTTTGCCCACCGGTGAACGCTTGATTCGCTCATCCCTCTCTGAGGAATCTGTGGTAGTTCGGGAACAACTTGCTCTTTCTAGCCTTGGCATGATTCGTGACCATCCGTTTTTTGGAGTGGGACTGCGCAATTTTCTCATTGCACTACCAGGATATAATCCTCCTCATATGATTACTTTTTCATTGCAACCGGTACATTCCATATATCTGTATTGGTTTGCTGAAACCGGCATCTTTGGATTATTCTTTGGACTGATCTTTTTAATAAACACATTTTTCCATGGGGTGCAGTGGGCAAAATTTAAAGCATCATCCCAAAACGTATTCGTCGCATTTATTGTGGTATTGATTCTAGGATCTTTTGATCACTACTTTCTTACGCTTCAACAAGGGCAGCTCTTGTTCGCCTTAGTCATAGGGTTGGTATGGGCTGTTCCATTCTCACTGCCGAGGAGAACATGATACAATAGCCTCAGATGTTTTTATCAACTATTTTCAAAAACACGACGTTTCAGTTCGTTAGCCGGCTTATTACCTCTTCATCATCTTTTATTATTCTTCTTATGGTGGGTTCCTTATTTGGAACGTTAGGATATGGAAGCCTGACCAAAATTATTGCCATTGTTAGCCTTTTTTATCTGGTTGTGGATTTTGGTTTCAACCCGTTTTATCTGCAGGAAGAAAATACTTCCCTCCAGTTTCGTACCCTTCTCTACTCCCGGTTGCTTATTGCAGGCGTTATTACTTTTTCCCTGGTACTTTTTGCGCTTTTTGTTCCGGGGAATATCTTTTCTCTCCAGGAGAGAGGTGGAATAGTCCTTTTTTCGATGATGCTTTTTGCCAATGCCATTGCTTATAGCTCAACAGCATTGTTTCAAAAAAGACTGTCGTATCAGACGCTAACTATTGCTCAGCTTTCCGGTAGCAGTATTGCATTGGTAGTGGCAGCGGTGCTTTTCCTTGTAAGAGCTCCCCTTCTCTTTTTTCTGGGAGCAATAGTAGTGGGTGGATTGCTATCTGCTCTTCTGTCATTGGTGGCTACAAAAGAAAAAATTCGTCCTGTTCATATACAATTTGTATTTACCAAAACGCTTATCAGAAAAAGTCTCCCCTATTTTCTTATGCTATTTATTAATATGCTCTACTTTAGCATTGACACCATCTTGCTTTCTTTTTATACCTCGACTCAATCAGTGGGAATATATGGCCTTTCGTACCAGGTATTCGAATTTTTAATTGCGCTGCCCCTATTTTTATCCAATTCTATCTATCCTATCCTACTTTCCCTGCAGAAAAATAATAGAATGGCCAAGTCGTACATGCTTCGTTACGCCGGGATATATCTGGGTGCGGCAGTTGTAGTGATGATACTTGCGTGGATTTTGTCACCCTTGGTTGTATTGGTTCGGGCAGACTTTTCAGCCTCAATTCTTCCCCTTCGAATTTTGCTTGTGTCACTCCCCTTTTTCTTTTTGACCAGCTTTTTGCAATGGCTTCTTATTACAAAAAACCATCAAATGTTTTTATTGTGGGTATATTTCGGATCCTTGATCTTAAATATTGTATTAAACATTGTATTTATTCCTCAGTATTCATATGTAGCATCGGCGGTTATAACAGGCATTGGAGAAGTGCTCGTTTTCCTTGTATTGGCAGTAAAAATACTGCGTACGCCGAAATTTTTTGATAATGGCAACTGAAAGAATACTCAATATCTATACTGATGGTGGTTCTCGGGGAAATCCCGGTCCTGCTGCATTGGGAGTCTATATCACGGATGAAAATAATGAGATTGTATATCGTCATGGAAAACGCTTGGGAGTAGCAACCAACAATGTTGCCGAATATAGTGCTGTTGTTCATGCACTGGAATGGGTGAACAGTTATGTTCCCAAAGAGCCGATTGAAAGAATCCGTGTTTTTATGGATTCTCAACTAGTAGTATCACAATTAAACGGGCTGTATAAAGTAAAACATCCGATGATGCGTACTCTTTTGTTTCAAGTTCGGGAACAAGAGGGGAGTTTGAAAATTCCAATTTCTTATACCCATATCCCTCGTGAACAAAACAAGCAGGCAGATGCTATGGTAAATCAGGCATTGGATTATAAGATTTGATATCTCGTCTTCGTATACAAAAACACTGTATAATAATCGGTATAACACTGCCCTATGACTCAGACGCAGCAACAAAAAACTCCGCCGATTCTTATTATTGACAGGCAAGGAATACTGGGTGCCAAGCTTGCACTTGTTCTGCAGGAGATTACTCCGATTGTTTTTATCTCAGATACGCGGGAATTATTTGAGCATAGAGAGTTTATCAAGCAAATTCATCAGAAAGAATACTGGGATAAAATTCCTCAAATCCCCAATCTCAAGTATTCACATATTTTTGTAGTATATACAAAAGGAGTAGGGGAATTTCTGACCCAATTTCTGAAAAAAGCAGAATCGGATGGATCACGTATTGTTTTGCTGTTTCCGTTGAGTACATACCGAAAAGAAACAGCGGAAAAGATTATGAATGCGTACCCCACGTGTTCCATTATCATTTTCGGAGACCTATTCGCGGAGGAAAAATTAAACACAAATACCATTATCAATCGATATCTGCAAAGTGCTCAAAAACATCTTCGTATTAATGTCCCCAATGATGGTACTCACAGTACCTATCCTGTATTTTTACCAGATGCCATAGAAGGTATCCTGAAATGTGGTTTCTCACAGGGACAGCATCTGGTATTTTTGTTTCCCCAGCATCCACCCACGATGCTTTCTCTGGCGCATATGATTCATAAAGCAGAACCGGAGGTAACGATCGATTTTTATCAGGATAAAACACTTCCTATTCAAAAGCAGGTTGGGGATGAAGGGCGTTATGTTTTGGGTAGCGATTATCCACTTGCCAAACGGATACGGCACGTAGTTGAGGGTTTACATATCTCCCCTCAAAAAAAAACTATTCTCAAGCATTCTACCAAGAATAGTTCCCTACAGGATTCTCCAAAAGCAGGTCCTAAAAAATTGTTGCTCGTTCTGGGGATATTGTTCGTATTGGCATTGCCTATGTTGGCAACTCTAAGTGGGGTTCTGCTTAGCTTTTTGCTGCTATCATCAGCAAAGCAGGATATCGAGCGGGGAGACTTCAAAAAGGCACAATCGGCTGTAAGTGTTGCCGCCCCGCTTCTTGCAGCATCCCAGAAGGCCTCAGCTGTTGTCGTTGCCCAGGCATCTTTAATTGGCCAAGGAAAGAAAGCCAGGATGTTGTCTCAAACCCTTGAGATAGCGGCAGATTTGGTAGATAGTGTACATTATTCATTGGAGGGAGTAGTGAGTCTCAAAAGCGTTTTTGCCCAAACAAGCAAAAACCCCAAGTCAGATTTTGTAAATGCGCTGAATTCATTTAAAAATACATTGGAGTTGATGCAGCGTCTCCAAACTCGTACTCCGACCTCACCTTTGGATGGATCACTAATTCGTAGTGCTTCACTTTTCGGGCAGAGAATTATCCCCAGTCTGGAGCTGTTGTCTGGTATTTCTGAGGTATTGCCGCAATTGGTTGGATTCGATGGTCAGAGAAAATATCTACTGCTGTTCCAAAATAATATGGAGCTTCGTCCTGGTGGGGGATTTATTGGTTCCTATGGTTTGGTAACACTGAAAAACGGTTTGTTGAAAGAGTTTAGAATTTATGATGTATACGATGCTGATGGACAATTAAAAGCTCATATTGAGCCGTCATTTCCGGTGAGGCGCTATTTGGGAAATGTACATCTGTATCTTCGTGACAGCAATTTCGATGTTGATTTTCAACAGAATGCCTCAAATGCGGCCAGATTGCTCTTTGAAGAAAAAGGAGATAAAGTCGATGGGGTAGTAGGAGTTGATGTTTTATTCGTCAAAGAATTACTCTCAGCAATTGGATCCGTATATGTCGCCGATTATGATGAGACAATAACCTCGCAGAACCTTTTTCTAAAAGCCGAGACCCATGCAGAGAAGAATTTTTTTGAGGGATCGACCCAAAAGAAGGAGTTTCTGCGCTCGGTATTTAATGCAATGCGGTTGAAGCTTGAAACCGGCAAGAACCTGCCGTATTTGGCAATCGCAAAAGCAGTACGGAATGCAATTTTGCAAAAGCATATCCTTTTTGCGTTTGCTAACCCTACCATACAAAGTCTATTTACCGTTCAGGGGATGTCAGGAGCGCTGTGGGATCAGCGGCCGGATGACCCGCAAGTAATAAATGACTTTTTGGGTATTAATGAAGCAAATGTTGGAATAAATAAAGCTAATTATTTTCTCAGCCGTAGAATGAATCAGTCGGTAGGGATTGATACTGACGGGAGTATAACGGAGCGAGTGACCGTATCCTATTCTAATGCCAGTAATGGATGGCCTGGCGGGGATTATACGGATTACTTCCGTTTGATTGTTCCGCAAGGCGCAATACTCGCAGATATTGCAATTGATGATGCTATTGTGACTACAACACCGGCTATTACGGATTTTCTCAGATATGAAGCCAAGAATTTCAAAAAACCTGACGATCTGGAAATTGAAACACAAAATGAAAATGGCAAAACGCTCTATGGATTTCTTATTACCGTTCCGGCAAAAGGAACGAAAAAAGTGACTGTTTCTTATACGCTTGCCAAAAAAATTGATCTTTCTCAACCGGTTTTCTCCTATGATCTGATGCTTTTTAAGCAACCGGGAACAGATCAGGATCCCTATACTTTTAGCCTTTCATATCCTGATGGATTTAAAATTCTACATTCGACTCCTGGGATAGAGAGTCGGATTGGCAATGTTGTTTATACCTCCCCACTGACGACAGATAAGAATCTTCGTGTCGACTTTACCAAAAAATAGCTTCAAAACGTGCAATTTCGCTTCAGTTTTTATATAATCATCGTTTATGGCCAGACATGAGTCAAATTTTGATATTCGGGCAACGCGGTTCGATCATTTAGCGCAGGATCTTTGCTATGGACTTCCCCAGAAACAAGTAGACGCTCTCGAAGAGGAAACATTACATATGATGGGAGAGCGAAAGCCTGAGGTGGAAGCCGAGCCAACCTATTACCTCACTGGGGAGAATTCGCCCTTTTCTACAAAACCTGATATTTCACCAACAGAACAAGTACGCAGATTGGCGAAGGGATTATTGGGGACAGAACAAACGCTGTATGAACCGGTAATCCGAGAACAAGAACAACCCGTTGTAGCGGAAACCATACCTGAGGAAAAGAAAAAAAATCCATGGGAAGAATACTTTGAAGGAAGAGAAAGAACAGATCCGGTCCATTTTCTTGCAGAATTTAAAGCACTGACAAATTTTTATGAATATCCTGAAACAGGACTGCAGGTATTAAGAGACGTAATTGGGTTTAAGAGATTTAGAAATGACGGGACGATTGAAGGATATGAGCAAAAATTGGAAGAAGAAGTAAAAAAAGGGCAAACAGAAGCTGCCTCATTTGGAATTGCAAAGATCGGGCACCAAAAGTTTGTATTTGCCGCAACACACTGGGGTTTTATGAGAGGTTCTATGGGCAGTGCGGTGGGTGAAGAGCTTGTCATGGCAATGGAGCTTGCCCAGCGGGAAAAATTACCTCTTGTTGCTCTTCATTCATCAGCAGGGGTACGGCAACAGGAGAATACTGCCGGGTTAATGCAAATGCCAAAGCTAGCAGATGAACTTCAAGAGTTTGAGGAACAACTAGCGGAAAGAAATATTCCTTATATTTCTATTTTGTGTGAATGTTTTGGCGGATTATCAGCAAGTATAGCAACTGGGGATATAACAATCGGAGTAAAAGGTACCCGGTATGGGTTTGCGGGTCCTGAGCCAATCCAGGAATATCAAGGACCAACGAAGCCACCGGTTACATGGGCTGATCAAAGTGTTGAAAGACATCTCGCTGAAGGGAATATCGATTTGTTAGTAGACAATCCTAAAGACCTTCAAGAGAGGTTGAGAGTATTATTTGCTTTGCTTCGAAATAAAAAACGAAATAATGAAAAAACTAAGACTACTATACCACCAATAGCTGAGGGAAAGATTATCCGTCATATTCCGGAACCAGGATTTTATGCCCCCGATCAATTGGTCCGGCTAAATACCATAGAACCTATTGTTGATGAAGCACCGGTAAGAGAACGCACTCTTTTCCAAACGTCCGAGGCTTTAAATTTTGATCCCAATAGACCAGAATTTCAGGATATTTTACAGATGGGAGTACCAGATTTTTTTCCGCTGTATATGGGCTGGAAACTTCCCAATGAGGAGCATAATATGTTGCACTATCCGCCAATAGCAGCAGCAATCGGGAGGCTGGGGGATCAAACGGTCATGCTTATCGGGAACATGCCTCAGTATTATGAAGATGCAGGTAATGTAAGAAAGTTACCGTCAAGCCCAGATGTTAAAAATATACAACGGATGAATCGGCTCTATAGACTAGCAGAAAAGCTGGGCTTAGATTGTGTTGTATTTTGTAATACTCCGGGAGCAAAACCAACATTAGCACAAGAATATTTAGGCATGCCATTTGCTATTCAGGAAGCAATGAAAGCAGGGGGTCGATTCAAAAAAAGATTGATAACAGTAATCAATGGAAAATTAGGCAGTGGGGGAGGTTTGGTAACGGCCCCTCGTGGAGATAGAGTGCTCATTACTGAGGATTCATTTGCCGGAGCTGCAGATTTGCCTTATATGGTTCGTATCGTAAAGAAAAATGCTACGCAAGAGGATAAGGAACTTATTGCCTCAAATATGAGAGGAACAGCACATGACCAGAAAGACCTTGAATTTGCCGATGAAGTTATCTATTTTCCCGCGGAAGGATCTTCCCGACGTCCTGTTGCAGCAGTTGGCGCAATTTGTACAGCAGTCGTAAACGCTTCAGTAACATTAAATGAAAGTTCTTTAGCTCATGTAAGAAGAGAAAGAAGAAAAAGAATAAGAAGACTCAGGGGGATGCCGTTACGTCATAGAACTACCAAGGAAGAGAAAAACTAGTATAATAAAGAAATGAATATCTTTTCCGTCCTTCTTACCATTGCCGGACTGTGTTTGTTTGAGGTCATTTCAAGCATCGATAATGCCATTATCAATGCCGAAGTGCTCTCAACAATGAGCCAAAAAGCACGACGGTGGTTTGTTACCTACGGGCTCTTTTTTGCAGTTATTGTCTTGCGAGGATTATTACCCTGGGTTATCGTTTTTCTGGTAAACCCCTCGTTGGGACCTCTGGGTGCATTGACCGCAACATTTAGCAATGATCCCCGTGTGCACGAATCGGTTGAATCATCCGCACCACTACTATTTGTTGGTGGTGGAATCTTTTTGGTATTTCTTTTTTTCCATTGGCTTTTTTTGGAACCCAAACATTTTGGAATCAAAGGGGAGCGGTTTTTTGTAGAACAAGGAGTGTGGTTTTACGCAGTTATTTCAATCCTTCTGACAGGAGTTGTCTGGTTTGCGTTGCAGATAAATCCGCTTCTGGCATTCTCAGCAGTTATAGGTTCGACAGCTTTTTTTATCACGCATGGATTTCGACAAAATGCTGAAAAAAGTGAAGAAACCCTTTTGAAAGGAAAAAACGGACTGTCAGATATTAGTAAGATTTTATATCTTGAGGTCATTGATGCGAGTTTTTCAATTGATGGGGTATTGGGAGCGTTTGCTTTCACGCTTTCAGTTCCATTGATTCTGATTGGAAATGGTCTGGGAGCATTTGTCTTACGTGAATTAACTATTCGTAATATAGAGAATATCAAAAAGTATCGATATCTGAAAAATGGGGCAATGTATTCAATCCTGGTACTGGGAATTATCATGCTGATGAATGGGTTTGGAGCGCATATTCCGGAGGCATTATCTCCTGTGGTGACATTTGGAATTGTAGGATATTTCTTTATCAAATCCCACCAGGAACTGAAGAGAAACTAATCTGGTATTTTGTATCTAGTATTTGGTATAGGGAGTTAGCAATGAGCAATTAACAGTAGGGAATGTGTTTATTGTTTCGTTTTTCAATCAACTACACGCTACCAGCCTCGCCAGACGCGAGTCTAGGCGGGAACGCTTCTAACTAAACGCTTCCAAGTTTGTAGATTACTTAGGAGCGCTTGACGTGAGCGAAGAGGGGACAGTTTTTATGCAGGGTGCAGGTTGGATATTTCCCTCGGGCAGTTGCACGTCCATGTTCAATCAGTAAATATGTTAGCTGGAACCACTGGTCTTTAGGAAATAATTTCATCAAATCCTGCTCGATTTTATTTGGATCCGTATTTTTTGTAAGCCCCAAAAGCTGAGCCTGTTTGCGTACATGCGTATCTACCGCAATTCCTTCATATACATGGTAGGCATTTCCCAAAACTACATTTGCTGTTTTTCTGGCAGCGCCAGGAATTGTAATCATCCCGGCCATTGTTTTGGGAACTTCTCCATGGAATTTCTCCAAGATGACTTTTGCTGCTGCCTGCAGGCTTTTTGCTTTGGCACGGTAAAACCCTGTTGAATAAATATCCTTTTCAAGTTCATGAATATCTCCCTGTGCAAAGTTGACAAGCTCGATAAACTTGTTCTCATCGAGCTTGTCATCCTGAGCAAGCGAAGCGCGTCGAAGGATCTCTGCTTTTCTTTCAAGCATGGGATGAGATTCTTCGCTGGTGCTCAGAATGACATGACGGTAATTATCATAGTGCTTTTTGAGTTCAGGATTCGCTTTTCTATATTTTGGAAATAATTTTTCCGTAACTTTATTTACGCCAATATCGGTAGATTGAGCAGAAAGAATAACGGCAACCAGAAGTTCCCAGTTATTGTCCCAATTCAGGATCATTTTTGCATGAGGATAATGATCTTTCAATAATGTAAAAATCTCTTGGGCATATTGCTTGGTTGGCTGTGGCATGGACGAATTATAAAAGAAAAGGAGGAGGTTGTCTATGAATGAGAATTTTCTCCAGTAGGATCCCATTGGGCAGGAGTATAGCCTTTATCGGATGCCGGAATAGCTATTTGGGTGGTAGTAATTCCCTCATACTCGTCATGTATTCTTAATGTCCGCATTCTCGTGAATTCTCGGTGGGAAACTCCATCAGAGGACTCGGTGCCTGGTTGAGTCAACCCATATTGTTCTTCACCAAATAAAGTTAGATCCATATCTTCTGCACCGGGAGGAAGATCGTGATGCATACGAGAAACTGGAGGAAGGCCAGATGTTCGCTCGACTGGTGGTCCTCCCTCCAGTTGTTCAAACTTATTCATACAGGCATCTTACCCAAAATAAAAATGGCGTGCTTGACAAGTGAGGGACATAATTCTGACAAGAAATCCTGTTATCGGTTCTCAGTCTCCCGCCTGCAACGCTTTGCGTAGCATTGCGGGCAGGTCGGTTTTCAGATCTTAGTTGGTCTGTTTTCTGTTTTTCAGTTAAACCGATAGACTGAATACTGATAGACTTGGATCTGATAACAGAGAACAGAAAACTGGATTCTTGTTTTATATTACGAGATGGGATGCTCCCAGGATCGGGCTATTTTCAATTTCAACTAAATCAATCGTATGGTTTGTTAATTGTGGAAGGAGTGCATCAACCCGTTTTTTATATGACGTATCCCAGAAAAAACTGCCGTCCATAACAAATATCATATCTTTTTGTCTAAACTCCGTTATTGCCGCCAGTTGGGCACAGATATAGCCTGCGGATCGATCGAGGAGTTCATTTGCAAGGTTGGATAGTTGCGGTATATGTTGTTGGGAAATATTTTTTAACTCAAGCGTTGAAGTAAGCGGTTGAAAAGAAACACCCTTTTTTTGAATAATGAGATTAAAATGTCTATATAAATAGGCACCCGTTATTTCTTTCTCAAATAAAGCGGATTGAGGAAGTGTCGATTCCTGATCAATTTGTTTTCCTTCTTCACTTTGAGTGAATTTATCAAAGCTATTTGATTCGAGATTTACCAAATGGGTATCATCGATAAAAAACGCAGCATTCATACCGGTTCCCAAAATACCGCAGGCTAAGGTATCTTTTTTGTATTTTGTTAAGCCGGATAAGAGGAGGCATACGGTATCATTTGCGCAAGAAACAACTATTCTTTGACCACGTTTTTTTAAGAAATATTCCGCAATTGTTTTTCCAACTTGTTTGCCCACCAAACCCTTGAATTCATGTTCCTTTGTTCCTCGTATCAATATGCCATCTAAGACATTATTGTCCAGGACTGGAGTAAGGGGAACGGCGAAATCCAGCGCTACAACTTTGGTATCAATATGAAGTTTGGTATCCAGATAGTTAAGGAAGACATCAACAGTGTCAAATATGGGTTGCATTTTCTCTTCATAACTGAGGGTCTCTATATGATTATTCACTTTTTTTACATGGGCTACTTTGCCCATGCTGCCGCCTACGACAATTACCTGAAACTCCTGTCCGTCGGTGATAAGCGGTACTGTAGGCAGAGGATTAATAATAAAAGGAAGACTGGTTTTTTTACCAGCTGCCGCATCTTTTAATTCCTGGACAAAATTATCCCGGACTGTTTGTAGGATTGCTATATCCATCTATTTATAGTTGCGAACGGTGTAATATACACATATTTCAGGCATGATACCATATTTTCCAATTGTTGAGATAAGTATATCACGGAATTATTCATATAGTTCTGATTGTTTGGAGTACTTCACCAATCGCGTCATGATACGAGCTATTGGCAACAAATCCACCATGATCCTGTACAAATTGTTTGTATTCGTCACTCGCGTTGCCAACTGCCGCAACCAGTCCTCCTCTTTCAAGAAGCTGGGATGCGGCATCGATATCTCGATTATGATCGGCAATAAAAACAGTGGGGGTTGTATGAGGATCGATGGTATGAAGAGAGAGAAGTGTTTGGATGCCTTCTCTTTTGGAAAGTCCCCGGGGATCTATGTCAATTGCTTTTCCTACATCGATTCTGAAACGATCAGTACAGGCAAGCTCCTCAAGCACCGGTGCCACTTGATGCATTGCGTACTCATGGATGTCACACTCTTTTGGGGGTACAATAACAGTTTTTATATATCCCATTCCGGGAAGAAATTGAGCTTCATCTGGTGAAAAAGGAATTGAGGCAACAGCCCCCTGTTCTTGGAGAGCCTGCCGCAGACGAGGAACATCATGGGATGCATATGTTTTCCATTGTGGGAGAACCGCTTGGGTATTATGTCCTACATCATAGAGTGATCCTCCACCTTCAGTAATCCATAAACCGTTCTTTTCTCCCAAATAATAAGCAACCGGTTGCATCTCCGAAGGTGGTCTATTGGTAAGTACAGAAACGGCGCCGCCATTTCGCCGAAAATCCTGCAAGTGCTTGGCCATTTGGACATACGCATCAGGATTAAGGGTATGAAATTGCGGCCATCGTAACACAACTCCATCAAGATCCAGAATAAGGAATTGTCGTGGTTTTGCTTCTATTTCTGCTGAAGGTCGTTCATGCATATAATGCGTATTGTTGGTCTTGAGTAAGAAGACGGGCGGCAGTGGTTATATCGTCCTGGTCAGGAAGAATACCACCGATCCCAATATGTGTCAAATGGTATATTTCATGAAAATCCTCATGAGAGAGTGATCCTTTGTGTTTTTCTTCTGCAGCGATGATCCGTAATAAGTCTACATCCTGGGGATTAGGAGCGGATAATAATCGTTCCCGTTGGTCGCCGGTAATATCAATGAGTCGAAAAGCCTCCATTCCCAAATGAATGCCAATTGCAAACTTAATCCGATCAAACAATATATCTCTTCCTTCAATAGCCCGCAGAAGTTGTGGATAGATAACGCGGGCTTGCATCGGAGTGAAGTATCTCTGATCAATAAAATCACGTGACTGCTCCGGGGGAGTAGGCCATTCGCTAATGACGCTTCCGTCTTCTAATTTCTGGCGGGGAGGCATGGTATCAACATACCACATGGTGCCTGTAGCGTCTTTGCAAAAGTTAGCAGGCGGAGGATCCAGTGAGATAGGAAATCCGGCATCCCACACGGTTCTGAAAAGATCCAGGTACTGACTGATATCAGTCAGTACTTCTTCGTTGGTTGTGTTGGGGTCACCAAATGACACCCGCAGATCCGCTCCTGCCGGAGATACTACTTCAACCAGATTTACCTTTCCGGGATGCCCATTTTTTTCTATGTAATGTCCTTTTGTTTGAGAAACAGGTACTCCTATCTCTGCGGCAATTGCCGCAAAGCTTCTCATATGCATCGCAATATCCATTGCATGAGACTGCTCAAATCCATGAGCTTTTTGTCCATATTGCTTCATCAAAAGTTCTGTTCCTTGGGAGGACATGACAGAAGAGATAACCGAGTGAAATCCTGATACTGTCCTTTGCTCAATTGCCATAACAACTATTCTAAAAGACTTCGTATTGTTGTGCTTGACGCTTAGGAAACACGGTTCTGACAAAGGGCTGACAACAACCGCATATTGATAACGGGTGGGCAAAACCAGTACAATATGATGCACCATACTATGGAAACAGTTAATCTTGAAGCGGAATACCCAATAACATTCCACGAAAAAGAAGCCAGAGAGCTGGGACAGCATCTCAAAAGTCACCACTCAGTAGTTCTGATTGGGATGAAGCGCGTAGGAATCAGTAACTTTCTGCGGTTTTTCCTCTATCATAAAGATATTGCCACAACCTACATCGGAGATGGTAAAAAACATCTTTTTATTCATGTTGATCTTAATAATCTCGTAGAACGGGAGATACCGGCCTTCTGGACATTGACACTCAAACGGATTGTAGATTCGATTGAAAACACGGATATCCCGGGTAATATCAAAGATGACATTGAGTCGCTCTTTATGGATAGTATCCAGTCCCAGGATCTGTTTATCACTATTGATAGTGTACGTAAAAGCCTGATGATGCTCGTTGAACAAAATATCGAGCCTACCCTCTTTTTTGTTCTTTTTGACCGTATGCAAGATGCTATTACGGTAGAGTTCTTCGCAAATTTACAAGGAATACAAGATGCGGTTCATGATCGATTGTCGTATGTATTCACCAGTTTTCGAAGCCTGGATGTTGTTTCTCCGCAAGTATTTACTCGTCCTTCCTTGGTTGTATTTTCGCATGATTCATATATCCGACCTGCCAAAAGGGCAGATGTTGAAATTGTTTTTGAAACGCTGCGGCAACAGTATGATTTGGCTGTTTCAGATGAATTGAGAGAATGGATTTTTGAGCTAGTGGATGGATACATGCGATATTTACATCTGGCGCTAATCCATCTGAATGAGAAAAAGCCGACAGATTTCAAGACAAAAGAAGAGTTATTCAAGAGCCTTTTGGAAGATGAACGGATTTATTTCCAGTCGGAAGAGCTGTGGGAGAGTTTGAGCCCACAAGAACAAGAAGTGCTGGTACAGATTGAGAAAAAGCAGAAAGTTTCAGAAGAGAAAAAAAAGCAGGCAAAATATGTATGGGATACAGGATTTATCTTTGATGGGAAAGGAAAGTGGAATATCTTTAGCCCTTTATTTGAGCATTATGTGTCAGAAAAGGTATCAGGACAAAAAAGTGAGGGTATAGTAGCAGGAACCGTTGAATTTACCAAGAAAGAGCATTTACTCTTTGATTATCTCAAGAAAAATATCAATGACGTATGCGAGCGGGAGAAAATTATCGAAGCAGTCTGGCCGGAAGTTGAGGCATTGGGGGTTTCAGATTGGGCAGTTGATCGACTCGTTGCGCGGGTGAGAAACAAGATGAAAGAGCAGCAAAGCAAGTACGAGATACAAACTATCAAAACCCGGGGGTACAAGCTCGTTTCTACCGAGTAAATCCTCCACTAACTAGTCATTTTAGCCTCAAAACTCTAAAAATTCGTGAATTATTCGGGAATTGCATTCGGAAATAATTCGGGAAATTCTCGGGAATTGTAGGCATGAACCTATCCTATAGTCTTGACTTGTGGCTACGTTTTTGCTATACTTTTCAGTAGTAAATTTCCCCCCATAAGCGCATTTTTTGCTTCTGTGGGATAATTTATTTGGACTTTGAAATAATCAGAATCTTATGGATGCCTTTGTGGGTATATGGATACCTACGGAGGTGTTCATAAGTAATAGGAGGGGAGAAGTGCATGAGTCAGATGCAGATGGGATATGTCCCTCCGGATGAAGGTTCCTCGAAAGCCGTCTGCGGATCGTGTTGTACAATTCAGAACACGTACTCCGACTACTGCGGAGTAAGCTGGATTAAACAGCATCGTTTGCAAGATGGTTCCTTCTGTCCCGGAGGCAGTAAGTTTCCTAATCTCAACGTAAGTCTTGTGGGTTTGCTCGTTTCCAAGAGGCTGGAAGGAGAGAGTCATGAGTAGGATACAGCCTGAGATGTCGCAACAGGAGATCGCAGAATTCTGCCGGGAATGGCAGGCTCACCTTGCTCTCCTGGAGGGCAAGGTCAACCCGGAGTATCTGCTCATCGCGCGTTGCGCGGTAACGCCGGAGAATTTCGGCCGCGAGCAGGGGCAGCTGAGCCCCATTCGGGAGAATTCTCCCTTCGATCTGTATTTTCTCCTCGTTCCGGCACCGGGGGTGCCGGATGCCTTGCTCATCTGCAGATTGCAGGCCGAGCAGGTGCAGGAGGCTCTTGACCAGGAGGATCCTAGCCGCGTGGAGATCGATATCTCCACGGTCGAAGGACGCCTCTTCAAACTCCAGCTCGAGTTGCTGGAGTTGGGCTATCCGCCCAGGTAGTTTCTCACGCCGCCTTTCCCATCTGGGGGAGGCGGCTTTTTATGGGAATGAGTCTTTCGGGAATAAATCGGGAAATCCTCGGGAATTATATCGTCACAGCACTTTACCCTATAGTATTGCACTTGAGGATAAGATCTGCTATACTTTCTACGCTAGCCACATTCGCATCAATGAAAGGACATATCTATGTCTACATGTGGTACCCCGGCAGACCTGGGATATTATTCCGCCTTGATTAAGGACAAGCAGGAAAAATTGGCGATAACAGCTTATCCGCAGGTCAAGCAATGTCTTGACTCTCAATGCCCGAGGTGTACGTGGCTCTTTACCCAGTTGCAGCAGCCAATTAGCTCGTAGCATCCTAGCCGCTTATCCCTTTGGGATAGGCGGCTCATTTACTTTTATAGCCATCTCTTTATAGCAGCCTCACTTCATGTTACAATGACGCCATGGAAAAAAGTTATAATCCCAAAGAAGCAGAAGAAAAAATTTATAAGTTTTGGGAAGAAAAAGGCTACTTCAAATCCAATATTAATAAAAGTAAAAAGCCGTTTACTATTCTCCTTCCTCCTCCTAATGCAAGCGGTCGCATGCATACAGGGAACGTACTCATGATTGCTATTGAAGATTTGCTAATTCGATGGCATCGGATGAAGGGTGATCCTACATTATGGATACCAGGCACTGATCATGCAGGGACTGAAACACAAATTACTTTTGAGCGAGAACTCAAGAAGCAAGGGAAATCACGATTCAATTTCAACCGGGAAGATTTATATAAGCAGATTTGGAATTTTGTACAAAACAATAGACATGTAATTGAAGACCAAATTAAAGAAATGGGAGCTTCAGTTGATTGGTCTCGTTATACTTTCACATTGGATGACAAAGTTATCAAGACAGTATATGCGACATTTAAGAAAATGACTGATGATGGGTTGGTATATCGTGGGGAGTACATGGTTAATTATTGCCCGAAATGTGGCACAACGTATTCAGATGTTGAAATCTCACATATTGAACGAAAAGACCCGCTGTATTATATGAAATATGGACCGTTTGTCTTGGCAACCGTTCGACCGGAGACTAAATTTGGAGATACAGCAGTTGCAGTAAATCCGAAAGACAAGAGATACAAAGAATGGATTGGAAAAGAAATCGAAGTTGAGGGGTTAATTGGCAAAGTGACACTGAAAGTTATTGGGGATGATTATGTTGATCAGAAGTTTGGAACAGGAGTAGTAAAGGTGACTCCGGCTCATGACAAAAATGATTACGATGCCGGATTGCGACACCATCTTGAGATCCGTCCGGTGATTGATTTAAATGGAAAGCTCAATGAGCGAGCAGGAAAATATGCAGGGCTGAGTGTATTTGAAGCTCGCAAAAAGGTTGTTGAAGACCTGGAAGAAAAGGGACTTATCGAGAAAATGGATGAAAATTATCTCCATACGATTTCTGTATGCAAAGCAGGGCATGAAATCGAACCCATGGTTTTACCCAATTGGTTTATTCGAGTTGATGACAAAAAAAAGTCATTAAAGAAACCGGCATATGATGCCGTAAAGAGCGGACAAGTAAAGATTCTTCCTAAATGGCAGGAGAAACGGTACTTTTCATGGATTGAGGAAATGCGAGATTGGCCGATTTCTCGACAGAATACATGGGGGATTAGGATCCCTGTTTGGTATTCTTTAGAAAAAAACCCAACACTTCAAGTATCATATTTGAAAAATGATGGTCAGAGGGTCATTCGCAGTGGTGAAGGAATACTAGAAAAAAATGAATTTGAAGAAGCACAAAAAGGTCTTCAAAAAATCATCGCTCCAATCCAATGTACATCTGAGCTTGAGCCGTCATCTCCAAAAGAACATTATTTACAAGAAACAGACACTTTTGATACGTGGTTTTCCTCAGGTCAATGGCCCCTGGTGACTCTTGGTTATCCTGACTCTGAAGATTTCAAATATTTTTATCCCACTTCGGTTATGGAGACTGGATGGGAAATTATGAGACTGTGGGTTTCTCGCATGATTATGTTCGGGATGTATATGACCGGTAAGCCGCCATTTGAATATGTATACCTTCATGGTCGTGTTATGGCTCCCGATGGTAGAAAGATGAGTAAGTCATTGGGAAATGTGATTAACCCCGAAGAATACCTCGATCAATATGGGGCTGATGCTCTCCGGATGGGGCTTATTTCCGGAACCGCGACAGGACAGGATTTTTCCTTTCCGAAAGACAAAATTTTGGGCTACAAGCATTTTGCCAATAAGATTTGGAATATGGCCCGGTTTATGCTCATGATGATAGACGAGTACGGTAAAGAGTTGTCCTTGGTTGAAGATCTTGCCAAAGACCAACTTACCACAGAAGATAGGGTAATCCTTTCAGACCTGAATAAGCTGATCAAAGTGGTTGACGCATCTTTGGAGAAGTTCCGCTTTACCGATGCAGCAGAAGGTATTTATCAATTTATGTGGCATACTCTGGCAGATAAATATATAGAGGAAGTTAAAAAACGGGAAGATAAAGAAGTTGCTCTTTCAGTGTTAAGGCATGTATATATGACAAGTTTGACGCTCCTTCATCCTTTTATGCCCTTTGTAACAGAAGCAATTTATCAGCAGATACCAGGGAGAAAAAGTGAATCGATTATGATACAAAAATGGCCCTCGGAATAATATAAAATGAAAAATGCATATGAAACAGATTGCTGCAGTTATTCTGGAGAATAAAAACAAAGAATTGTTGTTCTATCTAAGGGATAACAATCAACAAATTCCATTTCCTCATCATTGGGATTTGTTTGGTGGACATGTAGAAGAAGGAGAAACACCGGAAGTTGCGCTCAAACGGGAAGTCCAGGAAGAGTTGGGGATAGAGTTATTGGATCTTAAGTTCTTCAAAAAATATACGGTTTTGACAGGAGATGTCCATCAAAATATAAAATATATCTATACTGCGCCAATTGATATCCCGGCTTCACTGTTAAAACTTCAAGAAGGAGAACGGCTTCAATATTTCTCACGAGAAGAAATTCCTCAGCTTAAATTTGCCAATGTTTTGAGAGATATTGTGTTGGATTATCTTGAACGTACAAAATAATGTATAATTTGCCATCGCGAGTAAAGCGCGGCGATCTCAAACATTCATGACCTGCCTGTAGGGATTACTTCGTCACTTCGTTTCTCGCAATGACAGTAAGTAGATATGAAAAAGATGAGCTGGAAGCCGCCATTTTATAAACACAAGAAGAAGGTTTTTGAAAAAGTTCTCAGTGTGAGTAGCTTTATACATCAAATTGGTGAATCTGATAACCTGCGGAAACCTTCTGCTCAAGTTCCTCTGGCAACAATTACAAGTCAAGCATTTCAAAAGAAAGTTCAGTACTTAAAGTCATGTATGAGAAAGTATCGTAAGCTGACCGGGGCTGGAAGAGGAATAACAGCTGTTCAAATTGGCATACCTGAGTGTTTTTCCGTCATATACATGCCTCAATTGAAAGGTAACCTTCTTATTGTTATCAATCCGAAGATTACCAAAAAATCAAAAGAACTATTGAAGTATCCGGAAGTATGTATGAGCGCAAATCCGATTATTGCTTCAGTTACTCGTCCTGCATGGATAGAATTTGAATATTATGATGAAGCAGGAAAGAAGCAGCATTGGAATATCAAAGCAGATACAAAAGAAGGTACTTTGTACAATCGGGTTTTCCAGCATGAAATCGACCATATGCATGGTATTATTAATATAGATCTGGTTAATTCCAATACTCTTATTTTCGAATCAGATCCCACATTTTATGTCAAAGCGGCGTTCGAAAAAGTTAAAAGCACAAATTAGAGCCCAAAAGGCTGCCAAAATAACTGCCGAAGTAGTCAAAGTTGAACCTCAAAAACGACCGCGAAAGAAATTTCTTCAAAAACTCTTCATGGACTGGTTTTTTATTGCCAGTCTTCTGATGCTTCTTCTTATTTTTGCGATAGGAATTATTGGGGTAGATGTGAAGCGAAATACACAGCGGCTGGAAGAAAAAATGACTGCCCAACATGGTGTGGAACAACAAAAAAAGAAATGGGAGGGAATTGTGAGCAAGTATCCCAATTATCGGGATGGATATTTCAAAGCAGCACAGTATGAATATCAACTGGGAGATAAGAAAAAAGCGTTGGCAAATGTACAACAGGCGCTTTTTATAGATCCAAATTTCGAAATCGGGAGAAAATTTGAGGCTTTTCTAAAATCCAAACAATAAGCAGATTATTCTGATTTTTCCACAGGTGCTGCGTCTTTTGCTTCGTCTTTTACTTCTTCTGCATTTTCAGCGGCCTGCGCTGCTCCTTCTTCTTTGGCTTCTTCTGCTGCGGCTGCTTCTGCTTGGGCTTCAACTTCTGCTTCTTTGCTGACTAATTCTGCAACTCGTACGATAACCTGGGTTGGATCAGTGAGTATGGTAACATCTGCCGGAGCTTTCAAATCTGCGACAGTAAGCTGATCTCCAACTTGTGCAAGCTTTTCTACATTAATTTCCAGGTTTTCTGGAAGATTATCAGGAAGTGCTTCAACCTCAACTTCTGAAATCTGTTGCATTACGAGTCCTACTTTATCAGCTACTGCTTGTGCCTCACCAACTTGTTCGACTGGTACCATAGATTTGATTTTTTCTTTGAGGTTGACCTGGAAGAAATCAACATGCAGGGTTTGGTCAGTGACCGGATTATCATGCGTATCGTGAATCAGGACAGGGAGTGTTTTTCCATCAAGTTCCAGATCAACCAATCCGGTATAACCGACTTGTTCAAAAACATCATCAAAATCTTTGTAGGGGAGTTGTACCGAAGTAGATGCGATGCCTTTTCCGTAGACATTTCCAGGCAATAGTCCTTCTTTTCGAAGTTTTTTTACCTTTTTGCCGGTAATTTCGCGTTTCGTAACGGTGAGTTTTGGATGCTTTGTCGCCATAATTAACTGTACTATATAGTATAGCATTTAAAAATGCAACTGTCAAACTATGGGCTTACACATCTGTATGTCATTCCCGCATAAGCGGGAATCCAGTGTTATAATCGTCTCATGAGGATTTTGGGGATTGATCCGGGAATCGGACGGTTAGGGTGGGCAGTAATAGAATATCAAAAATCAAATATTAAAGATCAAATATTTGGATGTATTGAAACATCGAAAAAAGATACATTAGAAAAGAGATTGTTGCAGATCCATTCTTTCCTCTCAGAGTTGCTCGACCGGGAGAATCCTGAAGTTATGGCGGTTGAGGAGTTGTTCTTTGGTACCAATGTCACAACGGCATTTGCCGTCGGGCAGGCACGAGGAGTTGTACTGCTGACTGCAGCCGAACACAATATACCTGTGGTAACCTATTCTCCCAATGCGGTTAAGATTGGGGTAACAGGATATGGGAAAGCAGATAAAAATCAAGTTGGGCAAATGGTCAAACAGATCCTCAAATTACCAGGCATTCCCAAGCCGGATGATACTACTGATGCTCTTGCAATAGCGATAACTCATGCGTATTCTGCAAAAAGCCCTAAATATCTTTAATTCAAAAAGTAAAATTTAAAAGTTAAAAGTGTGGTTCCTTTTGAATTTTGCATTTTAACTTTTGACCTTTAACTTGGGGTATCTGATTTGAAATTCTTAAGGTATCTGAGTATAATCATCCTACTCTATGATTGGGTTTTTGAATGGGACTGTTGAATTACAAGACAATGCAAGTGTGATCATAAATGTGGGTGGAGTAGGATACAAAGTATTGGTTCCTCCAAAACTTCTGACAGATGGATTTTTAGAAAACGAATCCCTCAAGCTCTATACGTATACCCATGTTCGTGAAGAAGCACTCGAACTCTACGGTTTTTTGGATAGACGGGATCTGCGGCTGTTTGAACAACTCATCAGCGTTTCAGGAGTTGGTCCCAAGACTGCATTGGGAGTTTTTGCATTGGGTGGTGCGGATGAAATAGAAACGGCCATTGTGACCGGTAATGTAGATTTTTTCACGCCGGTTCCGCGTCTTGGCAAAAAGAATGCGCAAAAAATCATCATAGAGCTGAAGAACAAATTGGGAAGCAAGATAGAACTGGATTTGTCTGAAAAAGATACCAAAGAAAATAAAGATGTGATAGATGCTTTGAAATCTTTTGGTTTCACAGCCAAAGAAGCAGCCGAAGTTATCAAACAATTACCAAAAGAACTAACAACAGAGGAGAAAGTGCGCAACGCACTGAAACTTTTAGCCAAGTGAATGCAAAAGTCAAAAATCAAAAGGCAAAAGTACAGTTCAAAAGTAAAAAGTAGAAGACGTTCCCAGCTTTTGAATTTTAACTTGAACCTTTGAATTTTAACTTTTAACTTTTGATTTATGGTAGATATAAAAACAAAACAAGAAGAACAAACTCCACCCGAGGAAATAGTAATGCTCAACTCTCTTCGTGCCCGAGCGTGGCCTGAGTTTGTGGGACAGGAGCCAATCAAAGAGTCCCTCAAAATTGCCATTGAAGCGGCCAAAAATAGAGGTGAGGCAGTAGAGCATATGCTCTTTTATGGACCACCGGGGCTTGGAAAGACAACTTTGTCTCATTTGGTTGCAAAAGAACGGGGAGTGAATATCCGGGTTACGTCAGGTCCGGCTATTGAACGTACCGGGGATCTCGCTTCAATTCTCACCAATCTGGAAAAGGGAGATATACTATTTATAGATGAAATCCATCGGCTCAATAAAGCAGTAGAAGAGACTATGTATCCGGCTATGGAAGATTTTGCTCTGGATATTGTCCTGGGGAAAGGGCCTTCTGCCCGGACGATGCGGTTGGATTTGCCGCAGTTTACTATTATTGGTGCAACGACTCGAGTCGGGTTACTATCGGCACCGCTTCGGGACCGATTTGGAGTAGTACATCGTCTCAACTTCTATAATCCGCAGGAACTGGCCATTGTAATTAGGAAAGCAGCAGACAAACTCAATGTCAAAATTGATGAGGGTAGTGTTGAGGAACTAGCCAAACGGGGACGGGGAACTCCCCGTATTGCGTTGAAGTTTCTCAAACGTGCACGCGACTACGCAGCAGTCAGAGGAAAAGGAGAAATTACAAAGGATCTGACTCATCAGGCATTGGCTCTGATTGAAGTCGACCAGATGGGGTTGGATTCCCTGGATCGCAAAGTTCTGGAATCAATTATTCACAAACATAGTGGTGGACCGGTTGGGATTGAGACTATTGCGGCAAGTATATCTGAAGATATTGGAACACTTGAGGATATGGTCGAGCCGTATCTGATGCAAATCGGGTTTCTCAAAAGGACTCCTCGGGGACGAGTTGCCACCAAAGCTGCATATCTTCATTTAGGGTTAACCCCTCCTAAGGAGGACAATACCAATCAACAAAAACTCCTCTAAATTTAATCCCCTCTGTCATTGCGAGGAATGAAATGACGAAGCAATCTCACGTCATCCTGAGCTTGTCGAAAGATCTAATTTTCAAAGAAAAACCCCTCGCAGCCGAAGCCTTGAGGGGCGTATGTATACTAGGAGTACTGTTTCGCCGTCTTGATTTCCTCTAGGCAGAAGGGGCACTCGAGAACATGTCGTCGTACCTCTTCGGAGGCTTTGTTCCAGAAAACCAACATAAGCAGTTCATCTCGTTCCGGACACAGTTGGTTCGTTTCCTGTAGATGGTTGAATCGGTGACTAGTCGCATGCCGGAACACACGTTCACACTCGACACATGCCAACAATTCTTCCAGCAAGAACTTGGTCTTGATCCTCTCAAGAGGAAAGATCGAGCCTCTTGAGGTCAACCGGATGAAGTCGAGTGGTACTTGGTAGGCTGCGCGTATTGCCAGCTTACTATGGGGACATGTCGACTCAATGGCCGGCAAGATCCTCTCATCGATTTCCTCAATCGTTTGAGGAGAGAGCGTTGGGGAGGGAGGTCGTCCCGGAATGATCAGACGAAGAGTGAACTGAGAGGCTCCTGCCACCCTTTTCCTGAATTGAGCTCTTCTGTGGCTGTGTCCAATGGCTTTCCTGCAGAAAGGACTTTCTTCTCCCAGTCGGTAGAGCAGAATCTTTACCATTGTTCCTAAATGCCCAAAGGATGTCATCTCGACAGTGCTTACCGGATGGATCTCCACGTATGCCGAGAAGTAATTCTCAGTGCCACTGGATGCCAGGCGAGTCATTACAAATTCATTGCTGTCCTCGTATGTTTGGCCGACATCGTACGTCTTGCCTTCCAGTAGCGGTCGAGCAGCCTCGCAGACCTCGTTCCACGTAAGCGCGACCATGGGTTGCTCCTTTCAATGTGCTAGGATTTGTCCTGACTGAGAAGTATAGCCTATAATATTCATGTGTCAATAGTATTGCCATTAATATTATGATTAAATACCCCTAATAGCCTTAAAAATGGGTTTGTTGACAAAATAATAGGGAGCTATTACAATATGAAGTGACGATAAATTCGTCATCAATTTATGCCTGATTTTATTGCATCAGATGCCCTGCAAGCTCTTCATTTAACCCCACGAGAACAATCTATTTATCTTTCAGCGTTAGAATTGGGGGAATCACTACAAGTACCTTTGGCACAAAAAGCCAAAGTCAAACGGACTACACTTCGGGAACTGATGCCGGATTTGTTAGCCCGAGGTATCCTCCAGCAAAAAGTAGTAGGGAAGCGTAAATTTGTCATAGCCCGCGATCCTCGCGAGTTGATTGCAGAGCTTGAAGAAAAGACCAAACGGGCGCAAGAGGCTTTACCACAATTGTTGGCCTTGCAAAATAGTATGGCTAACAAACCTGAAGTACGATTTTATGAAGGTATTGAGGGGTTAAAGCAAATCTATCAACTGACGCTGGATGTTGGTTTAACAATGTATTGTTTTGTAAATGCTGAATATATGTATCCGGAGTTTCGTAAATGGGTTGCCAACTACTATTTAAAAGAAAAGCTGAGGAGAAAGATTTGGATTTATAATATTATGACAGCAGGGGAGGAGACCAAGTCTTTGATGCCCGAGCATGGGTATCGGGAAAATAAATATATATCAAAAGACCAATACCCATTCCAAATGGAGATTGTGACATTTGGTGATTATGTTACCTTTCATCATTTCCGTCAAAATGAACCACCGTCTGCGATTCTGATCAAAAGTAAAGCAGCGGCCCAGACCATGCTCTCCATCCACAAACTCATCTGGAACTTTCTCAAGTGAGCGTTTAGGGTTTAGTTAACTATACCCTTATTAATTTCCCTCTTGCAAAGAATTCATCTGTATGATATTGTTAGCGCGAATTCAAAAATATCAATGAAAAATATCGCATTATTAGTCATTGCCCTCATCATCCTGCTTGTCCTTCTCGTTGTCGCCGGTAACAAATTCGCTAAGAAGAATACATCGTCATCCACCCCAGCTCAATCCATGACAGAAGGTTCTACTATTAAAATCGGTTTCCTCGGTCCGCTTTCCGGTGACGCAGCAGTATATGGAGAACCATACCGCAATATGACTGTGATGGCAGTTGATCAAATCAACGCAAACGGTGGAGTAAACGGTAAAAAAATTGAAGTTGTATATGAAGATGGAAAGTGCAACGGAAAAGATGCTACCAATGCTATGCAAAAACTGGTCAATGTAGAAAAGGTACAAGTTGTTATTGGAGGATTCTGCAGCAGTGAATCTCTCGCAGCAGTAGCAGTAGCCCAGAAAGGAAAAGTTGCTCTGTTCTCTCCTGGGTCAAGCAGCCCCAGTCTGACAGGCAGAAGTCCTTATTTTTTCAGAAATTATCCTTCAGATGCTTCTCAAGGCAAAGTTCTTGCAGAGGTGGCATACAAGGATAAAAAATGGAAAAAAGTAGCATTTATCCAGGAACAATTGGATTACCCATTGGGTATTTATAAATCCTTCACTCAATCGTTTGAAACCATGGGTGGAAAGGTTATCAAAGAAGAATTTGTTCCCCAGACTAGTGATTTTCGATCTCAATTGACCAAGCTTCAGAGTCAAAATCCCGATGCTATATTTATCGATGTCCAGACTCCTGCTGCAGCAGATCGAATTCTAAAGCAGCTTGATGAGTTGGGATGGAAGCCGGGTATCATGATTTCAGATATCGTTGCAGGAGATGCCAAAACCCTTGCTGATAATAAAACTACACTTGAAGGTGCATATGCGGCAGAGTTTGGTACCAATCCCAACAATCCAAAATTCAAAAAAATGATAGCAGACTACACCAAAAAATATAAAAAAGCACCTGAATTTCAAAGCTATGCACAAACCGAATACGATGCGGTATTTATGCTCAAAGATGCGCTGACTATGGTTGGTAACAATGGACAAAAGATTGCAGCATGGTCACGAACAGTCAAAGATTGGAATGGTGCATCAGGGTCAATTACCATTGAAGAAACCGGAGATCGTTCCTCAGGACATGTGGCAAAAATCATCAAAAACGGACAAACAGAACCCTACACAGAATAAGTCCCTGGTATTGGTATCCTCAACTTAGGTATAATTCAGACATGAATATTCTACCGCAGCTTATTGCCAATAGTCTTATTGCGTCTTCATTTTATATCCTGGTTGCTCTTGGGTTTAACCTCATGTATGGATCAACGAAGTTTTTTAATTTGTCCTATGGCAGCGTTGCAATAGCTGGAGGATACGTAACACTTTTTTTTCTACAACTAGGGCTAAACGTTGGGTTTAGTATAGCTCTTGGAATTGTCGCGGCAGGCCTTATGGGATTTATTTTTGAAAAAGGGATTTTTTTGCCGCTTCGTCAACGCCAGGCCACTCAGATGAATCTTCTTATCGCGTCTTTGGGCATATCAATTGCTCTTGAAGCACTATTAGCAATCCTATTTAGCCCTCAAATTCAGAGCATGTCTCATTATTTGGGACGCACAACTATAGTATCGATAGCCGGAGCATCCTTGACTACGGTTCAGATCACAACGATTCTGGTTTCTATTGTAGTATTTGTTGTTGTAGCGGTATTTCTGAAAAAAACATCATTTGGAAAAGCAGTGCGGGCAATATCGGACGATGAAGAAGTGGCAAAAATTATCGGTATTCATACCGCCAAAGTTATCGGTTTAGTTTTCCTGCTCGCATCTGCCATTTCTGCAATTGCAGGAGTTGCCCAGGGGTTTGATATCGGTCTTGAGCCAACCTTGGGGTTTTCTCTTCTTCTCAAGGGTATCATTGCCGCAATTGTTGGGGGACTGGGGAATATCTATGGAGGATTATTAGGGGCATTGATTTTAGGATTTGCGGAAAACTTTGGTATTATCCAATTGTCAGGAGAATGGAAAGATGCTATCGCCTTTGGAGTATTGATTATAGTACTTATTTTTAAGCCGAAAGGAATCCTATCAAAGTAAGTGTAAAGTTAAAAGCGTAAAGTGTAAAAGAAACAGTTACTTTGCATTTTTCACTTTTCGTTTTACGTTTAACTATATGGAATATATTATTCACATTGCCATTATGGTCTTGCTCTACGGGATGCTTGCGATGAGTCTGAATCTGATCGTTGGCTACACGGGTCTCTTGTCATTGGCTCACGCGGCTTTTATGGGAATCGGTGCCTATGCGACAGCCATTTTAACAACTCAATATAATGTACCTTTTTTTCTTTCAATTCTGGTCGGCGTGGGGTTGACAATCATCGTGAGTTTTCTAATCGGACTTCTTTTGAGCCGGTTCCGTGATGATTTCTTTGCATTGGTATCTTTGGGTTTTATGGTTATTATTCATAGCTTCTTTCTCAATTGGCAGCCGCTTACTAATGGACCGCTTGGAATCACCAATATTATCCGCCCTCCATTTATCGATCTTACTTCTTCAAATCTAACTTTTTTGGTATTTTTACTCATTCTTTTTGTTGTGGTATATGGAGTATGTACCTACATTGTCAGATCGCCGTTTGGGACAACACTTCGAGCTATTCGGGAAGACGAGCGGGCCATACAAGTGTTTGGGTACAATACCCTTCATTATAAATTACTTATTTTTATTATCGGAGCCGTGATTGCGTCAATCGTTGGGGCTTTTTTTGCTTCTTATATTACCTATATTGATCCTACATCCTTTACGATTTCAGAGACCATATTTATTCTAGCGATTGTTATTCTAGGCGGCCTTGCTTCTTTGAAAGGATCTCTCGTAGGAGCTCTCATTTTAGTTGTGTTACCAGAAGCGTTGCGGTTTTTAGGATTCCCCAATGAAATAGCAGGGCAGATGCGTCAGCTGACCTATGGATTACTCCTGGTTATTCTTATGCTGTATAAACCCCAGGGATTATTGGGAGAATACAAGCTGTAGCTATGAATGCTTTTGATATAACAGACATACAAAAATATTTCGATGGAGTTGCCGCAATTGATGACCTTACATTATCATTTCCCAAAGGCAAAATCATTGGCATTATTGGACCCAACGGTTCCGGTAAAACAACATTGATCAATACTATTACCGGTATGTTCCCATGGGATAGCGGCGTACTGCATATCGGAAAAAGAACACATGAGAAGATGATTGCCTACACAATCCGCTCCTATGGAATGACGCGGACGTTTCAAGAAGTACGGTTATTCAATCAAATGTCTGCATTGGATAACATTCTCGTAGTACTGTCCAAACCAAATATGTTTCAGTCCTTGATAGATGGGAGAAGAGATGACAGGCAACAAAAAGCCCAACAGGTTTTGGAACAGGTTGGGCTATGGGAATATCGCAACAAAAACGCGATACATCTATCATATGGGCAGAAAAAACTTTTGGAAATTGCCCGCGCAATCAGTATCGGTGCAGATATTTATTTTTTTGATGAGCCGTTTGCCGGATTATTTCCGGAAATGATTAAGATTGTAGTAACCATTATAAAGCAATTGCGGGGTAGTGGTAAAACAATTATTTTGGTCGAGCACAATATGGAATTGATGAAGGAGTTATCAGATGAAATGATTGTTTTGGATAGCGGGAAGCTTCTTGCTCTGGGTAAACCGCAGAATGTATTAAAAGATAAAAGAGTGATAGAAGCATACCTGGGTGAGTAAATGTAAAAGTCAAAATGCAAAATTCAAAAGGTCAAGTTAAAAGTAAAAATAATTGCCTTCGATTAGAAAATATTTCAGTTTCGTATTACGAAGTGCCGGTGCTTACCGATGTGAATTTGGATATTGGTCAGGGGGAGTTTATCGCACTGATGGGTCCGAATGGTGCCGGGAAATCCACGATTCTCAAAGCTATCTTTGGATTAGTCCCTCAATTTTCAGGTACAATTTTCTGGAATGGCCAAAAAGTTATTCCCATTCCCCATGAGATGGCCAAGTATGGGATAGCATTGGTTCCGCAAGGACGAAGGGTTTTTCCCCATTTAACAATCCGCGAAAATCTTGATGTAGGAGGATTTAGTATTTCAGATACAAAAGCACGGAACGGTGCAATAGAGCATGTTTTGGACATCTTTCCACAGCTGAAGGAGAAAGAAAAAAAACCAGCCGGAATTCTTTCAGGAGGGCAGCAGCAGATGCTGGCTATTGCCCGTGCGTTGGTAATCCAGCCGCAGCTTCTTCTATTGGATGAACCAACGCTTGGACTGGCTCCAAAAATTGTAAAAGAAGTATTTGAAAAAATGAAAGAAATAAATACTCGATACGACACAACCATTCTAGTAGTTGAGCACAATATTAAATCAATTCTTACCTTGACTCACCGCGCGTATATTTTGGATAAGGGACGAATTATTGAAGAGGGAACATCTCAACAATTGCTCAAAGGGAAAACGCTTCAACGAGTACTGCTGGGAAGTTAATTAGCGTAGTTGCGGTAAAATCATTACTTGTGATTTGGTAACACCTTGTTTGAATTTTGCTTCGGTAGCCGCTGCTTTGTCTCCCAGTAACCGTTTGTAATGCATCGGGATAGTCACTTGTGCTGCAATGGTATTTGCCGCCTCAATTGCTTCGTCAACATCCATGGTATAAGTTCCCCCAATAGGTAGCATTGCCACATCCAGATGCAAATTAGTGAGTGATTTCATCTCAGGAATAAAATCAGTATCTCCCGCATGGTACATTTGTTTGCCATTGAGGTCAAAAATATATCCCACCCAATTATTTGCTTGTGGGTGAGCTTGCAGACGCTCTGGATTGATATTATAGGCAGGTACTGTCTGGAAAGAAAATTTTTCAATGATATAACTTTGAAGTGGAGTGACTTCTTGTTTTTGACCGGGACTTAGAGAGAGACGATCCAGACAATCTTTGGGTGCTACCACAATCGAGGTATCTTTAAGAAGAATCTTAATATCAGGAAGTGATAGATGGTCAGGGTGTGCATGGGTGATAAAAAGAATATCTGCTTTTTCCAAATCCGTCTGGTGCAAATCAAACGGATCGACATAATAGATTCGTTGATTAGATTTTGTATCTATAAACGAAAAACTTGCATGTCCCAACCAGGAAATATTTGGTAAAGAATCCATACTCCTATTATATACCAAGATAGTCTAATGTATGCGAATGAATAAATACAGAAAGCGAGGAGGATTCCGAAGGGAATAATTCGAATTAATTCGCAGTATTTAAATTAGTAGAAATTCGCATATTAGAGGCCGAGGTGGAAGATTGTTTCAAAGAAGGGAATTACATTAATTGCTACTTGTGTCACAACTGCCGCCAGTACGCACAGCACTAGCATTTTATTAAAGCTAAAGATCATATTTCCGCGTACCACAAATGCCACAAGCAGGCGCAGTCCTACCAGGAGATTAAAGATAAGCGTTCGGGAGGCCAAAGGGGTATGTACCTGTAATAATAATTGAAAAGTAACAAAAAGAGATCCTGCTAACAGTACTCCTAAAAATGTTATAAAAATGAGCCTTTCACGAGTGAGTATCGGTGAGTTTTGGGTTCTGGGTTGATGTCGCAACATGCTGGGGTCTTTTGTATCTGCTGCAAGTGCCAATGCAGGAAGGCCGTCTGCAATGAGATTGATCCAGAGGATATCAGTCGGCAGAAGTGGAGAAGGAAGACCAAACAGAGCAGTTGAAAAAATAAAAAGAATTTGTGCCAAATTACCCGAGAGCAGATAGGTAATTGATTTCAAAATATTGTTATAGATATTGCGTCCTTCTTCAATTGCTCCAACCAGGGTTGCGAAATTGTCATCCAAAAGGATTATATCTGCTGCCTCTTTGGCTACGTCAGTTCCTGATTGTCCCATGGCAATTCCCACATCTGCGCGTTTGAGAGCCAGGCTGTCATTAACTCCGTCACCGGTTACTCCCACTACATATCCGTTTCTTTTGAATGCCTCAACCAGTCGTAATTTATCTTCAGGTTCTGATCTGGCAAAAATATTGATTTTTCCAATGATCTGGTCAAGCTGCGAATCGGTAAGTTTTTTCAGCTGATCACCGGTGAGGACATCTTCATCTTTCTCAACCAATCCGACTTCTTTGGCAATGGTGAGTGCTGTTAGTTCATTATCTCCGGTTACCATTACGGTATGAATACCGGCTCGTCGTGCTTGCTCGACGGCTTGGTGTGCAGCTTCACGTGGAGGATCATAAATACCAACGATCCCGGTGAAGTGAAGGTGACTTTCAGCATGTTTGCGGTCGGGTATTCCATCATGATCCTCAACTTTGTATCCAAATCCGATCACCCGCAAGCCTTCTTTTGCAAAAATATCAACCTGGGTAAGTATTTTTTCTTTCTCAGTTTCCGACTGTGTACTGCTTGCAAGAATTGCTTCCGGAGCTCCGCGAACAAATACATGAGTTTTTCCATCATGCTTCAAAACAGCTGAAATTGTTTGAGTTTGTGGATCAAACGCATATTCTTCAAGCGGTTTTGACAATCCGTCCCATATCGTTGTACGTTTTCTTTGAGCTGTTGCCCACAAAAGCAGTGCTCCGTCTGTTTTATCACCCACCACATCCCATTCATCTTTGGGGGAATGTGATCCCTCCTTTTCTACAATCGTTGCGGTATTGGCAACCATACAGGCGGGGAGGATATATTTCATCTCTTCCGGCTTTTTTGTCCACCATTTTTTAACTTTCATATTATTTTGTGTTAATGTACCGGTTTTATCTACTAAAATGACCTGGACAGATCCTAATGTTTCAATAGCAGGCATTTTACGAACAATTGCATTTCTTTTGGCCATGCGGTTGGTTCCAATTGCCAAAGCGATTGTGATAACTGCTGGCAACCCTTCAGGAATTGCGGCAATTGCGATGCTCACTGCCAGAAGGGTGAGGGGAAGTAATTGTTGTCCGTGCATAAGGCCAATGGGGATAATCAACAGCGCCCATCCGATTGCTGAGATCGAAATGAATCTACTCAACGTATCAATCTTTTTCTGAAGCGGACTTTGATCCATCTCAAGAGTGGAAAGGGTATGTGCAATTGAACCAAGACGGGTTTGCATACCAATTTTCTCAACCAACATTTTCCCTTTGCCTTGCGTTACTAATGTCCCTTTCAGAACTGTATCATTGTGGTTTTTGGTGATGGGTAATGATTCTCCAGTCAAAAGCGATTCGTCAATCTCGATATGATGGTCTAAAATAAGCCTGCCATCAGCGGGAATACGATCCCCTTCTGATAACAGGACTACATCCTCTGGTACCAGTTCGTTGGTTGGGATCAGATGTTCTTTCCCGTCACGAAAGACTCGTGATATCGGTTTAACATATGATGATAATTTCTGTAGTGCCTTTTGCGCGCGGTATTCCTGAATAAATCCCAAAATTCCATTGAGAAGCAATATCAGCAGTATAAAAATGCCGTCAAAACGATCAGTAATAAAAAATGAAAGGAGACCTGCAGTAAAAAGGATAGCGTTAATTACGGTGGGAAATTGGGAAAGAAAGAGCAGTAGCGTTGTTTTTTGTTCAGAGGTGGTAATCTCATTTTTACCATATTCCTCCCGACGTTTTGCAGCTTGTTGTGATGTTATTCCTTGCTCCATAGATCTATTGTAGCAGGAAGTTTATTTGCAGGAGTTTTGATAGCGTTGGATAAATACAGAAGCAGTAGGATTTTGTTGCTGTGACAAAATTCTTGCAAGTATATAAAGTGCATTACAGTTATTCGGCTCAATAGTGAGCAGATTTTGCAGAGAGGTTATAGCTTGATTTTGCCATCCCGCAGCTAAGAAAAAGTTAGTAAGTGGGAGCAGCGATTCCATGTTACGTAGGGTATTAGGAATTTTATAGGAATCTTGGGTGATGGTATAACGCTCTATGACTGATTTGTTCTGATCATTATCTTTGAGCAAAATCATCGTGGTATTGTCCAAATAGACCAATTTCCAGGCAGGATTATTGACAATGGTATTGATAAATTTCGCTGCCCACGGAGTCTGATCGGTATGAGTAAAAAAGATCGTATTGAAATGATATTTTTTATCTGCTTTTGCAAATTTTTTTGGATCCTCCTGTAAGGGGATATATGTGTTTTGGAAAAATGAAACCGGATATGCCTCAGGCCGTCCATCTACAAATACACGCTGCTTTGGATAGAGGCGATATTCTAGATAACTGCCAATGTCAAAGTTATTCAGGATTGGTCCTTTCAGTTTGTTATTAATAAAAAACTGTGCCGCAGGTGCTGATCCTGCTATGACACCAAATCCCAAAGGGTATTTTTCGGCAATTTGTACCATTTGTACGATGAGAAGACAGAGTAGTGATATATAGAAAATTAACTTTACAATGGGGATACGAGCAGAAGTTTGTCTGATTTTTGCAAACATAGTTTGCAGCACAAAGTGAAGATAATAAACAGCCGGGATAAAGGTACCAAAGACAAAAAGCGGAAAATTACGGATAGAAGTAATTGCAAGCGCAGTAAAAAAGAGTGCCAACAGCCAATCAATCGGGCGGGTACGTTTGATTTGCATGAGTAAACTTCCAAAAAGCACCCCAACAGACACCCAAAAATAAATAATGGTTTGTTTGGAAAAGAGCCCCCATAAGAAAAAAATATTTTGATTTTCTTCAATAGCATAGCCATAATTTTCAAAGACATGAAATGGATATATAGCTCCCCGCAAGCCGTTGGGGTTGAGAAGCGTTACTGCAGTTACCCCAAGACACACGCACAGCAAAAATAAAATATGTTTTCCATAGGGATTTTTGCGGTGGGTCAACAGGGCATCGGCAAAAAAGAGCCAGATAATAGCCACACCGATAATAAAATAGACATGCATATTTACCCACAGAAGCTCAAGGGGAATCAGAAGAATAATCAATCTAGTAAAGCGGTTGCGATATGAATAAAGGAGCGTTACAAAACAGGAGAGAAACAAAAAACTGAAAATTTCAGGCCGTACATCAGTCCGTTCAAACAACACTCTCAGATAGAGCAGCGAAACAATTGCAACAGCAGGGATTTTACTGCGTTTTGCGCTATACCAATAGGGGATCGCAAAGGCAAAACCGACGATAAAAATTGTTATAGCAAAAAGTCCCTCAAAAGAGTAGCGTTTGAAAATTGCGAAAAATAGTACTTCTGAAAACCAATGATGGTTGATAAAAGGGAAGGTAGGATAGGTATATGAGTATAAGTTTATTGTAGGAACAGTATGGGTTTTAAGAATTAATTCTCCCGTCAAAAGATGTCTGCCCAAATCCTGGCTCATGGCTGATATCGGATGATAAAACTCCAGGAATAAGAGAAAAAAGAGAAAGATAGTAAATACAAATGTTTGGAATTTCATGAGTGTTATCTACAAGTTATCCACATAAGATCGATATTGTAATGCTTCAGCAATATGTACAGCCATAACCTCATCTCTCATATCCAAGTCAGCGATCGTCCGCGCGACCCGGACAGTTCTATTATACGCCCGCGCTGAAAGATTCATACGTGAAACTGCATTTTTCAAAAGTTCCAGGCAAGTATCAGAAAGAGATACATATGTTTTCAGGTCTCGCGTGGTCATCTCGCTATTGGTGGTAAGATTTGTGCCTGAAAAGCGCTCGGTTTGGCGGTCCCGTGCTTTTTGCACACGGTGCTTGATACTTTTTGAAGAGTCACCGCTCCTATCTTTGCTTGATTTAACAAGCTTTTCTACTTTTACGGCAGGAAGGGTAAGATGAAGATCAATGCGGTCGAGCAGTGGCCCTGATATCCGTTTTTTGTATTGCATAATGCGAGTATGAGTGCATGAGCATTGATGAGAGTTATCCCCAAGATATCCACATGGGCATGGATTTTGTGCGGCAACGAGCATAAAATGGGTAGGAAAAGTCAGTCGGCCATGGGCACGGGAAATTGTAACAACGCGGTCTTCAAGCGGTTGGCGCAGTGTTTCCAAGACCTGACGGGGAAACTCGGGAAGCTCATCCATAAAAAGTACTCCCCGGTGAGCCAGTGATATTTCTCCCGGTTTGGGGTAGGCGCCACCGCCGATCAGACCCACATAGGAGGTCGTGTGATGAGGACTACGAAACGGCCGTTTCAAAATGAGACCATCATCAGAAAGCATTCCTGCGATACTATACATCTTGGTTACTTCAATTGCTTCTTGTAAGGTGAGTTTTGGTAGAATTGTTGGCAGTGTTCTGGCAAGCATTGTTTTTCCCGCACCCGGAGGGCCTTTCATCAATATATTATGAGCGCCGGCTGCGGCAATTTCTAATGCCCGTTTTGCTTTTTCCTGGCCACGGATGTCGTTCATATCGCAGTCAAACTCTTCATCCAAATCACCGGTATATACATCTGCCGGTTGAGGATCAATGCGTGAAATCCCTGATAAATGATGAAAGAGTTTTAGTAGCGTTTGTGTTGGGTATACCGTAACACCGGTAATAATAGATGCTTCTTTTGCATTTTCATTCGGAACAAACATTCGTTTGATACCGATTGTGGGGGCCAAAATTGCCTGGGATAATACTCCAGCAACCCTGCGCAATTTTCCGTCCAGTGATAATTCTCCTAAGAAAAGCGCATCTGAGAAATCTCCTTGTAATTGTCCTGATGCGATCAGGATTCCTATAGCAATGGGGAGATCATACGAAGGGCCGGCTTTGGGTAAATCAGCCGGGGCTAGATTGACTGTAATTCTTTTGGCTGGAAAATCAGCGCCTGAATTCTTCAATGCACTGCGTACTCGTTCCCGGGCTTCTTCAACTGCTTTATCAGGCAAACCGACAATGGTGAAAGAGGGGAGACCTTGGCTGGCGATATCCACTTCAACTTCAATTGGCACAGCGTCCAGTCCGACTATCGCAGATGAGTTAATTTGGGCAAGCATACACTCTTAGGGCTATAGAGTAACTGGTATTAACTATAAGAGTATCAGAGTAAGAAAGCAAGAGATCTTTTAGACTAAATTCTGCGTAGTTTAGCGTCCGCCATCTGGCGGATGTTCCGCGTGGTTCAGCCTAGCGCAAAACCGTCTGTACTCTCTTGACAATTTCTTTATTTATAGTATAAGGTAAAGTATGGATACCCATTCTTTTCCGCTCGCACTTACCTTTGATGATGTATTGCTGGTTCCAGGCTATACCGATTTCTCGCGTTCTGCGATTAAACTCTCCACACAATTAACCAAAGAGATTACTCTTCAAATTCCATTGGTATCTTCTCCTATGGATACCGTGACAGAAAGTCGATTGGCTATAGAGCTGGGAAAGCTGGGGGGAATTGGTATGATTCATCGTAATCTTTCAGCCTCAGACCAGGCAACAGAAGTTCAAATTGCAAAACAAGCGGGTGTCGTGGTTGGAGCAGCAGTAGGATCATCTACCGGGTACGAAGAACGCGTTGAGGCACTGATGAAAGCCGGCGTAGATGTGTTGTTGGTTGATACTGCGCACGGTTTTACCAAAACAACGCTTGAGATTATTACAACTCTTAAAAATAAGTATAAGGTCCAGATCATTGCCGGAAATATTTCTACCGCAGATGCTGCAGCAGGCCTCATTAAATCCGGTGCTGATGGATTGCGGGTTGGTATGGGGCCGGGGGCAATTTGTACAACTCGCGTAATCTCCGGAATGGGAGTGCCTCAAATAACAGCACTGTTGGAGACAGTAAAAGTGGCCAAAAAACATGGTGTTCCAGTTATTGCAGATGGGGGTATTAAATATTCCGGTGATATGGTCAAAGCATTGGCAACCGGAGCGACCGCGTGCATGATGGGAAGCTATTTTGCATCTGCTGAGGAAGCACCGGGGGAAGTGATGGTTTTGGATCGGGCTCATGTACCATCACGATTTAAAAGTATCCTTAAAGATGACCAAAAAGAGTACAAATTCAAAGAATACCGTGGTATGGGTTCAATAGGAGCGATGCAAAAAGGCGCAAAAATAAAATCTGAAGATGAATATCATGGGAAAGATTACAAAGACCGTGTTTTGGTAGCAGAAGGAGTCGAAGGCCTTGTTCCAATCAAAGGAACGCTCAAACAAATTGTTGACCAGGCGTTGGGCGGAATCAAATCCGGTATGTATTATGTAGGCGCAAAAACAATTGGGGAGCTGCATGAAAAAGCGCGATTTATGCAAATTACCCAGGCTTCATTGACCGAAAGCCATCCCCACGATGTCCTCATCACCAACCCGGGTAAGAATTACTAAACTTTTGCACACTACATAGTGTTTTCCATAGAGATTGTCATCCCGCACTTGATGCGGGATCCAGAGAATGAAAACTTATTATAACTGGATTCCTGGTCAAGTCCTTCAATAAGCTCAGGACAAATTTTACAGTGAGCGCAGCCGAACTGCAAGGAATGACAATTGTAAGGTTATAAATATGCTTCGAGGCCTTTTCCGGGGATGAAGGTGCTTGCAAAGGCAATTTTATTGCATTGTTCAATTTCCTCATCACTCAAGATCTTTTCATCTCTCAGTAGTTCTAATTGCTTCCATAAATGGGCGTTTTCAATAATCTCAGGCCAATCGGTGTTGATACAAAACTTCACGTTGTTTTCAACAAGAGTTCGAATAATAAATTTCATCTCATCCAAGTTTTCAACTGCTTGAAGTGCTAAGTTTGATAAAGGACAGACTTCAAGTACTATGTTTTGTTCAACCAATTTCTTCATGAGTGACTTGTCGTATGCTGCTCGGATGCCATGACCAATTCGCTCGGGACGAATAAATTCAATCGCATCCCACATATCATCGGCATCTTTTACTTCACCTGAGTGGGTTGTTACATGCAGACCTTGTTTTCTGGTGTGTTCGACCAGATCTTTGTATTCTTTTAAATGGAAGTTAGGATTACCAGGGCCTGCAAAATCGATACCAACAACACCGCGTCTATGGTAGCGAATTGCTTTTTCTACAATAATTTTATTCTTCTCATAGGAAAAGTCGCGGTCCAGACAAAAAATGATACCTGCAGTTAGGGTTGGGTATTCCAGAAGTGCCCGCTCCATTCCGCGCAAACTTGCCATAATAATGTGATCCAAATCCAGTTCTGCGTTGAGGTTATGTTTCATGGGGTTATAGCGAAGCTCAATAAGAGTAATGTTATTTGCTCGGTAGGCGCCGCTTATAATTTCATAGGTTGCCCGTTCAACAGCATGAGTGCCGGAACTAAGCTTATTGAGAATTGGATGGTAAATATCTTTGAGATATTGGTTGAGCGTTGTCTTCTTCTGCGGCGAAAGCATCAGGTACTCAATAAACGTATGATAATCTTTCTGCGGCAAGCGAAATCCCAAATCATGGGCAATTTGCCAATAAATAGACGGGTTGATAGAAGAGGAGAGATGAGCATGCAGTTCTGCCAGGGGAGGATGGGATTGTTTCATTATCGCTAGTCTAGCAGTGAGGTATGTTAGTGTCAAGAAAACAAGAGTAAAAATCAAATAGGAAATATGAAATATATTTACTTTTTAATGTTTAATATTTGATAAGCTAGGTTAATTGAGAACATATCTAGATCAATAATAAGAAGTGGGTTATAATGAAACTATGATAGTAGTGATTGATTTTGGTTCCCAAACAACGCATCTGATTACCCGTAGATTAAAAGAACTAGGATGTCCTTCACAACTGGTTGCACCACAAGAAGCCCTGGAAACAATTGCAGCTATCAAACCCCAGGGAATTATATTATCAGGAGGTCCGGCATCAGTATACGAAAAAGATGCTCCTCGTATTGATCCTGCTGTGTTTAACGGCGGAGTTCCCATTCTGGGTATTTGTTATGGTTTGCAATTGACAGCATTTTTACTTGATGGTGATGTGGTTGCGGGTAAAAAAGAATACGGACCGGCACAACTTACCATCGAACTTCATAATTCACCAATGACAGAAGGATTACGGGATAGTTTTACTGTCTGGATGAGTCACGGAGATGAAGTAACCAAAATTCCTTCAGGATTTGAAACACTTGGTTCTACCGAACATGTTCCGTACGCGTTTGTCGCAAATGAAACACAAAAAATATACGGTGTGCAATTTCATCCCGAGGTAGAGCATACCGAAATGGGCACCCAGATTCTAACTAATTTTATAACAATTTGCGGCGTTACCCAAAGTCATACATCAATTGATATTGAGGCTATAAAGCAAAAAATTCGAGATAGAGTAGGGGAGGGATATGTTATCGGGGCAGTTTCCGGAGGCGTTGATTCGACAGTAGCCGGCGTTTTAGCTGCTGATGCAATTGGGAAACAATTTATTCCAATTTATGTAGATAACGGATTGATGAGAGCGGGGACAGGGGATATCGTAAAAAGGATTTTTGAAAAACACAATGTTGAGCCGACCATTTTGTCTGTTGAAGATCAAATGCTTGAGCGGCTCACCGGCGTTGATGATCCGGAAGAGAAGCGTAAAATTATTGGGAACTATTATATAGAATTATTTGAAGAACAAATGGATCAGCTAATCGCACAAGGGAAAAATGTCAAATTCCTGCTTCAAGGCACGATCTATTCCGATGTTATTGAAAGCCAGGGAACCCGCCACGCGGCAAAAATTAAATCTCATCACAATGTGGGAGGATTACCTCAGCATATGAAGCTGGAGCTTCTGGAACCGCTTCGGGAAATGTATAAAGACGAAGTACGTAGTTTGGGAGAAGAGTTGGGAATACCGCATGAATTTGTATCCAAACAAACATTCCCCGGTCCCGGGTATGGGATTCGGATCAGGGGCGAAGTGACCAAGCAACGGCTTGATCAAGAGAGACAAGCTGATACGATTGTTTTGGAAGAGATTGAAAAAGCAGGGTGGCTGGGAAAAGTATTTCTCTCATTTGCTATTATGAGTGGGGCGTCCTCAACTGCGGTAAAAGGGGATGGAAGATTTTTTGGTGAAGTAGTTGCGCTTCGAGTAGTTGAATCGAAAGATGTCATGACCTCAACTTGGGCACGGTTACCCTATGACTTGTTACAAAGAATATCCTCAAGAATTGTCAATGAAGTACCGGGAATTTCTCGTGTTGTCTATGATATCTCCACCAAACCTCCGGCCACCATGGAATGGGAATAAGTGTAATAAACCAATAATCAAATCAACAAATAATCCAATAAACAAATAAACAAGAAGAGTGAATAAACCTTGTTTCTGTTAGAGGTTTTTTATTTCATCTACAGAGATTTGTGTAAAGGAATCAATTATTTTTGTTGCCATCTTTAGATCGGCTTTTGTATGAGTAGTTGTAATACCAATTGATTTCATTCCGGCACGATTTGCAGCTTCTATTCCAGCCGGTGCATCCTCAACAACAACGCATGTATCGGGAGTAACATTCAGTTTATGCGCCGCAAGTAAAAAAAGATCCGGATGTGGTTTGCCCAACGCAACATCATAGGAAGATGCTATAACAGAAAAGTACTTCCTCAGATCTAATTTGTTCAGGACATATTCCACAAATTGCGTTCGTGATGCTGAGCCTACCGCAAGGAGTAATCCCTGTGCAGAAAGAGAAGCGATAAAGGGTTTGACATAATCAATTGCTCTTATTTTGTCTTCATGCATATACATTCTTTGCCATTTTTCTTCCAATAGTTTTTGAGCAGACTCATGACTTTTATGTTGGGCAAGTATTTTTATGAACAGTTCCACATCTTTTGTACCTGAAAAGTGTTCGGTAATATATGTAGGGGAGAGAGTAATGCCAAATTTTTTCAGTACTTGGCTCTCAACTTGGGCATGGAGAGATTGAGTATCTGAGATGACGCCATCCATATCAAAGATAACTGCGTGTGTCATAGCTACATTATAAAATATATTTGAAGAGTTTGATTGACAAAAACGAGCCTAATTGCTGACAAAATAAAGACGGGAAGAGGTGGGGAAGAGAGGAGCCGAAAAAAACACGAAAAAGAAAAATGATACAGTTAATATTAGTGATGTAGTATGATATAGTTATTGTCTTATAGTGTAAAGTTGTCGTAGACAGACGATGACTGCTAATCCTTTTCACGATATCCTATAATTTTCACAGGATGCATACAATTGCATGGGGATGTGGATAAGTGATAGAGCGCGTTGGGTGTGGCACGTAGCATGTAGAGAACAAAATAAAGTATTATATTTGATATTAACTACACGCTATACGCTACTAACTACACGCTGCTACGGATGCTCTTCTCTATTACTGGATTGGAGAAGTACCCCGCTCTTTCATATGTCTACGTCGCACAATAAATGTTGGCAGATTGTCATAAGAAATTGTGGACAATCCGCCGATTCTATAATCATTATAATTTTTATAAAAGTTATAAGAATTATAGTGAGAAAATTCGAAGAGATTTTTGCGGATTAGAGAGAGTCTTCTCTCCTCCATTCACTCAGGAGTATTGGTTTATAAAGAATTCTACGTTTTGGCGTGCCTGGGAATCGGTAAATTGCTTGGGAGGAGACTTCATAAAGTAAGAAGATGGTTCTTCTAAAGGTCCCCCAATCTTGTGATCCAATGCAATTTTACAGCAGCGAATAGCATCAATTACAACGCCTGCGGAGTTGGGTGAATCTTCTACGGATAGTCGTACTTCAATATCCATGGGTATATCTCCAAAATGCCTGCCTTCAATTCTAATAAATGCGAGTTTGTTGTCTTTGAGCCATGGTACATAATCACTGGGTCCGATATGCACATCATCTGAATCGATATCCAGATCGTGCAATTTGATTTGTGAGGTAACCGATCTGGTTTTTGAGATTTTCTTGGACGTAAGACGTTTTCTCTCAAGCATATTTTGGAAATCAGTATTGCCCCCAACGTTTAGTTGATATGTCCGGTCAATCGGCATCCCTCGATCCAGGAATAAATTAACCAAGGTTCTGTGTACTATCGTTGCCCCAACTTGTGATTTGATATCATCTCCGATAATTGGAACTTTTGCATCTATAAATTTCTTTGCCCATGCTGGATCTGACGCTATAAAAACAGGTATACAATTAATCATTGCAACTTTGGCTTTGAGACAGACCTGTGCCCAATATTCTGTTGCTTTCTGACTGCCAACGGGTAAATAATTAACCAGAATTTGTGCACCGCTATTTTTGAGTATTTCGACAGGGTCTGTGATTTTTTCTTGACTGAGGGTAATAAGATCTTTTACATACTCTCCTACCCCATCCATTGCCCTGGCATTATGAACCTTTATACCGGTCCGTTTTACTTTGGCAAAAATAACCGTATTATTCGGATATGCATACATTGCATCAGCAAGGTCTTTGCCTACTTTTGTTTTGTTGATGTCAAATGCAGCGACTATTTCAATATCTGAAATGGTATATCCTCCCAGTACCGTATGCATCAGCCCTACCACACGTTTTTCATCTTTCACATTTTTGTAATAGGTTAATCCCTGAACCAATGATGATGCACAGTTCCCTACTCCCAGTAATGCTACTTTAATAGGTGAATTTTCTATTTTCTTTTTTCGAGTTGTAATGCGTGCCATATATGAGTATAATAACAAACAATAGTTAGCAAGTAAAATTAATGTATTTTATTATCCATAAATAATAATTATGAATATTGAGTTGGAACGATTTATTACACTTGTCCAAATAGGTTCTTTTACCAAAGCTTCAGAAAAACTATTTATTACCCAACCTGCTCTCTCTCTTTCCATCCAGAGGCTTGAAAAAGAATTGGGAGTGCGTTTATTTCGTTCCGTTGCTAAACATATCCATCTGACATCCGAGGGAGAATTGATATATGAGATTGCTTTGGGAATGCAGCGGCTCTGGCATAGTGCCAAAGATATAAAAACAACATACCGTGCATTATCAAAATATAGATTTGGATTATATGATAATGCTGCATTAAAACTATCAAAATATTTTCAAAAAAAGCTTGAAAAAGATCGGTTTGAAATTGGGATAGATCGGTCTCTGTCTCTATTAAAAAGCCTCAATAGTGGTATTTTTGATGTAGTAATTTGTGTTGTTCCCGAAGATTTAAAGTTTTTCCCAAATGTTATTTTAGTTCATTCATTTTCGGAATTGTTGGTACCAGTATCAGAAAAAAAATGGAGAGAAGAAGTTTCACAAATCCCATTTATACTCTACAACAAGGGGTCGGAGACGCAGCGATACATTGATATGGTATTTTTAGAACATGGGATAAAACCGAAGGTTATTGTGGAATCAACAGATCCATCATTTATGCGGCAATTAGCGCTTGGAAATTGTGGCGTAGCGATTTTGCCCAGAAATATTGTCGAACAAGAATTAAAACGAAAAAAACTATTTATCCAAAGACTTCCTTTTCAATTCCGCAGAAATGTTGGAGTATTTATTGGAAAAAATAGCACAATCAAAGAGGATAAAAAAGTTCTTACTGAGATAGTGAAGTATCTATAGAAATAGTTTATCTTAAGTCAAGAGTAGCACCTTTATATACTATATTTTTTGGTTTAATAATGACTTGTTTTTCACCTTTTTCTATATATCCCGCATCCAGTCCCTTGAATTTATTTTTCTTTACAATCTGCAACGCTTTTTTCATATGTTTTTGGGGAATAAAGATAGCGTAATCCTGCCCCATATTATATGTTTGGTAGATTTCATAATCATCTGTATTGGCATGCTTTTGAATGAATAAAAATATTTCTTGCGGATCAAATATTTTTTCAATTATGTAGGTAAATTTCCCCCGTGCTCGCATAATTTTTCGCATCCCATGTCCGGTGATATTTGATATGTAGTGGATATCTATATCAGCCTTTAGTAAATCCTGGATAAGCTTTGCATAAATATTTGATTTGGTTAACAGTGCTTCTCCATAATAGGTTCCATTTTTTAATTTTGTTGCATAACCTTTGGGCAATCTCTTTGCAAGTGCGCGAGTCAGAGAAATACCATTTGCATTTACACCATTACTTTTAATAAGTAATATCCTATCACCTGATTTTAATTTGTTATCGGTTACCAACCTTTTCTTATCTGTAATAATTCCAATGGCAGATCCTGCAAACTCCGCTACGTCTTTTTTTACGATTTGTTTCATGGTTGCTGTTTCTCCTCCGCCCCATGTGGCACCGGCTATATCACATGCATTTTTCCATCCAATAATTAAATCAGTCATCCGTTTTTTATCAGCAAGCCATGTGTTATCTTCAATTGCCCAATAAGCATGAATCACAAGTGGTTTTGCTCCTACACAGATAAGATCATTAATGATGGTAGCGATAGTATCATGAGCGACAATGTCATAATACGTTTTGCCGGTAGTTTTTCTCATGCCATCTGCGATTAAATTTTTGGTTCCCAAACCTTCTATAACTGATGCCATGAAATAGTTTCCTTGTTTCCAGACAAATGCGGATTCCCCTCTCGTCTCTGAAACTTCAGGAAACCCCGATTTTTTTAAATGTATAGAAGTTTTTTTTGCTGCAGTTTGGAACAATTTTTTAATGGGGTCTTTTGTTTCATAGTTATCCCCTACTTGAGAGTATGTAATTTTTTGTTTTTTCATAAGCTATATAATAACTGTCTATTGATGTGTTGTAAACTCTCAACTATCGCATGAGCTTTTGAAAAATCATGATCTCGTGTATATAACGTGGGTACGGCAATTATCTTCATGCCGGCGGTATACGCAGATAACACTCCAATTTCAGAATCTTCTATAGCGATGCATTTGGATGGTTTTAGTCGTAATTTTTTTGCCGCAGCAAGATAAATATCAGGAGCAGGTTTATGTTTTAGATGAAGACTGGGACCGCTGATTACTTCAAAGAAATGGGTAATTCCAAGGTTCTCTAATGCAAGATGTATATGGGCGAAATTTCTACTTGATGCAAGAGCAATTCTTATTTTCTCGTTTTGCAGAAGACGAATGGCTTTTTTAAAACCGGGCATCGGAGAAAGTTTTTTTTGTAAGAGGCGTTCATAGATATCTCTTCTTTTCCTTTTGAAGTTTTCCAAGCTGTCATTTATACTATGTTTCTTCATGATGATTTTGTAACTATCATCCCCTGCTGCACCAACTATTTGGATAAGGCCATTTTTATGACGAATGGGCACTTGTCCATATTCTTTCAAAAGTACTTCAAGGGATAGTGATTGAAGTGGTTCGCTATCAACGATGACACCGTCCATGTCAAAAATTACTGCTTTGATCATTTGAAATATGTTACTGAGTTTTTGAAGATTTGCAATCCTGGTCCATGTTTGGGTATATCTTTTCCGTCTCTTTGTAATTGTTCTTTGAGAAAGGTCCAATTGGGTAAATGGGTAAAAGCAATTGCGCGTTCGGGGTGAGGCATCAATCCAAAGATTCTACCTGTCTCATCAGTGAGTCCAGCAATATTATCCACCGATCCATTGGGATTTGGTTGCAAGCCTTGGTAATTGCAGATTACACCGTCATAGTAGCGAAGCGCAATAAGATTTTTTTTATGGAGAGCATCAAGTATTTTCGGTTCTACAAATACTTTTCCCTCGCCATGCGCAATTGGTACGGAAAAACTCTCGATGCCTACAAGCCATGGTGTTTTATTTTCTACTTTTACATCCACCCAGCGCACTGTATAACGTGCATTATCATTATGAAGCAGCGCGACTTCTTGCTTGCCATAATTCTTGCCCAGTGCCGGTACCAATCCCAAGTTAGTTAAAATTTGAAAGCCATTGCAGATGCCAATCACGAGATGATCTTTTTCTACAAAACGTTTTATCTGTTCCCAGAGCCGATTTTTAATCCGTTGTGCATATGCGTTCCCTGATCCGGTGTGGTCTCCATACGAGAATCCACCGGGGAGTGCTAGAATTTGAAACTGTTGCAGATTTTTGTCGCCCGCTACCAAATCGTTGATATGCACGATTTCTCCTTTGGCACCGGCCAGTTCAAATGCGTACTTGGTTTCTTCTTCACAATTAAGTCCAAATCCTGAAAAAATTAAAACTTTTGGTTTTGCCATATTAATATCCTTTAAATGGTGATCGATAATGATCCAAACATGTTTGTATATCCGCTTTGACAATTACATTTTTTCCTTTGTCAGTAATAGTAATAGCATCAGTATTTGTCACCATGCCAATCAGTGAATGAGGAATGCGGGCAAAGAGTTTTTCAAATGAGTTTTTATTTTTAGGATTTATCGTTACCAGTATCCGCCCTTGGGATTCTGAAAAAAGTGTGAAGTCATCACGAGTCGTTTTGCCTACTACTTTGTTTAGATTAATCTCCAATCCTAATTCTCCTCCCATTGCGGTTTTCGCAAGTGCTAATCCTAGCCCTCCAAGTCCCACACTGATTGCCGAAGTGATTATATTTTTTTGAACTGCTTTAAAATATGTTTGGTACATTATTTTATTCTTCTTTGCGTTTACTTTGGGAAGTATTCCCGCAACTGCTGCGTCTTTCTTATTTTTCTCGTTCAGATACCAGAAATATTCTGATGCTCCCATCTCATCAAAAGTTTCACCCAACATATATACTAAGTCACCGGCAAATTTAGCATCCAAGGATACTACTTTTGCCGCATCGGGAATAACACCAATGGAAGAAATCAAAAGTGTTGGGGGAATAGATACCTTAATAGGATTATTGTGTTTGTCAAATCCTTTAAAGTCATTAAACATACTGTCTTTTCCTGAAATAAAAGGGGTTTGGTATGCAACAGCATAGTCATAACAGGCTTTTACCGCAAGTTTGAGTTGATACAAACGCTCCGGTTCATTGGAAGAACACCAGCAAAAGTTATCCAATAGTGCCATATAATCGATATTTCCTCCGACTGTGACTGCATTGCGTACTGCCGTATCAATTGCACAGGCAGCCATAGTATAGGTATCAATATCCGAATAATGAGGGTTAATACCTTGTGATAATACAACTGCTTTTTGAGAATTGAGAACCGGTCGTATTACTGTTGCGTCCGCATTTATTCGTCCTCTTCCCTGGATAGGTTTGAGGACTAATCCTGCTTGGACTTCATGGTCGTACTGATTTGATATAAATTCAAAACTTGCCGTATTGAGCCGTGAAAGCATGCCATAAAATAATGGGGTACTATCTTTTAACTTTGGTAAGATGGGCTTTTTCACTGTGGGTTTCAATAGCTTTGTCTTCATGGGGCGCGGTGGTAATCCATCATGTAGAAAATCCATAGCGACATCCATAATAATTTTCCCATGGAAGGATACTTGGCATTTGCCCGTATCCGTGAATTTACCGATAATGGTTGCTTCTACTCCGCGGCTTTCCATAAGTTTTTGGAATCGATCCCATTTATGGGGAGGTACTGCCAATGTCATTCTCTCTTGCGATTCTGATATCCATATTTCCCATGGTTGTAGTCCGGGATATTTCAAAGGTACTTTCTCAAGCCATACATCACAACCGCCTGATTCTTGAGCCATCTCCGCAACTGAACAGGATAATCCTCCCGCGCCATTATCAGTAATACTGTTATAGAGTCCGCAATCTCGTGCCTCGTTGACCAAAACTTCGGAAAGGAGTCTTTGGGTATCTGCAATACCATCGATTACGCCGTCATGACGGGCTTCTTTTACTATCGCGTCTGACAACTTCTTCTGGGTGATAGGATCTCCAATTTGAACTGCAGTGGCAGGACTGCCCGAATCCAGCGCTACAGATGAAAATGTTGCACCATGAATACCATCAAGTCCGACTTTTCCTCCTACCATTACGATGTAATCACCGGGTTTCGCCTGTTTCTCATAAGAAGGTTTTCCTCCTATTTTTTCAGGAATAAGACCTACCGTACCTACAAATACCATGGGCTTTCCTTTAAATCTTTTATCAAAAAAAAGAAATCCTTGGGGTGTTGGAATACCGGAACAATTTCCTCCATTATTAACGCCTTCTATAACCCCTTTCATGATGCGTCGAGGAGAAAGCATTTTTTGTCGAAAGTTTGAAACTCGATACAGGGGTTCGCTATCGTTGGGGTCTGCAAAACAAAAACCATAGGTGTTGATGATTGGCTTTGCCCCCAATCCAAATCCAAGCGCATCCCGATTAACTCCGACGATGCCGGTGACCGCTCCGCCAAATGGATCAAGTGCGGAAGGAGAATTATGAGTTTCTGCCTTATGAGTTATCAAATATGTATCATCAAATCTGATCGCGCCTGAATTATCGGTAAAAACAGATACACAAAAATCTTTCTTCCCTTTTAATTTTCTGATTTTTTCCGTTGCTCCTTTAATGTATGTTTTGAATAATCCTTTGGTAATATCATCAATTGCATCGGCAAAAATAGTATGTTTACAATGTTCAGACCACGTTTGGGCAAGGGATTCCAGTTCAATATCTGTCGGGGTACGATCATGCAGGGAAAAATAAGTCTTGATTGCTTGCATGTAGGTCAGATCCAATGCCAATGGTCCCCCTCGTTCGCCTTCACCATTTACAATACCCAGCTTTCCAATATTAATGAGTTCTTCATCTGAAACATTAAGATCAACAAATCCCACACTGGATGCCTGGACCAATTTAACGCGGGGAATAACAAAATCCATCCCATTATCCTGCTGAAATTCTTTGAAGCTTTTAATACTAATTCTTTGAATAAGCGGATTTGCCAAATTCTCAGCGATAATAATCGCATCTTGCCGGGATAAATTCCCAAGGATAAACGTCATCTGAGTAGTATAAACACCTTCTCCCGGTTGGAACGTAATTTTTAGTAGATCTTCAATGGCTTCTTTTGCAGTTGCTGCCAAGTTATCGGTTACGCCGGGGAGTAATCCTACTTCAATTGCCCAAGAAAAAGTTTTCGGAGCATTAAATTTTCGTGATTTACCATTTTTTTTGTAGGAATATTCTTGTCCTTCCTGAGAAATAGGATTTGAAAGCATGGAGGTTACTTGTTTCAGTTGTTTGGGAGTAAGGTCTTTCTCAATGGTATAAACGTCAACCAGATCAATATTTCTAATACGTTTGGCAATCCCAATACTTTTGAGCCATTTCCGTCTCACATCAGCTCGTGTATCAAAAACCTTTGCCGCTATTTCAATTCTATGAATCATATAAATGCTAATGCATGCGAATGATAATACTTCTAATTCATCCAAATTACAACACTACAAAAACTCATTGTAGATGTATGAACTCATTCGGAGATATTCGCACTATTTTTATTTGAATACATTCGAATTACATCTCTCCAGCCAATGTCTGTTCTGTAGTGAAGATTATTGCCTTCAATGGTGATTATTGCCAATGCTCCATACGCTCTGACCCGTGCTTGTATAACCGTTTCTCCCTCTGCCACGACATGAAATACCCTACCGCCATTTGCCAACAATTTTTTCCCTGTGCTTTTTATTCCTGCGCCAAAAATAGTAATACCGGGTAGTTTTGATGCTTGTATGAGTCCAAAAATCTCTTTATCTTTTGCTTGGGAATAATCATCAGGATATCCCATTGAGCATCCTGCAATACTGATGCGGACTTTTTTATCAAATGTAATTTTTATTTTCTTTAAGTTGTCGGACAAAACTGCATCAACAAGGTCCATATAGTCGGTTTGGATAGATGGGATAATAACTTCTGCTTCCGGATCTCCCCAGCGGGCATTAAATTCTATAATTTTTACCATAGGTTTTATTGTTCGAGCCTTGCGAGAACTTCTCACTTTGTTCGAAGAATAATTTTGTCGTGTTATAATCATTCCTCCTAAATATAAAATTCCCCTATAAGGGCGGCCTTCCTTTTGCATCCCGTTCATAAAGGGTTTAAGAATCTTTTTCTCAACTTCCGCAAGAATTTTTTTAGTTACAATACGGGGAGGTGCTACACATCCCATCCCACCGGTGTTGGGTCCGTGGTCTTTGTTATATACAGTCTTATGGTCTTGTGCAGCTTTGGCAATGACATAATCGGTACCATCACAGATGGCAAAGAGGGAAAATTCTTCACCGATCATACCTTCTTCTATCAGAAAGGTTTCCCCCGCTTTCCCAAATTGTTTCATTGATTTGATGGCGGTAATTGCCTGGTCTGTTGTTTGTGCGCGTATTGCGCCCTTTCCTCCGGCAAGCCCCGCTGCTTTAATGTACAGCAAAATATTGTCATTCCCGTGAACACGGGAAGCCAGAGAAATCCTGGATCCTTGATCAGGTCCAGGATGACGATAAAGTTTCTTAATATATTCAATGGCTTTTTTTTCATCAGTAAATGATTCGTAATGAGGGATTGGAAGATTATATTTCTTCATGAAATCCCGTGCCCAATCTTTATTCCATTCAATCTCAGCTGCTTTTTGTGTCGGACCAAATGCGGATATCCCTACTTTTTGAAATTTGTCTACATATCCTTGGAAAATACAATCGTCTTGGGAAACGTCAACGAAATTTATTTTTTCAATTTTACAAATTGGAAGAATTGCATCAAAATCAAATGGATTTATATCAGGATAATTTTTTATTTTATTGCTTCCTAGTTTTGTTAATCCATTTCCTGGAATCATGATAACTTTTTTTACCTTATCACTTTTTGCGTATGCAGTTGCCAATGCATGTTCCCGGCCATTGGCTGTTATGATCAAAACGTTTTTTTTCATAAGTTATAATTTGGAAAGAGCGTTATCGCTAATTTTTTTGCATCGTTTAAAATTGCAATATTTGCCTTTGGTATGAGTGGTTTTTTTCTTTTGTACTCTGTTACTGTTCCCTGCGAAAAAAGCTGCAATGTTTTGATAACATTATGATGCTCAACAGGATAGAAAGCTTTTTGTACCTGGTGGGTTGTTTGAATTAAATCTTCAGGGTTTTTCCGCAGTAAAGAAATTGGTATCAGTTCTTTTTTTGTTGGTATTTCCATTTTTTCTGTTCGTATGATACCCCCTTTGTCAAATTCTTCCGTGACAAAATGAGTATCGCTTTCTGTCCAGGGATCTTCTCCTGTTGCCCATACATATGCAAGTCTGGCACTATTTGTTCGGTAGGGGGTTGACATACCCGCTCCCCCGAAATCCGGCCTGCCCGGATCCATGGGTCCGGGATGCTGATTGATAATTCTGCCGTTATATTTTCGGACAATTTTTGCCGGGATAAGCAGAAGCCATCCTTGGAGAGAAATAATATCAATTTGTAAATCGTTGAGCAAGTAGAATAATTTCTCATTAAATTTTTCTCTCGTTGAGAAATTTTGTGTGTCAAGAATATGAAGTTCAACTCCCAGTTTTTTAACTCGTTCGTTTCCTTTGGCCTCACTACTACTGGAAATAACAATAGGGTTAATTCCTGACAAATGTTTTTTTTGACACGCTTTTATAACTGCCTCGGCTGTAGTACCACCGCCGGAGATAAGGATAGCGGTTCGTAAGTTCTGAGTAATTCCTGCCAATCGTTTCATTCTGTTTCGACAAGTTCTGATGGATACAGAGGATTTTCCAATTGGAATTTTCCTCGTTGTCCTCGCAGTGGAATTTTATATTTCCCTGTCATACAAGCAGTGCAAAACGATGTTTTTTGTGGATCAAAACTTTTCTTTGTTGTTCCTTGTTCACCCGCAGCTTTGAGTAGATTAGCAAGGGAAAGAAACTCAAGGGAATCAGCTCCAATTATTGTGCGAATTTGTTCAACATCGACACTTCCATCTTTTTTTGGTTTGCCTGCAATCAATTCTTTTTTTGTCGGTGTATCAACTCCATAAAAACACGGATCGGTGATGGGTGGACAGGCAATGCGCAAGTGTACTTCACGGGCTCCATAGGTGCGAAGAAGCGTTATAAATTCTCGCATAGTAGTACCTCGAACAATTGAGTCATCAACGACAATAACCCGTTGATTTTTCAGATTTGCGGTCATGGGACCGAATTTTATTTTAATCCCCAGTTCTCGCAGTCTCTGATCAGGTTGAATAAATGTTCTGCCGATATATCTGTTTTTAATAACGCCTTCACTGAGAGGTATTTTAGATGCTTTGGCATAGGCAATTGCTGCAGTATTGCCTGAGTCAGGAACTGACATAACCATATCTGCTTTGACCGGTGCTTGAGATGCCAGTAATTCTCCACAGCGCTCCCGTACTTTTCCAACGCTTTGCGCGTTGAGTGTGGAATCAGGACGAGCAATGTAGACATATTCAAAAATACAAAAAGCCCGGCGTTTGATTTTTTGTCGATAAAATGATTTTGGTCCGTCTTTATCAATAATAACTGCTTCTCCTGGTTCTACTTCACGAACAAATTTTGCTCCGATACCGGGGAATACACAATCTTCAGATGAAAATACCCATCCATCATTTACTTTTCCCAAAAGAAGCGGGCGTACGCCGAATGGATCGCGAATCCCAAAGAGCAAATCACGGGTTGCAATAACAAAACTATATGCGCCTTGTACTTTGGGAAGTATGTCATCAAACCGCTCTTCCCACGTCTGTTTTTTACTTTCCAGAAGAAGCGCTGCGACGATTTCGCTATCTGTCGTAGAGCCCAGTTTGGTGTGCTTAACTTTTTTACGCAGCTCGGCGCTATTAATTAAATTCCCGTTATGGGCAATAACGATTGATCTTCCTTCTTCTTCCAAAAGAAATGGTTGAGCATTGCAAATGTGGGAAGACCCAGTGGTAGAATATCGATTGTGTCCTACTGCAATTATTCCTTTCCCCAAACGATTAATGTCTTTGTCAGTTTTGAATACATCACGGACCAGCCCCATACCGCGCCGCAACTTAAATCTCTTTCCGTTGCTTACTGCAATTCCGGAACTTTCTTGTCCGCGATGTTGGAGTCCATATAACGCAAAATAACTGATTCTGGCAACATCCAGATTGGGATCAAAAATTCCAAATATTCCACACTGATCATGCATCTTATCTTCCATATATGTATCTAATTTTAAGTTTTAATTTTTCAATTTTAAATGAAATCTTAATTTGAAATATTTAAACATTTACCATTCAATGAAAATTTCTAATTTCAAATTGAAAATTCCTTATATTATCGTTAATTCTTTTTTCAATATCTCCTGTATATTTTTTCAGTTTTTTTTCAGTGAGTTTTTCATAGATATCTACGTATCGTTTGCTGACGTTCTGGACAAAAGTAGCAGGCATTCTTGGGGCAATACCATCTCCGGTATATCCCCTAGCGGCAAACCAAAGCCGCAAGAATTCTTTATCAAAGTTCTCTGGTTCTTTATTGTTCTCAAAACGGTTTTTATATGTTTTTTTGATCCAGAATCGTGAAGAATCAGGAGTATGGATTTCATCAATCAGCATGAGCTTGCCGTTATATAACCCAAATTCATACTTGGTATCCACCAGAATAATTCCCTGCTCTTCACATAGTTTCGTACCGTATTCAAAAAGAGCCAGGGCTGCTTGTTCCATTTGTTCATAAATTTCTTTAGCAATGATGCGGGTTTTTATGATTTCATTTCTTGTTAATCGTTGGTCATGACCAATAACTGCCTTGGTTGTAGGAGTGATAACAGGGGATGGCAGCTTTTGGTTTTTTTGTAATCCTTGCGGGAATTTAAGTCCATAGATCAACCGTTGTCCTTTTTCATAGCTGCCCCAAATAGAAGTACCGGTAACGCCGGTGATATACCCGCGAACGACCATCTCAATTGGGATGAGTTCACAATTTTTAACAACTAATACATTGGGGTCAGGTACTGCAATAACATGATTTTGGATAATATCGTGGGTTTTTTCAAACCAAAATGCAGTAAGCTCGTTGAGTACGTGTCCTTTATACGGAATATATCCCAGATTCTGGTCAAATGCTGAAATGCGATCTGTTGAGATAATAATGCGTTTATTGTCTTTCACATAAAAATCCCGCGTTTTACCGGAATATTTTTTACCGAGATTTTTGAGATTAACAGTTTTAAGTACGTTCATCTAAGTATTTTTTAAACTTTACTGTTTCAAGTTTTTGTGCTTTTTGGGAAACTTCCTGTTCCAGGCTCTTTTTGTAATCAGCAATTTTTTTTTGTATTGTTGTGTCAAAAGTGCCAAGAATACTTGCTGCTAGAATTCCCGCATTTTTTGCGCCGTTTACCGCAACTGTTGCAACTGGAATTCCCGGCGGCATTTGCGCTATTGAAAGCAGGGAATCAAGTCCATTCATTGATTTTGTTGTGATGGGAACTCCGATAACCGGTAATGGAGTGAGTGCCGCAACCATACCGGGTAAATGTGCAGAACCTCCTGCTCCGGCAATAATTACTTTTAGATTTTTTTGCACTGCAGTTGTTGCATATTCATACAATTTCTTAGGAGTTCGATGTGCTGACACAATAGTTAACTCATACGAAATTCCAAAACCATCCAAAATCTTAGCAGCATCCTGCATGACAGGAAGATCAGAATCCGAACCCATGATGATACCTACCAAACATTTCATGTTTGAATTTTTAATTTTCATTTTTCAATTTTCAGTCAAATCAAAATAATTTAAATTTTAATTTTAAAGCATTCATTTCAAATTTTAAATTTCAAATTGAAAATTATATTGTTAGTGCTTTTCTTGCCTTATTTGCTTTTTTCAAACACTCTTCAATGGTATTTCCTACCACCGTTATGTGTCCCATTTTTCTGCCCGGTCGTGACTGCTTTTTTCCATACATATGTATCGAGACGTTTGGGATTTTCAGTGCTTTTTCAAGCCCTTTGGGAAATCCATTCCCCTGCTTTTCTCCCAAAATATTTTTCATCACGACTGCTTTACAAAGCAACGTCGTTTTACCCAGTGGCAGTCCCATAATTGCCCGAATGTGTTGCTCAAACTGTGATGTAACAGCGGATTCTATTGTATAATGTCCGGAATTATGAACGCGAGGGGCAATTTCATTCACTAATATCTTAGCTTGCCCTAAGCTTGTCGTTGGGGTAAGGAACATTTCAATACCGAATACTCCGGCGCCGTGCAATTTTTGTACTGTTTTTATTGCCAATTTTTGTGCTTTCTCTTGAACCGTCTTAGATGTTAGTGAGGGAACAATGACAGTATCACAAATGTTATCTTTATGAATAGTTTGTGTTACAGGGTATGTTTTTATTTCGCCTTTTGTATTGCGAGCAACCATAATTGCAAGTTCTTTTGTGAAGGGAACAAATTTTTCAACATACAGTATTCGTCCTTCTAACTTTTTCATCCCTTTCTCAATATCGGATTTATTTTTGACCAGATAGTTTCCTTTTCCATCATATGCGTCTGTCCTGGCTTTCAAAAGCAACGGATACCCGAATTTTTCTCCCGCTTTTTCAATATCTTGTTGGGTAACAACAGAAATAAATTCTGCTGTGGGAATACCATTTTTTTTGAGGAATTCTTTTTGGTGTAATTTATCTTTGATAATCTGAATTGTTTGGGGAGAGGGATGTACTGGTATACCCTCTTTTACCAGCTGGGCTAATACCTCATCATTTACAAATTCTGCGTCAATGGTAATAACATCGACCTTTTTAGCAAGGTTGCGTGTGGTTGTTTCATCTTTATACCCGCCGGTAATTTCCTCATCAGCGACTTGTCCTGCGGGGCTGTGAGGAGTTGGGTCTGTAACGATAACCGTAAATCCCATTTTTTTTGCCGCAAGAGTAAGCATTCTGCCTAATTGTCCTCCTCCGACAATACCGACTCTAGTTTGATAACTCATGCTTTAATTGTTTGAGAAATGTGGTACATGCTTGTGGTGCATTGCCGATATGAGTTGTTGGATCTAAGAGTTTTCCTAAATCCTTTTTTGGTATATAGCGTGTAATATAAGAATCATTCTCCATAAGTTGGGGAAGTGGATTTTTTCCTGTTTTCTGTATGGCATCATATGCTTTCAGTGCATGGGTTCTGAGTATCTCATGTAATTTTTGTCTATCTGCTCCTTGTTTGACTGCCTCCATTAAAATACTTTCGGTTGCGCAGAACATACCATACCTAGTAAGATTTTTTTTGATTGCATGATCATGAATAACCACGTCACTCATAATAGTATTCGCGCTTGAAAGAATTTCATCGGTTGCCAAAAAAAGTTCCGGTATAAAAACACGCCGATTTGCTGAATCATCCAATGTTCGTTCAAGCAACATATGGGCTGCATTATCTGCCGGGAGATTTGAAAGATGAATAATATATCGTGCAAGTGAACAAATTTGTTCAGACTTCCAGGGATTTCTTTTAAATGGCATTGCTGATGAACCAACTTGTTTTTTGCCAAACGGTTCAGATAATTCTCCAAATGCGGGTGATTGCAAAATACGAATATCAAAAGCCAGTTTATACAAAGATGCTGCAATTGAGGAAAGTACAGAAATAATAAGTTGTTCTTGTTTCCGGGGTGCCGTTTGGCTCGTAATGGTAAATGCATCCATGCCAAGTTTTTTCATAACTTCTTGTTCAACTTCCGATGCATTTTCCATAAGTTGTGTATAACTTGCTGATGTACCGACAGCTCCTTTAAGGCCTTTTCCTTTTTGCGAGTGCTTAGCAAAACGAAGAAGTTTTAAATCCATCAGTAAATCCTGTGTGTAAAAGGCGAATCGATAGCCAATTGTTGTTGGTTCTGCGGGTTGTAAATGGGTGTATCCCATACAGGGAACATCTTTATACTGATTAATTTTTTCAGAAAATGTTTGTAAGAGGTTTTTTAATTTAATTTCAAGAAGGTCTAATGATTCTTTTTCCCGCAGTGCATCTGCGTTGTCTTCAATATCCATTGAGGTTGCTCCTAAATGTAATTTCCCACCTCCTGTGGGTGATTGTTCTGCATAGGTTTTTATTTCTGCCATCAGATCATGGTGGATTTCTCGTTCAATTTCATGGGCACGTTCTATATCAACTGTTGTTTGATGTTTTATTAAATCGTCTAATTCTTTTTTTGTGAGGAGTCCTTTTTTGTGTTGTGCGGTTGCCAGTTCCACCCAAATTTTTCTCCAGAGTTTTCTTTTATTTTCTTCCGACCAAATAGAACGCATTTGGGGAGATCCGTAGCGCCAGGTGAAGGGGGAAAGGTAGGTCGAGAAATCAAATGTCGTTTTTGGCATTGATATCATTCTTATAACCAATACTGGGGAAAAATGCAAGGAGAAAAACGATAATTGCACCTCTAATCTGGTACTGCGTGGTACAATAGGCATGCCTATGGATCAGACAGCACAGATACGTCAAAAAACAGATATTGTACAACTCATTTCCGAGTTTATAACACTGAAAAAAACCGGACATAATTTCCATGCATTATGTCCATTCCATGGAGAAAAAACTCCTTCTTTTGTGGTATCACCCGAACGACAGATCTGGCATTGTTTTGGGTGTGGTATGGGGGGAGATGCTTATACATTTCTCATGCAATATGAAAACCTGGAATTTCCCGAAGCATTGCGTATGTTGGCAAAACGAGCGGGAATAGAACTGCAGGAATCATTCAGAAATAAAGCAATCAGTTCCCAAAAAGAGCGGCTCTATAGTCTCAATATGCTTGCTGCGGAGTTTTATCATTATTTATTAACCCGCCATCCAATTGGCAAAACTGCGCTGCGGTATTTGATAGAAGAACGGCATATTAAGCCCCAAGTAGTAGATACCTTCATGATTGGGTTTGCTCCCCGCAACGGAAATACATTGTCACAATATCTCACGCAAAAAAAGAATTATCCCCCCCAAGATTTAATTGACGCAGGGTTATCAATTCCACGGGGTCGGGATTTGATTGATTTCTTCCAGGGTCGGTTGATGTTTCCTTTGTTTGATCATCGAGATAATGTTGTAGGATTTTCCGGCCGAGCGCTTGAGGGTTCAACGATGAGCGGGAAATATATTAATACGAGAGAAACAGTTCTATATAAAAAAGGCAATCACTTCTTTGGACTCAATCGCGCTAAAGAGTCAATCAAAAAAGAACAGGCAGCACTGGTTATGGAAGGAGAATTTGACGTGATCTCTGCATTCCAGGAAGGTATTACCAATGCGGTTGCGGTAAAAGGGTCGGCATTGACAGAAGAACAGGTACAGCTTCTTATGCGTTTTGCCCCCAAGGTTGTATTATGTTTTGACACTGACAAAGCAGGAATTGAAGCAATTAAAAGAAGTGTACCAACTCTGGAAAGAAGAGGTGCGGCAATAACAGTCGTGGTGATTCCCGGCGGAAAAGATCCGGACGAATCGATAAAAACAGATCCTTATGCTTTCAAACTAGCCATAAAACACGATGTGAATGTCTATGATTTTCTTATTACAAATGCGATTGCAGCGACTGCTCCAACAACTATTGAAGCAAAAAAGAAAATAACCGACGAAATACTTCCCTATCTGGCAGCGATTGAAAATGAAATCGTGAAAGAACATTTCCTCAAAAAATTAAGCAACGAACTTGATGTGTCATTTGAAAGTTTGGTCAAGCAAACGGATAAATTAAAAGCAAAAAATACCAAGCCGGAAACAATTATCCCCATATCCAAAGGCAAACGACCTCGTGAAGAAGTATTGGAAGAATATTTGTTGGCTCTTATTGTCCAGAGTAAAGATCCGTTTTTGTCTGCTGAACATGCGATGGAGATTATTGCTTCATTGGATTTTAGTATTCCTGCATACCAAAGATTATTGGAGCATGTAGTCACTTTTGGAAAGGGGCATCATTTTGAAGGGAAGAAATTTTCAGATGAATTACCGGCAGAATTGCAGCATGCCTATGACACCTGTTATTTATTACCATTGCCTGACTTCAAAAATGACGGCATGGCGCTTGAAGAGCTTGAAAAAGTGGCACAGGACATTAAAAAGATGAAGCTGAAGGAGAAAATAAAGGTTTTGAGTGATCAAATCAAAAAAGCAGAATCGGACAATAATCAGGAGCAACTGGCAGTTTTGCAGCAATCTTTTCAGCAAACCCTATCCTCTATGAAGTCGGAGTAATACTGATTGTAGTTTCATTGAGGCTGGTTTTGTGGTAAAATAGACCTATGAACAAAAAAATTATCCCGGTAGTCTCAGAGATTGTTACTCAGGCAAAAAAAAGAGGCTATATCACCCAGGAGGAAATCCTCAACTTTTTCCCCAAACCCGAACAATATTTGACAGAGCTGGATGACCTCTATGATCGTCTTATGAGCCTCAATGTCGATGTTTTTGAAAATGTCACAGAGGAGCAGGAAACCCAAAAACCCATTGAAATTCTGGAAAAAGAGCTTGAGGCGCTCAATGTTTTGACCGAGGGTACGGTTTCCGATCCTGTCCGTATGTATTTGAAAGAAATCGGAAGGATTCCGCTTCTGACTTTTGAACAGGAAATTGACCTGGCCAAACGGGTAGAAAAAGGGGATAAAGCAGCCAAACAAAAGTTGGTTACTTCAAATCTTCGATTAGTCGTGTCTATAGCCAAAAAATACGTTGGCCGTGGTTTGACCCTTCTTGATCTGATTCAGGAAGGAAACCAGGGGTTAATCCGTGCGGTTGAGAAATATGACTGGAGACGTGGATTTAAGTTTTCAACCTATGCGACCTGGTGGATTCGACAAAGCATTACCCGGGCAATTGCCGATCAAGCCAGAACCATTCGTATTCCCGTTCATATGGTTGAAAATATCAACCGATTCCTCAAAACATCCCGAAAACTTATGCAAGAATTAGGACGAGAACCAACCCCTGAAGAAGTAGCGTCTGCGCTGGGAATCGAACCCGACAAAGCGCTTGAGATTATCAAAATTTCTCAGGAACCGGCAAGTCTTGAGAGCCCGGTAGGAGATGAAGAAGATTCACGGTTGGGAGATTTTATTTATGACACATCAGCACCGACGCTTTTTGATACTGCCAGCCGGGAACTTTTGAAAGAACATGTTGATCAGGTATTAGCGACGCTTTCAGATCGGGAACGACGTGTTTTGGAAGAACGATTTGGTCTGAAAGATGGAAAACCAAAAACATTGGAAGAAGTGGGACGCATGTTTGCGGTAACGCGGGAACGCATCAGACAAATTGAAGCAAAGGCGCTTAGAAAACTACGCCATCCATCCCGAGGCAACAAACTCCGCGATTACCTGGGTTAATCTTCCAGTTATCAGTTCTCTGTTTTCGGTTATCAGAAACAAGTTTATCTGTTGTCCGTTAATCTGTTTAAACCGAAAACTGAAGACTGACCAACTAGAGTCTGACAACGGATAACGGAAAACCGATAACCGAATTGATCTTACATTCTTCTTACTCTCTCTTGCTTGAATTCTTGCTCTGTAAGCTTATGCTTATGACATGAAACGATTCTTAGGACTCTCTACAATTGGATTTTTCTCACTTACCACAAGCCTTTTGGCCTATCCTATTGTAATACAAGCGCAAGCATCTCATCTGACACAGCAGCAGATAAGTGATGCAGTATTGGTATTGGATTGGCGATGGTTATTACCGCTTCTGGCAATTCCTTTGGCAATCCTTTTTTGGCCAAGTCTTGAAGAGGAATCCAATGGATTTTATAGAGGAAGCGGATTGGTAGGGATAAAAGGTGGGAAGGCAAAGCGGAGTTCACAGAAAAAACGGTTATTTATAAAAACAGATAAATCAGAGCAACAAAGAATCACTGAGATTCCGATGGTGTCCAGCTCTCAATAACAATATCAGACTATGATTCACAAAAGAATGTATAAACGATTTTTTGCAACAGTCCTTTTCCTCACGGTAGTAGTAGCAGGATTTGTTATTCTTCCTACAGTTATTCAAGTACAGGCAGCTCCGCCGGTTTCCATGCCCAAGCTGAACTGGTGGTGGTTTACGGGACTTCTGGTTATTCCTCTCGCTTATGCGCTTTGGCCTCGGGATAAAGATGTACCCTATTATGATTACAATAAAGTGCGTGTAGTAGGAAGAAAAGGTGGTAAAACAAAACGATCCAAAACAAAAACAGCTTCCAAAAAATCCATGAAAAAAACAAAAAAGAAAACAAAGAAAAAATAGGCGTTCATACATTAGTAGCGGCATAGGGTACAAAAAGCAGGGAGCAACACTACCCTGTTTTTTGTATTTGGTATACTGCATATATGAAATTAGTACAACCAAGTATTGAATACGAAGATAGTTATCTTACTGCAGTAGCTGAGTACCAGAAAGAACATCAGCACACCGGGGATTATTTGGGGCTACATATTGACGATCTCCGCGATAATTTCCCTGCGTATATACAGCAGTTAAAGAACCAGGCAAAGGGAATAGATTTACCAAAGGGGTATGTTCCTCAATCGCTCTTTTGGCTAATTGATGAAAATGAATTTATTGGGAGAGCAGGAATACGTCATGTTCTGAGTGAAAGTTTGCTGCGGGTAGGAGGACATATTGGCTATGATATTCGGCCGTCAAAGCGGCACAAAGGATATGGGAAAAAGATATTGGAATTGGTGTTGCCGCAAGCAAAAAAGTTGGGAATAGAAAAAGTCTTGGTAACGTGTGACGAGACCAATACCGGATCAAAAAAAATCATAGAAGCCAATGGAGGAATGTTGGAAAATATCGTTGAAGTAGGACCCCAAATGCCCCGCAAACTCCGCTACTGGATCCTTCTTGAGTAATTCCACTCGTATCCCCGTAGTGTCACCACTTCGAATGTTTAGCGTGAAGCAAAACTGACAGAACGAGCGTTAAAAAATAGAAAGGTGAGCGAAGCGAGTCCGTTATTTTGGTGAGTGTCGGAAGTTTTGTAGCCAAACGAGACGTGGTGACGTTTTTTCCACTTTTCTAAAAAGTGGAAAAGAAAGTTATATAATTAAAAGAAGGATTTTATGGATTTGCTCGCAGAATTTTCAAATAATTATAGATTGTTGCTCGTGAAATATGGAGCTTTTTTGCCACATACGGAGCAGCATTTTTATAAAAGAAAACGCCATTTTTTGAAAGCTTACCAAGCAATGTCTTTTTTTGAGAACGGGTGAGCTGGATGAGTATAAGGTTATTGCGGGTGAGATAGTCATTGATAAATCCATCTATTTTTTCCTGCCAATTATTACCGAATAATTCAACCGGATTATCTGCAGTTTTTTTAACGGTAAGAAATGCCGCAAGGTTTATGTTCATATCCTGAAAAACCGATGTGTCAAAATTAAAACAAATCAGAGCGATTGGTTTTTTCTTTTCATCCCGTATTGTAATACTGGTGCATTTGATTTTTCTTCCATCCCAGTTGATTTCATAATAGGGATCAAATACATCGGGAAATTTTTCAACCGGCATATGTAATTGTGCCAAGGGACTGGGATCACCGATCTTTCTATTCGTAATATTACTATAAATAGCTGTAATTGTACCGGTTTTGATATCATGAACAGCACATTCCATAAACGGTGAAAATAATGTTACAACACCATTGATAACCGGCTCATATATTTTGATAATTTGTTTTGTAGTCATACGTTATAATGGTAGTGAGTAGTGTATTATTGTTGTATTATTCTGCCGGATAATATTATCGACCGATATCGCTTTAGCTTCTCCAGTCGTATGCAATTGTGTTCCTCCATCGGCTACAGCCCCGACAGTTTCCAGTCTAAAAGTCCGAAGGGGTTTTTGGGTCGGAAGATTTGGTTGTAAATAGATTGCTTCTTTTTTTAAATCTTCATAGGATTGGAATTTCCAGGAAAATCTCAGATCTTTTGTAATCAGTTCATTCACTTTTTTCTGTAACTGCTGTTTTATATCTTTTTCCAAAACACCTTGATAGACAATATATGGTTTTTTACCATGATCTGCCTTGAGCGGACTTACTATTTTTGGGGAATATCCCAAAAGATACAGTGCAAAATCCACAATATGTCCGGCACTATGATACCGCATATTTTTATAGCGGCGCTGCCAATCAATTGTCCCGTGTACCGTCTCCCCGATTTTGGGTGTAGAGAGTGCTTTTACAAAGTGCCATAGCTGTCCGTTTTGTATCATAACCTGGTATACCTGTCCGCTCCATGAGTTTGAAATTAGGGTTCCTTGATCGGTTGGCTGTCCCCCGCCCATAGCATAAAAAATTGTCTGATCCAAAAGAATTTTATATTTCCCTTCCCCATCGTATAAAACTTCCAAAATGGTAGCGTCCATTTCCTTCTGGTAGGAATCATCCAGATATATCAGTTTTGTTTTCATACGCCTAAGATAGAATGTTAGTCTAATTTAGACAATTTGTCAATATAATAATTTCAGCTGGTATTGCATAAGTATTACAATCACGATATTCTAATAGAATGAACTTCTTTCACCCGTCCAAACAGTCAACAAATACATTGTTTTGCTTTACACCGCTTGTTTCATTGGCAACTTTTATCATAGAAATATCATTTGCTCTCTATTTACTTTTCAAATATCGAACAACTCGATTTAGCCGAATCGGGATTGCGCTTTTGGTGTGTTTGGGGTTATTTCAATTCTCGGAATATCTCATCTGCATGGAACCGCAGTATACGGATCTCTGGATTAAAATTGGATATATCGCTATCACACTTCTTCCGGCATTGGGGATTCATCTGATTTCGATTATCACACGAAGGCATACCACACTTATGTCTTCATCATACATCTATGCGGGAGTGTTGGTCGTTGCCATTGTTCTGATCCCTCAAGTTGCGCTTGTTGCTACCTGTCAACCTGATTTTGTGGATATTACGATGAGTACGTGGTTTGGTCAATTCCACGGTGCGTATTATATAGCATATTTATTGGCAGCTGTTTATACACTCTGGTATTCTCTTCACAAACATATTGGAGATAGTTCGGAGGAAAAATGGCTTCTTATTTCGTACGCGGCTTTTATCGTCCCAACGGTAGTATTATTTTATCTCAAAGTTATTTCTCATTTGGTTTTGCCATCGGTTATGTGCGGTTTTGCAGCCCTTGCCACAATTATTTTTATAATGATCGTAACACCTCGGTATTACCGGATCCACGCGAAGCGAACCAAGCAGAAAAAAAAGAGGAAATAGAAGTGTAATTTTATTTATACTGCTCTATTTTTGTCAGCAGGTCTTTTGTTTCAAAAGGCTTTGCCAAGAAATCATTTGCACCACATTCTCGTGCCCCTTTATTGGCACTGGGATGAGCCGAGATCATAACTACAGGAATCTTTTTTGTCGCATTGTCACCTTTGATGTTTCTGCAAATTTCCCGTCCGTCACTACCTGACATAAGTACATCCAACAAAATAACATCGGGATGAAATGTTCTGATCTTCTGATATATTTCATTCCCTTTCATTATTGTTGCAACCGTATACCCAAAATCCTCAAGGGTTATGCAAATCGCATCCAATATACTTTCATCGTCATCAACAACAAGTACCCTCATACACTTTTATTTATTTTTTTGCAGCGGCAAGCTGAAGTAAAAGGTAGCCCCCTTTCCTTTGTTACTCTCCACCCATATAGTTCCTTTATGCCGTTTGATTATTTCTTTTGAAATATACAGACCCATGCCAAGCCCGGGAAATGTTCTTTCTTTGGCATCGGTAACCTGATACAGTCTTCCAAATATCTTTTTTTGTTGATCAGGGGATATTCCGATACCGAAATCCTGTATGCTGACAATTGCCTTCCCATCAATTTTTTTTGATCGGATGATAATATCTTTCCCGGTAGGGGAATACTTAGCCGCATTGGTTATCAGGTTGGTCAATACTTGATATAACCGGAATCTATCTGCCGATACAACGACCGAATTTTTACCCGAGTATGTAAGCGTGTGAGTGCTAATTGATTGTTGGAGTCCCTCTACTGTTTCGGCAATTAATTCATTGAGGTGAAAGGATTCTCTCGTGAATGATAACTTGCCGGTTTGGATACGCGTGACATCCAATAAATTACTTACTAATTCCTGTAATTTTTCAGTTTGGTATTTGATACCGGCGAGAGTTTTTGTTGCCCGTTCATCCTTGTATTGACTCATTCGTGTCATCAAAGAATCAATATACAACTTCATGCTGGTAATGGGAGTTTTGAGTTCGTGAGATGCCATGTTTACAAAGTCATCTTTGCGTTTGTCCATTTCTTTCTGTTGGGTAATATCGGTAATAATTTCTGCTGCGGCAATAATTTTCCCCTGTTCGTTGCGGATAACTGACGCACTCATTTGGATATAGACTGTTTTACCGTCTTTGCGTTTAATAGTGTATTCTTTTCCCGCTACCGGTTTGCCGGTAGTAAATGTCTGGGCCAAGGGGCCCTGCGAGGGGGAGACCGATTTGCCTTCCACAGTAGCATGGAGCAAGGTGTCTTTTCCGACTACAAAATGTGCCGGGAATTTTCTGCCAAGTATCATATCCAATTGTTTATTAGAATGTGTAACACTTCCTTTACTATCGGTAACCATAATTCCGACCGGGAGTTGTTGTAGGATTGCTTCAAGTCGTTTCTTCTCATCTGCTTCCTGTTCTATGAGGCTGTCAATAGTATGCTTGAGCCATCCGATAATCCCTGCCAAAAAGAAATACAAAATACCCAGGACGATTGTAGTTTGTATACCGCTGGTGAGTTGATGTCCGCTGTAATGACGGGTATAAATAATATAAAAATAGTATGCGATTGTTACACCAGCAGTAGCGAATCCTCCAAAGAGTCCATAACGAAATGCATTGTAAAGAATAAGCGCAATAAAGAGAAAAACGGCATACAAATCAATTGAATGAGGATCATGTGCAATATAATACGCGTAGAATTCCAATATAACAGCACACAAAATTGTGCTAAAGAAAGGTATAGCGACCGAATAATCCTTTTTCCCCAAATGGTACATTGGGTTAAGATACGTATAAATAGTTCTCATGGAAATTATTCAGAACTTATTATAACGCTGCTGAGTGAAATCTGGGTAAGAAAAAGGTAAAGAATACTTACAACGTATACCAGACAGTATAAGCAGAGGCAGTCCAGGCGGGAAGTTTTGAAAAGAAACAAAAAAGATTACTTCTTTTTATCCTTCTTTGGTTTTTTCTTCTCCTTTTTTGGTTTGGAAAATCGTTCACCCATACAATAATTATACACACCCTACTACGTTATGCAAGGTCTTCTTTTCTCAGTTTTCTTAAGTTGCGAGCAGTAGAACAAAGGGCGTGAACCCGATTGAAATGGGGGTGAAGTTTTGTAGAGTGAATGCATCAGGGGGAACCCGCTCTGTCTTTATTCCGTAGCGCGGAGGGGGTGTTATCCCCCGATAAGTGAACGAAACAAAATAGCCCGACTTCGATGCGAGCGCTTTTGAGCATCTTTTCTAAAAAGATGCAAACAAAAAGAATGAATTTTTTACAATAGTCGTTTTATCTACAGAAGATTTATTTTGGAGTATAAGCAACTCTATCCTTAAATTCTCCCTTTTCAATCCACCACCATATCCGTTCAATCGTTTTGGCATCATAGCCTTTTTTAATAATCTCTTTTTTTGATAATTTTTCTTCTGTCAATAAATATAAAACTTCGTCAACAATTTTATAGGAAAATCCGAATTCTCCTTCATCGGTCTGTCCTTCCCAGAGTCCGGCACTGGGAGCTTTGGTCAAAACTTTATGCGGTACCTGTAAATATGTCGCCAATTCATAGACGTGAGATTTGTAGAGATTTCGAAGGGGTTCAATGTCGCTTGCTTCATCACCAAAACGCGTATAGTACCCAAGCAGGTGCTCGGTTTTATTTTCCGTACCAACGACCAGATAATTATATTTTTTTGACAAATCGTAGAGAATTATCATTCTCATACGTGCCATGATATTGCCAAGCCTCGGTTCATCCATTGTGGCATCATAGGTGGCAATGCTGTCTACAAATGGTTTGATATTCACTGTTTGGATATTCTTTGAGGGGATCTTCACTGATTCAATAACAAGCCTGGCATCCTTTGATCCTTGGTCATTGAGCGATCCATACGGAAGAAGAATAGGATGGACATGGTCTGCACCGAGTGCTTGTACCGCAAGGGTGAGACTGGTTGCTGAATCAATTCCGCCTGATACTGCAATGAGTATATCCTCTATATGTTCTTTGTTACACACAGACTGGATAAAAGTTATCAGTTCTTTTGCTGTTTTTTCTGCATTGATTTTCTGCATAGCGATTTGTACAAGCATTATAGAAACTTGAAGTACAGAAGTCAAAAATACAGGTCTTATTGGAGTTTGTCAGGAACAAATCTGAGTGCCAGGGAATTCATACAATATCTTTTGCCGGTAGGCTTGGGTCCGTCATCAAAAACATGCCCCAAGTGCCCGCCGCATTTATCCAGTACTTCAATACGTGTTTCACCCAGACTGTTATCTTCCGAAAGTACCACTGCGCCCGGCTGTATTGGAGCCCAGAAGCTGGGCCAGCCGGTACCTGAATCATATTTTTGTTCCGAGCGAAACACCGGTTCGTTGCATCCCACACTGTAGTATGTTCCTTTGCGTGTCTCATAATCCAGCAGCCCTGAAAAGGGAATTTCAGTACCTGCTTCCCGCAGGATATGATACTGATCAGGAGTGAGAATCTTTTTCCACTGAGCATCGGTTTTGAATTTACTCTTGTCAAATGTCCCGGCGATAATCTGGGGAGTGGGCGAAGAAGTATCAGACGGTTGTGCGGGGGTTTGATGAGTAGCAAGAAAGATGATACCAAGCGTAATCACCACTGCGACAGTAAAAAAAAGGTACGGTCTTTTCATACCTATAAGTATACCAAACCTACTTTATTACACACACCCGGTGTGTGGTAGGTAGACACATAAGGGTTTTAAAAGAAAAAAGGGCAACCCGCTAATAGCGAATTGCCCATAAGTGTAGTTAGTCTTCCGGGAGCCAGATATTTTCCCATTGCTGGATAGCATCAATCATGGGTAATAAGTCCCTCCCTTTTTCTGTCAGGGTGTACTGGGTACGGATTGGAGGTGTACTATATACCTGGCGTGAAACAATGCCATACTGTTCCAATTCTTTGAGGCGCTCCGACAGCATGCGCGGACTGATTCCTTCTACTATGATCTGGAGTGCGATGAACCCTTGCGGATTGACAAGTGCCCGCAGGATTTGAAACGTCCACCGTTTGCAGATCAGGTCAGCTGCTTGCTTACAACGCTCTTGAGTATAGTCAAAAGTATAGCTCATGATCTCTTCCCCTTTGTAACTACTCTGCTCTCGGTACCTGGCACAAATGCCAGTACTCGGTAATAACTGAGTATTATACCTCAAAATAAGCCTGAAGAAAAATTAGCACACACCGGATGTGTGGTAGCTATAAAAATAAAGCACCCTTAAGTTTTACCTCAAGGGTGCGGTGTGCGAAGACCTACTCTTCTGAACTCGCGTTACTCAAGCGTCTCTTGTCTTTTTCTGCTGACTCTCTCCACTGCTTGAGTGCTTCCTCTTGCGTGAGAGGCAGCACTTCCGACTTATTCTCGGTTTTCCAGAGAATCAGCGTGACACGGTCATTGATTATCAGTTGCAGTCTCCTCGCCTGGGAGCGCTGCAGGATGATAATCGCCTTGGCAGGTCGGCTGCGGTACGTCTCGACAGAGATAATGTCCAGTGGAACCGCAAGGTAGTCTGCATACTCATTCGCAGCCTGTATATCCGCATCAGATCTCAGCACTACGATGCCAATCTGCTTGTCATGGACGGTAGGCATGATCTCATCTCCTATTCCCTCTTGGGATGTTGTATCGCTGCAATGAGGGAGTATAGCAAAATAAGATGCAATAATCAAACTATGGGATTAAAAATAAAGTTTTGACTTCCTTTTTTCCTGAGTATATAATCGCACGAGCGTAGTGAAAGGAGATTTCCTGTGGCTGATACCCAAAAGCAGACGGTTGATCCTGAAGAATTCCGGTATCAACTTGCTCAATTGGTAGAAACAGAAGAGTTCCGACAGACCTATGCGGATACAGTGGCAGCACTGCTGCAAGATCCGGGGTTTCTGGCATGGTCAGATGCCAAGTACGCGTCTCGAATTGCAGATGCTCGGAAAGAGCTGGCAGCGTGGTACCGGCGATACTGGAGGCTTGATGAAAAGCTGGCTTTGCTTCTCGCAGCAAATCACAAGTTTCCCTATCAACTCCTGGAGATGAGCCGCGAAGCGTTACTCGCAATTACGGGGATCACTCCGGTTCAAGTGCAGACGATCCGCCGCTATCGCAGCAGCAACGGCTTGCATCAGCTAGATATGTATCTGCTGGTTGACTTGCTCAAGTAGCAGATACATCTTGTCCTGTGGCGGTCGAGTCAGACTCGATCGCCACTTTTACTTCATCTTTATGAATAAACAAATCCGGTTAGTGTTATAGTATAGTTATATGTTGATAGCTCAAATTTCTCCTGGTCCGGCTGATTTTAGCAAGTTGAAACCACAACCTTTTCCAACTGAATCAATACTGCATTTTACCGGAGCATTCTTTGGAGTATGGATTGGCATGCTTCTGGTAGCTCTATTAATAGCAGGTGTAATTACTCTTATAATTTTAGGATTCCTCAAACTTTCCTCCAAGAATAAAAAGAAGAAATAATTGTAATTTCAAAACTACCGAAAGAAGCGTATAATATTCCATTTGCACACACCCGGTGTGTGCCAGCTAGACACCTAAGGAAATCTGCTTTCAAAATAACCATTCCCGGCGTATAATAGGCTCAAGTGAAACTAAAAGACTTGCCCACCTTTCAATTTCCATAAGAAACATATAAGTTTAAATATTTTTTATAAAGATATGAACGAAAGTCAAAAAAAAGAAATACTAAATAAATTTAAAGAATTTTTCGAGACAACAATTGCTGTTAACCATCTCAAGAATTTGAATAAATTAACAAAGTTAACAGCCTTTGAATATAACCCATTTCTCTTTATTTATCTCGCTAAATTTTTAACAGGTACTAGTGATTCACAAAGTTTAGCAAAAATTTTAATTTATCCAAGAATTCTCGGAACATCAATTACTACTAGTTTTGGACAGAATTTACAAAATGCTGCCCCCAAACTATTTCAATCAGTATTGGGGTCAACAACATCAGGAATCGACTTGGAATTCATAGACCAAGTTGATAAAAGGAAAAAATATTGTCAAATTAAATCTGGACCAAATACTATAAACAAAGATGATGTTGAAACTATTTCAAATCATTTTAAAGGTGTAAGAGGAATAGCCCGCATTAATAACGTTCAAGTGGGATTAGATGATTTAGTAGTTGGTGTTTTGTTTGGTACAGAAAAACAGTTGAACGGAAATTATAAAAAAGTTATGCAACAACACACTGTTTTCGTTGGAAAAGAGTTCTGGTATAGATTAACAGGTGATGAAGGGTTTTACGCTGATCTTATTAAAGCATTCGGAGATGCTGCAATAAAGACAAACGGAAAAGCTACGCTTGAAAGAGTTGTTAATGCTCTATCAATAGATATTGAAATAAATTTTATAAATAAGGAATTAAAATAATGTTTTAGTAGAAATAATCATAGTTCTATATAGTAAATAACCATTGCATAATGTATTGGTTACTATCCATAATAGAGATATGGATAGTAAAAATCTTCTTACCGTTTCAGATGCTGCAAAACAACTGAATGTATCTCCAGATACAATTCGTAGATGGGAGAAAAAAGGGCTAATTAGAGGAATACGATCCGAACATAATTATCGTCTTTTTAGTTTGAATGAACTGAAACGTATCTATAATAAAACCCAAGGAACTTCACAAGAAAATAACTACAAAATTCTTAAAACAAAGAAAAAAACTAAATATACATGTATAGAACTTTTTGCGGGAACTGGTGGTACCGCGTTAGGACTCGAACATGCAGGGCTTCAACATGTTCTACTTAACGAGTTCGATAAAAATTGTGTTGCAACCCTTAGAAGAAATAGGCCAAAGTGGAATGTATTACATGAGGATGTTTCAAAAGTTGATTTCAAGAGATGGAAAGGGAAAGTAGATATTGTTCAGGGAGGTTTTCCATGTCAAGCATTTAGTTATGCAGGGAAAAAACTTGGTTTTGAAGATACAAGAGGGACATTATTCTATGAATTCGCGCGTTGCATAAAAGAAGTACGACCCAAAATAGCAATGGGAGAAAATGTAAGAGGATTACTTACTCATGAAAATGGAGAAACATTGAAAGCAATGACTCAAATTTTAGATGAATTAGGATATAACGTAACTTACAAGGTGGTAAAAGCACAATATTTAGATGTACCACAAAAAAGGGAAAGATTGATAATAATTGGAGTTAGAAAAGATTTAAATATCCCCTTTATTTTTCCAAAAGAAAAAGATTATACAATTTCGCTTCGTGAAGCATTGAAAAACGTTCCCAAGTCTTCAGGTCAAGAATATCCTGAAAAAAAGAAAAAGATTATGAAACTTATTCCACCAGGAGGTTACTGGAAGGATTTAATACCAAAGTTGCAAAAAGAATATATGGGTGCCAGTTATTATATGGGTGGTGGAAAGACAGGAATGGCACGAAGATTATCGTGGGACGAACCAAGTCTTACTCTGACATGCGCTCCTGCCCAAAAACAAACAGAACGATGTCATCCAGAAGAGACGAGACCATTAACTGTTCGAGAATACGCTCGTATACAGACATTTCCTGATGAATGGGAGTTTGTCGGTTCTACAGCGTCACAATATAAACAAATAGGCAACGCGGTACCAGTAAATTTAGGGTATCATATGGGACGGTGTTTAATTGTAATGTTAGATGGAGTAAAACAAGCAGAAAATATGGATGTGATTAAGGAATTTAAAGAAAATAACCCATCAGTATACAACCCTGCTTCATTTTCTTTATAATTTTTTCTTTTTTGGTTTGGAGACTTCTTTGTAGCGAGCGATAACAATTAAGATTATAACGAGAATAAAAAGTATAATTGTAATCTCACCGGCAATAATACTTGGATCCGCTCCGATAGTCCATAAATCTTTAGCGAACCATAAAAGTACAATTAAAGAGAAACCAATAATAAACCATCTGGGTGATCTGCCTTTTCCACCCCAATAGTCAAGGTCAAAATAGTTTTCATAGCCCAATAAGAATTCTTTAATTGAATTTTTCTTCTTGGCCATAGGCCTATCATATCATTTATCAATGGTATAAGTTAGCTGTTAGTAGTTATCTATTTGACTGCACACATCCGGTTTGTGTGGCTAAAAGTTGACATACATTACATCAATTGACAGGTATTTCTTTGGGTGATATTTTTAAATTAATCCCGATAAATCGGGAAAAGCTTCAAATCAATAGATTTGGTAAGAGTTTTAGACTGGAGGTGAAGAGCAATGACAGCAGGTAAGAGTATAAAGATAGAGTCCTCACATGTACGGTTCGGTAGACGGACCTACTTCTTCGATATCAATCAGTCAAAAAACGAGAAAAAATATCTCAAAATTACCGAGTCCCAATTTATGGGCGAGGGAAAAGAACGGGTATATAATTCTTTCGTTTTGTTCCCTGATGATGTGAAAGAGTTCCAAAAGACTCTCTTGGAGATAGCGGGACATCTTGCATAAGACACGGGTATACCGGTCTTGGCAGGTGGCCGGTATGCCGGGTGATATAATAATCATTGTGCAAGAACAACAACCACAGATCTCTGAAAAATCTACCCGGAAAGGGAGAGAAGTGATTAATCAATTTGGCACTATATGTAATGCTATTGAATCATCCGAACGAGCTGAAGCATTTGATAGAGCCGCATATGGAGACGAAGTAGACGACATGACGATAGATGTACCGGTAAGAGAAGGGGTAACAGATCTGGAAACCACCTATCCATATCTTCTGGAGGGATTGTATACATGTTACAATGCCCGTTTGGATGATATGTATGATGCGAATCGTCCTCATACCGCCAGAGTTATTGTAGGCAAGCACGCACTTCAAAGAGTTAACCAGGAATAAGCATTAAATCCGTGCTATACTAGACGCTCCATTATGGATATTCCACAACCCACAATCATCCGGTCCAGTCGTAGTACACTGTCACTGCAGATTACCGCAAGAGGCGAGGTAATTGTCAAAGCACCGCGTCTGATTCCTACATTTCTCATCAGGCAATTTGTCCGCGACAAAGAGGATTGGATACGAGCATCGCTTGCAAAAATCGAAAAGCACACAGTGCAAAAAAAACAATATGTAGAAGGGGAAGAGTTTTGGTATTTAGGAAAAATATATACATTAAAACTCGGCAATTTTACAGAAATAAGTATTAGTGATACAAAAGAGAGATCCTTCGACTCGCTCCACTCGCTCAGGATGACCGAACAAAATACCTTATATTTTCCCAAAGCATTGCTTTTCAGGGCGAAAAAAGAATTGGAGAATTGGTATATCAGAAAGGCAAAGGAAAAAATAACACAACGGGTCCAGTATCAGTCAGAACAAATGGGCAGGGAGTATACCCGTCTGTTATTCTCCGATACCTCGTCCAAATGGGGAACATGTTTTCCGGATAATTCATTACAATTTAACTGGAGACTTATTATGGCGCCTCTCGTAGTACTGGATTATGTTGTCATTCACGAGCTGGCTCATACCAAAGAAAAAAATCACGGCGAACGCTTCTGGAAATTGGTTGAGAAGTATACCCCCGCATACAAATCCCACCGCCGCTGGCTCAATAATCATGCACACCTGCTGACCTTCTAACAAGAATCATGAATCATGAATCATGAAGTTACTCTCTGTAGAGTATAATAGTTCCATGTGGTTTTGGTTTGCTTTTGTTTCAGCGGTATTAGGAGCCGCCGAGGTAATTCTCAATAAGAAAAGTCTGCACAATGTAAGTTCTGCTGTTCTTACCTGGGCTCTTTTTACACTTTCTCTTCCGATTCTGGCATACATTGCATTAAAAGATGGTATGCCTTCAGTAAATCAACTGTTTTATATGGGCGTATTTGGATCTTCGTTGGCATTTGCTTTTGCCAAAACAATTACCAACGAAACATTAAAAAATAACGTAGTCTCCAAAATATTTCCCCTGACAGCATTTAGCGGCATCTTCACCTATATATTCGGATTATTGTTGTTATCTGAAACCATACGACTTGTTCCGGTACTGGGACTGCTCTCCATCATTGCGGGGTCATATATTATGAATGCAGATCAGGCAAAAGAAGATTTCCTCAAGCCTTTCAAGTTGTTATTTACTACAAAGGCATCTGTATTATTTCTTATAGCTATCATGCTAGGAAGTCTCACTGCAATTTTTGATAAAGTCGGTTTGAATAACACAGCTCCTACCAGTCCGGCATTCACCATATTTGTGGAACAACTTATTATGTCGATACTCATGACGGTTTATGTATGGAAGAAAGAGAGAAAAACATGGGGTAAAGAGCTCAGAAATAATTTCTGGATGTTACTTCTCAATAGTATTATGTTTATTGCTGTTTCCCTGTTGGTATTTACGGCGTATATAGGCGGGCCGGTCGCTTTGGTTCTGGGAATAAAAAGACTCCAGATATTTTTTATCCTGTTGATGGGGTATTTGTTTTTCAAAGACAAACCCACAAAGCATATCTGGGTTGCAACTCTGATTATGGTTATTGGTGTAATCATGATTAAGATCGGGTAGATAAACTCATTACTGTAATATATAAATCCAACTTCGAATAATTACAACGAACTATGAACCACGAACCATTCACGTATTAGTAAGCACTAATTTCTAATATCTAAATCCTAAATAAACACCAATGTTTTAATAATTAAAATTTTGTAATGCGGATTTGTTTGGAAATTTGAAATTGAAAATTAGAAATTTGTCTGTGCTATACTTGTTCTCCTCCTATGTCACTGACCCAAACCATAAAAAAAATTAAAGACCTTATTACCGGGGAAGAAAAGAGTTTTACTATAACGCCGGAGCTTGCCGATTGTATTGAGACTATGGAAAATTCCTCTCTCAATTTATTTATTACGGGAAAAGCGGGAACCGGTAAATCAACGTTGATTGAGTATTTCAGAAATACCACCAAGAAAAAAAGTGTAGTCCTGGCACCGACAGGTCTTGCCGCAATCAATGTAAAAGGACAGACAATTCATTCATTCTTTCTTTTTCCTCCTCGGTTTATCCAACCGCGAGATATCCATAAACGCAGTAATACCAGAATGTATCGGGAATTGGATACGATTATTATTGATGAAATTTCTATGGTTCGGGCAGATGTGTTGGATGGCATTGACCATTTTCTGCGTCTTCATGGCAAAGATAAAACACTGCCGTTTGGTGGTATTCAAATGATTTTTGTAGGAGATTTGTATCAGCTGCCGCCGATTGTACGGCGAGAAGATATGCAGATTTTTTCGCAATTCTATGAGTCTCCTTATTTTTTTAGTGCCAATTCTTTCTCGAGTGCTTCATTTTCGGTGATAGAACTTACCACGATGTTTCGTCAAAAAGATGAAGCTTTCATAACGATGCTCAACAAAATTAGAATTGGCGATATAACTATTTCGGATTTGCAAATGGTAAATGATCGAATTGTCATAAAAGATTATGAAAAAGTAAGAAAAGAATATATAACTCTTGCAACAACCAACAATATTGTTGCCGCGATCAACGATACGGAATTGGCCAAAATTAATCATCCACAATTTATTTTTCAAGCAATTATTGAAGGAGATTTCCCCCTTGAAGAGAGAGCATTGCCGGTTGAGATAACGCTGAAGTTAAAAAAAGGAGCACGGGTTCTTTTTGTCAAAAATGATAAAGGAAAACGATGGGTGAATGGGACACTAGGTACAATAGCAGATGTTTCTGCCGATGAGATCAAAGTAAAAATTGAAGACAATGGATTTCACGATATCGTAACTGTTGAGAAGGAAGAATGGGAAAACATCCGTTATGAATATGACGAAAAAAACGGAGAAGTAATCCCGATTATCCTGGGCAAGCTCAAACAATATCCACTTAAATTAGCATGGGCAATTACTATTCATAAAAGTCAGGGAATGACTTTTAGCAGAGTCAATATTGATTTTTCAAGGTCTCCTTTTACTCATGGACAGACGTATGTTGCCCTGAGTCGTTGCAGAACAGTGGAAGGAATTGTGCTGACCAAAAAAATATGGCCCAATGATGTTATTGTCGATGAACGCATCGTAGAATTCTCCAAATCCCTCTCACACCGCTAACAAGTATAAATTAGCAGTTAGCAGTAAATTGTAGTCAGAATTGTTTGTTGTGGGTTATGAGTTCATAGTTATGTGAAACTTCTAACTACAATGAACTCTGAACAATGAACACATAACCTGTTGCTGTTGTGTGACTGTGCAAGCATTGTTACAATAGACTCATGCACCAGATGATACAGGCGTTCAAGCTTGCCATTCCATATATTAACCGCTATCCCAAATTTTGGCTGTATTTTTTCATGCGGCTTCTTACTACCATTGCCGAGGTTCTGGTACCGGTTCTGGTAGGGTACATTATCGTGCTTTTTACCAACAAAGCCCCGAGCGCAGATATTTACCGCTGGACCGGGGTACTTGTTGCTATTTTAATCTTTAGCCCCATGCTTGATAAAATATCGTTTGTAAATGCGTGGTATATTTCATTTCGCGCGGCTCATGACTTCCGGCGGGATGCGGTTAGAAGACTGCGTCATACTGGACTTGCGTTCTGGCAGGAAAACGACCGGGGTAATGTCCTCAAAATTATCGACCAGGCATTTGAGCATTTTATTTATTTGTGCGGCAGTATTGTGCATTCCTATGTACCCTTTATCGGCAAAATTATTGTCATTTTTATCAGTACTACTTTTATTGATCCGGTTATCAGTATTATCTTTTTGATTGATGCAGTTTTCTTTTCACTCAATATCAGAATTATTGTCCCGAAAGAATCCGAAGCAGGAATTCGGGAACGAAAAGCTCAGGAGTCTGTGTATGGACGAATGAATGAATACATTACCAACTATAAAACAGTTCTGTATCTCAATTTATTCCATCGGCAGGATGAAGAAATCTCCCGATATAACGAAGCCGCATATACGGCATATACCCAGCGGGAACGATTGTCGGGACTGAAGTGGTATTTCAATAACCAGACTCATGCTATCTGTGTTGCAGCAATTATCGCGTATTCAGTATGGCAGGTACTCACCGGTAATTTGCAGGTAGGTATGTTGACTACCATTGTCTTTTTTTCTTTGCGTATTGCCGAGAACATGACCGAATTTGTATGGCAATTATCAGAATTGGTAAAGTACAGCAATAGCTTGCAGCGGTACACCGATACATTTGCCACAGTACAGGAACACTACTCGGATGCAGTAAGTAAAAAAATTGATTTTGAAAAACTGGTACTCCAACAAGTATCTCTCCAACAAAAAGACCGGGAGACATTGCGCAATGTAAATATGGAAATTAAAAACGGTGAAAAAGTTGCAATCGTTGGCTTTACCGGCAGCGGTAAGACAACACTGATTGATATATTGCTTCAGGCAAATACCTCCTATACCGGTGATATTTTTATCGATGAATATAATTATCATGATGTTCATGTACAGGACATCGCAAAAGTGTATAGCATTGTTCCGCAAGACGTGCAGCTGTTTCAGGGGACACTCAGAGACAATATTGCTATCGATTCGGGTATAACGGATACGCAGTTGCATGCTGTTGTTACTGTCTCATGTCTGGATCCCTTGGTTGAAAAGCTGCCTCATCGATTGCAAAGTCATATCCATGAGGGTGCATCCAATATTTCAGGAGGCGAGCGGCAGAGAATCGGCGTAGCACGGGCGCTCTTGCAGCGGCATCCGGTGCTGATTTTGGATGAAGCAACTGCCAGCCTGGATCCCAAAACAGAACGTGATCTGATTACCAATATTATTGCCGCGTATCCGAAGATGACGATTCTTTATATAACTCACAAATATTCGCTGCTGAATTTATTTGACAAAATTATCGTCATGAATGAAGGATCAATTATCGAACAGGGATCATTTGAGCACTTAGTAGAAAAAGGCGGATTATTCAAAGATCTGTATGAAGCAAGTCAGATGCAGTAGTCATTGTATTTAGTAGTTTGTATCTGGTATTTGGTATAAAAGCGATACAACAGCAATAGGTGTTCATTGTTCAGAGTTCATTGTAGTTGGAAGTTTTACACAACTATGAACTCATTGATTGTTTCTTTGATAGCTTTTCTATATAATTCTTTGCGGTTACCCTAATAAAACTATCGTGGAGGAAGTACATGTCTGGGGGTAAGCTTGACCAAAACGCAATTGAGGAGATCATCCCACATCGCTATCCATTCCTCTTCATCTACGAAATTGAAGAGGTAGACTTTGGCCATCGGGCTGTGGGTCTGATCCGCGATGTAGCAATATTTAGGGAAGTGCTTCATGGACACTTTCCCGGATACCCGGTCTTTCCCGGTGCGCTTCTGGTGGAGGCATTGGCAGAAGTTGGGGCTATCGCGATGCTTGGTATGGAGGCTAACCGTGGAAAGCTTGCTTTCATTACCGGGCTAAACAATTGGAAGTTTCGCAAACCGGCTCTTCCGGGTGTTATGCTGCGATTGGAGGTTTCACTAACTGCGTCACGAGGACAATTCGGACGAGCACACGGGTGTGTCACAACAGCCGCGGGTGAACTCGTATGTGAAGGAGATTTCTCGTTCGCCCTTGGTGCCCGTCCCCCCGGGATGGAGGGATAACCACAACCGCGCCGGTGGTGGGAACTTCGGTTCCTATCCCGGCGCCTTTATATTTAACCAGTAATCTTTTGGATAGGAAGAGATATATAGAAAGTACATCCGGATCTGGCAGTTTTTGTATTGTTACTTTCAACCCACAGATTGCCGCCACTTCTTTTTATGATTTCATAGGAAATATATAACCCGATCCCAAGACCGGAAAATATGTGATCTTTATCCTCGATTCGATAATATCGTTGAAATATCTTTTTCTGATGCTCGGGTTTTATACCAACTCCATAATCCTGGATACCGATAATTATTTTTTCTCCTTGTTCCACAGCGGTAACAACCACTTTTTTTGCATGGGGAGAATACTTAATTGCATTGGTCAGCAGGTTAATAATAACTTGATTGATGCGCTCTTTATCGGCAAATACCCGCGAATTTATCTTCTTCTTGCGATTTTTTATAACAAGCGTATGAGGACTTGTGGTTGCTTGAATAACTTCGACAGTATCATACAAAAGTTCTGTTAGAGGAAAGTATTCATTATGAAATTCGAGTTTTCCAGCTTGTATTTTGGATACATCAAGTAAGTCACTGATAAGCAGAGTCAATTTATCAATTTGGGTATTCATTTTACCCAGATATAACCGCGCTTGTTTATTGGATGATCTGGTAAGTTTCTTTTGTAATGTTTGGTTAAATAATTTAATAGTAGTAATAGGAGTTTTTAACTCATGGCTTGCCAGACTGATAAATTCATCTTTACGCTGGTCATATTTCTTGCGTTCACTATCAGTTGCTGCCAGGGTCATGGAAGTAAGCACCGTAACCCCAATGAAACTTTGCAGAAGCAAAAGCCGTTCACTGAGCCGTCCTGTCCCAAATGGACCAAACCCCTGTATGGTTTCCAGAATGGCAAAAAGTGAAATAACAACAACAGCAGTAACTGCTCCACGTTGCCCAAACCGTAGAGATGCCCAAATCAGCGGCGGAAAAATAAAATATGTTACCGGTGTACCTTCTTTGAAAATATGAAATAGTCCGTCAAAAATTATAATACTGATGATTGTTGTGGCTAGTGCCAAAAGAAGTAATTCAATGGTTTGAGATATGCGTAGTGATACTGTTGGCCGTTTTGACCACATGAGAAGAAATGGTGTAACCAGGATGATACTAATCAGATCTCCAATCCACCACGCTCGCCAGGTGACAAAATAAGAATGGGGATTGAGAAACTGTCCCACAAAAAGACTCGATGTCCCAATCGTTGCACTGATCCCTGCACCAATGGGTGCAACAAGAAATGTAAAGAATAAGATATCCTGCAAGCGTGCAAAAGATCGTTCCACTCCACTGCGTTGGAAAAGATAGGCACCGATGAGCGCTTCCAATGTATTTCCTACAGCAATTCCCAACGCAATCGGGGCAGTTGCGCCTATGGTTATATTTACGAGAAATGCGGCGATGGTAATTGCGGGCCATAAACGATATCCGAAAAGAAGGAGCGCTGCCAGAGAGATACCCGAGGGGAGCCAGATAAGGGTTGCAAAGCCACTTACTGCATCAAAACTAAGACCAAACTTTGCTACGCCAAAATAGATAACAAAAAGAGTTATTATTTTTACACCATCGATGAGATTTGGATGTTTCATTCCCAAATGGTACAACCATACTGATTATAGAGATACTTTTGGTAAATGCAATCCTTATCTCTCAAAAGCGGATTCTTTGGAGATGCCTTTTCTCATGATTTGACTGGTAAGAACCAGACACAGGAAGCATGCTGCTGCCCCTCCCAAAAACGGCGCGGCAATAGTGAGTGTTGCCAATGCCCCACCGACAAGCGGCCCCAGTATCATCCCGATACTTTGATACGAGGTATTAATTCCAAGCATTGTTCCTTGGGATTGAGCATCAGTTTCACGCGACACAATTGTTGGAATGAGTGTTTGGGCAATACCGTTGAGAAGTCCCAAAATCAGTATTTCACCGATAAAAAAGGCGAGAGAGGTTGTAAAGTACATTGCAAGAAACGAACTGCCAACGATGAAAAATGATAGGGCAATGGCTTTTTTGGGTCCCAGAAGCTTTGAGACATTTCCTACAATAAGTGCTTGGGATATGAGCCCGACAATACCAAATACCGAAAACAACAGCGCATTTTCGCTTGTTGTGATATGTAGTATATTTTTGGTAAAGGGCTGAAAGCCATAAATAATAGCGCATGAAAAAGCAGTAAAGAATAAAAAGGTAATAATAAATGTTGCGCCAACATTGGGATCAAAAAGTGCATGCCATAGTTTTTTGAAATCAAATAGTTTTTCTTGTTTTACTTGCCCGATATGTTTGTTGGTTTCAGGTAAAACAAGAGCGGTAAGGATTACTGCAATAATTGAAATTGCTGCGGCTATCAAAAACGGCAATGTTTCGGAAATGCCAACTGTCAGTCCCGCAATTGCCGGCCCAAAAATAAATCCAAAGCTAAATCCCGCGCCTACCAGTCCGAATCCTTTTGCGCGCTGCTTATCAGTGGTTGAATCGGAAATAACAGCCATAGCTACTGGGATATTTCCTGCAGTAATTCCATCAAGCGCCCGGGCGAGAAATAAAACAAAGGCATTTGGTGCAAATGCCATCAGGAGAAATGAGAGTGCGGTTCCGGTGATTGAAAGAAGCAACATTGGTTTTCTCCCATATTTATCAGACAGTCTTCCGATAATAGGAGTTGCGAAAAATTGACAGACTGAAAAAATTGCAAAAAGCAGCCCATTTTCAAAATCAGAAAGTCCAAAGTGTTTGGAATAAGAGTAAACAATCGGGATAATAATGCCATATCCCAGGGCATTGACTATAATAATTAAGACAATAATAAGTAAATTTTTGTTTTTCAGCATATCTTCTTGGGAAAATATATTATATCAGTTTTGCTGGCAATTTGCTCAAAAAATCCCTATACTTTTATTAGATGAAGAGTATTCAATTTTTGGGAGCAGCGGGAGAAGTGACAGGATCCTCATATCTTTTGACCGGACACGATGACAGTAGCATTGTTATCGATTTGGGATTATTTCAAGGGTCAAAAGAAATTACAGACCACAATTATGATCCGCTTGGTTTTAGACCGTCTGACATCAAAGGTGTATTTCTCACTCATGCACATTTGGATCATGGGGGTCGCTTGCCGCTTCTGGTTTTTGGAGGCTATTTTGGCAAAATCTATATGACTGCACCGACGGCAGCTCTTTTGGCATTATCCCTGACTGACGCGGCAAAAATTGCTCAGGAGACATTCGACCATGCACCGCTCTATGGCATGGAAGAAGTAGAAAAAGTTTTGGAAATGATTGAAATTGTTGAATATGGGAAGCAATTTCAGGTGGGAGGATTTTCTATTACATTTCGCGATGCCGGACATATCTTAGGATCTGCCAGTATAGAAGTTGTCGATACTTCTGATAAACAAAAAATAGTCTTTAGTGGTGATTTGGGCAATACACCTGAAGATATTGTCAAACCTACCGAATATATCGAATCTGCTGACATTGTAGTGATGGAATCTACCTACGGAGATTCAACCCATCCCAAAGAAGATCCCACAGAAATACTGGGGCAGGAGTTGCAAAAGATTGATCAGGCAGGTGGAGTACTTCTGATTCCTGCTTTCTCATTGGAACGCACCCAGGAAGTGTTACATCGTATTCATCACCTCAAAAAAGACGGCAAAATACGTGGGGATACCCCAGTTTTTTTGGATAGTCCCATGGGAATTCGGGCAACCCTTATTTTTCGGGAGTTTAAAACCTTTTACAATAAAGAAATGCAAAGTCATACTGATGATCCATTCGGATTTGAGGGGTTGGTTGTTACGGAAGACGCAAAAGATAGCAAGGCAATTATTAAAGCTATGGAACCCAAGGCCATTATTGCCGGTTCGGGTATGATGTCAGGAGGCAGGATATTGCATCACGCGCTCAATTATTTATCCGATCCCAAAACAACAGTCCTTTTTGTGGGATATCAGGCAGAAGAAACAGCAGGACGCAAAATTCTGGAAGGCGCGCGGAATGTAAGAATTTATGATAAGAATGTACAAGTAAAAGCTGCTATCCGGGAGATAAAGACGCTCAGTTCCCACGCTGATTCTCCAAAGCTTCTGGACTGGGTTTCTCATATCAAAAATGTAAAAAAAGTATTTTTGGTACATGGAGAAGAAAAACAGCGGCAGGCATTGGCAGACAAAATCAAAGGAGTTGGTATTACAGATATTATCCTGCCGCAATTGGGTGGCCAACATTCCTTGACAGCCAAAACGAAGGAATGACTGTTTTCCCAAAGAGTTCTGGCAAGCTCATCTGGTACAATAGGGCATATGATGAAATTATTTCAGAACAAACAACTCTGGCAAGTGCTGTTTTATCTTTTTGTTATGGTTATTGTTGACAATTTTTGTCTCCAAAATTTGGATTCTCCCAATGAATTGGTCAAGTGGATGACGACGTGGACGAAAGATCCCAATCTGAAGTTGGAATACTTTCGGACCGGCAGTGTTATTGTAGGTTTTCCCTCATGGGCTGATAGTCTTATCTGGGTTGTCATAACACTTCTATTGTGGATTACCAACCGCAAGAAATTCCTGATGCTTCCTCTCATTCTCTATTGTGCATGGATTACTTTTTGGGTGGGTGCTGCGGTGGCAATCTTGTCCATAAATCTATGGAATCCCCACAGTGGTGGAGCAGAAGTTTTACTTTCAGATGCATTTTTGCTTTGGGTAAGCAATATTGTCGTCTTTGCAATCTGGTATTGGATACTGGATCATGATAATCAGTTGGAGCATAAAAAAGATAACCGTCATCGAGTGCATTTTATGTTTCCGCAAAAAATGTCCCCGGTACCGGGATGGGAAAATTGGATTCCCGGCTTTGTGGATTATTTATTTATGTCATTTAATACTAGTACTGCATTTGGCGTATCTGAGACAATCGTTATGACAAAAAAAGCAAAACTGTTGATCATGCTGCAATCGGTAATGTCTTTGGTATTATTTGCCATGATTGCCGCCCGAGCCATCAATATCATCCGCTAATACGCTTTTACATACGACGATTGTTCTTCGGAAGTTATAGATAACAGAGGTTAATACGCAGTTTTGCCGGGAGAAAGCGGTACCATGTGGGGGCCTGAATAATAGTGCCCTTGTGATTGGAACAGTTGTGGATTGGTTGCCAGGAAATATATAAAGAGAATTGCGGTAAGGAATGTCACAATTGCGGGAGTAAGAATCACAACTTTAACCCATGACGGCCATTTCATCCAGAGAAATGTGAAAATCACTCCCAGTGGATAAAAGAACAATAATAAGAGAATAGTGATAATCGTTTTTGTGTCGTATGAAAGGTCTGCAGATGATGAGCGTTTTTTCTGTGCCATACTATTATTAAGACGAATTCCTAGGAAAATGTCAAGCAAGTGGATGAGAAGTCAGATATTGCGCAGTATGTTCCCAAAACAGATGTACACCGGTTGATGTCAGCTCTATCACATGGCCGTCTTTTGCGTCTTCTTCAATGCGGCATTTGACCATTTCCCCAAAAATTCCAACCCGTTCACACCAGGTGATAAATTGAGCAGATGGTTTGGAATGGAACGGCAGAACCAGTCCTCTCCAAGCAGAAGCCATAGCCAAAAGCTCCTGGCCCCGCTGGTTTTGCAGTGGATCATCCATGCGTGCTTTTTCAAAGAGCTCTTGTTCTATATGATGGCCCGGTATGAGATGATGGCGTCTGAGAAATTCCAGATTATCCCGTTCCTGTTGTCCGACCGGATTTGAAAACAGAAGCAGCGTTCCTCCCCGTTGGGTAGGATTGCACAGACACTTAAATGCCTGCTCACTGGGTTTGGTAATTTCCAATGAGATCGTTGTCTGGTGAAAAAGCAGATCATAATTATTGACGGTTCCCCGATCATGAGATGATACATGGAGCTGGACAAATGGTTTATCCAGCATATACCCCAGGAAGTTTTTGGTATAGGGTGCGTCTTTTACTACGATATGGAATAAAAATCGCTCGGAGATTTGATGCAGGTTATCGATTAAATCTGCCACAAATGTTGTGCCGACTGCTGCTCCTGAAATGGGTACTGACACATGGATATGTGATTTTTTTTCAGGATCCAGCTGGTCTTTCCGATTGGTGAGTTGTTCATGAGTCAGATGTCGGGTCAGATCAGGACTGACAGGATAAGCTAACACTTCAAAGTTGACCGGTGGGATATGGTAGGTTTTGCCAAAGTGTACGAGCTTTTCACGAGTTGTAAAGCTGGGAACAAAAATAATATCGGCACCATCCACATACCAGATTGGATGAGGACTATCATCGGTTACCTGGACTACCAGAATAATCCTGACTTGTCTTTTTTTCTCAACGATGCCTTTAATTTCTGCAAGTTGATGGGCCAATCCAAAATGCGTGGCAACGATAAGGATTGTCTGGGGCAAATCGATCCGTTCATCCAGGATAGTAGTAAGTTGTTGATACAACAATTTAGTATGGCTTCGAAGCATTAGCCGATACACATAAGCGGCAATATCCTGTAACCATCCTCGTTGTACCACCTCAAACATTGCACGAGTGATGGGGTGAATACTGATAAAACGGTGAATCCAGCTGATTGATTTGTCCTGGGTTCCCAAAAGAACCGGTGTTATTTCTTCAGGCAGTCCCCGATAGAGTGCGTCGGTAACACGCAAATGTCCCAAGCCTGCGGGGGCGAAAGCAAAAACTAAAACCAATGACTTTTTCTCAAGAATAGAGAAAGTATTCATAGATTAAGTGTAGTAAACAACAGAAGCAGATACAAGTTAGTGAAGTGTATAAAAAAAGCCCCGGCGCTAGCCGGGGCTGTAAGTATCACCAGAGGGAAGAGCCAAGAGCACCATTGGTGAATTGAGAACCCGAGGTTCATAAACCAGCACTTCGGTGCTCACATACTCCTTCTTTACCAGGACCCTGCTCTGCAGCATTTCCTGGTTGGTGAAGATCACGAGCGGTCCATTCCTAGGTGCCCACAGGCACCCGAAGAACCAGCGGGCATCAGTCTCGCTGGGGAAGAGTTCGTAGACGACCCGAGGCAACGCCTCGGCCCAGTCAAAACCGTAGTCGTTGTCCATATGCATGGGCACGACACGGTCCGAACCCAGGTCGGGGATTTCCTGACAGATAAACCGCCACACGTGAGGTTCATCGGCGAGCCGGAAGGAGGCGAGTACCTCCCACAGTTTGTTGTGAAAGGCAATCATGCTCCCCGGCTGGTAATCCTGGGTGAACCGGGGCGGCTTGCCCGCCGGCATCAGTTCCACCTCCTCGAGGTGAGATTCCTCGTCCCAGGTGCGCATGCGGATGAGTTCTTCATCATCCAGGTAAAACCCGTGGATCGGATCGCCAACCTGAACACTCATGGTAACTCCTTCTGAAATGTGCGCTGAGGTACAGTTGTACCATCATAGAGGAATATAGCATACCCGCCCCTGCGAGTCAATACTACAGGCTTCTGTCTCTGGAATAAGAAAGGGCGGCCCCGTATGGGGTCGCCCTGTTGGATTTACTGCTGAGTAGTTCTCTCGGGTTCTGGGTCAGGGGGAGCCTTGCTCATGTCAATGCTAGCAATTGGCGTGAGGCTTCCCTCCTCGTCGCTTCCTCGAGGGAGGAAGGTTACCTCCCACCCGCACGTGCGGTAATGTTCAGCAACTCGCCGATAGACGAGTCGGGCATACTGAGGCGGTACAGTCCCTTCCCATACGAATAGTGCTTCGTTGAGTCGTACCACCGATATGCTCACGTCGAAGTCATCGGTGGTCAACAGCGAATCGATCGCTAACTCGCAGACAGCGTTCGCTGCTTGAATCACGCGATCTACTCGTATGCGACGCCGCTTGATCGACGGTGGCGGTCTGTCGCGGGAACCCATTTCACTCCTCCCCTTCCATAGTCTATGAGCGCCTCCGTGGATACCAGCTAGGGTACCCACAAAGCCACTCACAGCAAAAGGATTAGCTTTACCACGAACTATTAAAGAACTACTAATCATAAATAAGATAGAGTTTTTGTATCTACAGAAGGATAGATTTAGTTAGAGGAATATAGCAGAAAGAATAGTACATGTCAACACTACAGGATGTTATGTTGAAGGAGGTGCCATTGACTGAAAAGGACTAAAGAAAACCCCCTTCAGCAGAAGCCGAAGAGGGTAACGATTAACTACAGTATGGGCAAGGGATTTTCCCCGCATCTGCCATAGAGTCGAGGTACCCTTTCCCGTGGCAATGTGCGCAACGAGTCACGGTTTTATGGCCGAATCGTTGCGAGTGCTCGTTCTGCTGGCCGGTTCCTCCGCACCACGTGCAGGTGAACCTGCCTGAGTCGGTCATAGAATCCATCTTGCCGGTGCCGTAGCAGCCGGCACAGATCTCTTCCCGTGGGCCACCCTGATAGCTACTCATGTATGTCTCCTTTCAGACACCACTATTGACTACTTGATCCATAGGGCATACTGCCCTACCGGAACCAATTTACCCTTTCGGGTAAAAGGCAGATCCGCTACACGGTATCCCTCCCTCATCAGCCTAGCATGCAACCGAGTCGGCTGATCAGGGTGAGGAAATACCCCATGCATCTCCCATCCCTGAGCGAGAGCCTCCTGCGCCGTGTGAGGAAATGCCTGGACGAGTTCGTGAACCTCATCCTCCGTCAACCATTCCGAGAGAGGGCTTAGCTCCCTCAGGTCGTGGAAGAGCTTCTGACGACCTGCCTCTTCCCGCGGAAGAAGCCGATCATCTTCGTACCAGTGGGTATCCGGCATATAAGTCTCCTCTCGATGAATATGGCGTTGAAGAAATATAGCATACATACGTCCGGGAGTCAATACTACAGGACGTGAGTTTGGGGTGGAGGGAGTTTGAACATACTGTTTTTAACAAAGACGCCTTGGAAATTAGTCTAAATCAGACCGGAAAAAAGCAGAATCACAACCACTGCGGTAATAGCTGCAAAGACTCCTACCGTTTGGACAAATAGGGTTACTGCTCCTTTTTTCTTTCCTTCAATAAAAAGCTGAAGTGGTTGATAAAAAAACAGGTAGGCCATTACTGTGACAGAGAGGGTGAGTAATGATATAAATGTGATTGGGGCCAGAATTGTATCAGGTTTGTGCCTTTGAGTTTGAGACACAAAATTTATAATGATGACAACGAGAAATATGTAAGCTGAAGCGCTCAGAGCATTAATAATAGGATTCTTAGACATAGGTTAATTCTATCATATTAGCTCTCGGTGAGAATTTGCTTTGGTAAGCTCAGCAGTTGACAAACTATTTTCAACGGAGTACTGTAAAGAAGAAATGGCACAAAAAGTACAAAATTCCTCGGGTTATTTACTCTTTTCTGGAGCTATTCTTTTAATAACATTCATTCTTAACCTCAACGTTGCCAGTCTTATCGGAATTCCGGACAATCTCAACACGATTCTTGTCTTACTCTTGGGTGTTGTCTTTGTATTTGCTCAGGGGTCAAAAGCTTTGGGATGGAAAAATATTATTCTTTTTGCACTCTGCGCAGTTCTTATTAGTTATGTATCCGAAGTTATAGGAGTTGCAACAGGACTTGTTTTTGGTCCGTACTATTATACTGATCACTTGGGTCCAAAAATTCTAGGCGTTCCTCCTATGATTCAAGCAGGATATTTGGCAATGGGATATGCAAGTTTTATGATTGCTCGGCTCATTTTAGGAGTAACGAGCCAATCAATTAAAGGGTGGTCGATGTTAGTAGTTGCACTCCTGGGATCATTTATTATGGTTTCGTGGGACGTTGTTCTGGATCCTTATCAAGCAACCGCAGCAGGAGATTGGATTTGGCCAACCGGAGGAGAACATTTTGGAATCGGTATGCATAATTACTTTGGTTGGTTTGGCACAATCTTTCTTTATATGATCGTTTATCTTCTTATTGCAGCACGCGTACCGGAAAAAGGAGACAAGGTGTTACAGAAAAGTAAATACTTCTTAAGCCAACCTGTTTTGTATTATCTGAGTTATGCCTTAGGGATTATTTTGGTTCCATGGATTGGTGGAGTAATGTATCCCTATGTTCAGGCAAGAAATTATAACGCTCCTCTCCAAACCTTAACCTACTCAATTTCACTTATTGGCACATTTGTAATGGGAACTCCGGTTGTTGCCGCTTTAGCGCGCCTCTTTGTTGAACCTCAAAAATCCTAACACTTTCCATTTTCTATCCTTCTACTTCAACTTGAAAACCGCCGTAAGCCATTCTCTTCATGTCAAAAGGCATAGTAAAGTCTTTATACTTTTCTTCTAGCTTTTTCATCTGTTCCATGACCTTAGCATTAACCTCGTCTCGATGTTCTTTGGATTTAAAGACGATAAAAGAAAACCAAACTGTTTCATCTTTTTTTGCCTTTGCCATTTCCGTAAATGCTAACGGTTTTTCACCGCCCATTTCCTGGGGAACAAGATCATCACCGCGGCATTCATAGTATTCTAACGCTCCATATTTCATCCACATATCACGGCCTTCTTCTGCCATTTTTTTGTATGTCTCAGCTTTGTCTTTTAGAACTACAATTACAAATCCATCCACGTATTTTGCCATAATTTATTCACCCCTTTCCTGATACTAAGTTGGGTTAGTAGTATCCCATACACCAAAATTAATTGCAACCTCAACGAAAACATTTTTTTACTATTTTCCGTTTTTCCATGACCTTGCCATAAAGCGTTCTTCTTTTCCTGTTAGTACGTCAATGACTTTTTTAAGATTTTTTTCTTTTGCATCATTTGTTTTAAGCCAGGAAAAGTAGCGTAAAATCTCCTTTTTTCTACTGGGAATTAATTTTTCCCAGTTGCTTTGTGCAACAGGGTTTTTATCAAGAGCATCTTGAAGAAAAGGGATCATCTTATATTCCAGCGGTTTTGAATTATGTTCAATGTCAAAAGTAACTTCTTTGCCGATTATTTCACTAATACTTTTTGAAAACTTTATCTTTGCGGCTTTGGCCATGATTATATTGATATAAAGCCTCCAATTTCCTTGATATCTTACGAGTGATTGGTAAAATATAGCCCCATTTAACTTACCCTTTATCGATATTGGACTCGTTTGTTTTCCTGCTTGTTGAAAGATGGCATGCAAAATATCATCTGGTGGACGGACGTAAGGATTGCCGTTGATAATAGAAACTGTTGCAGAAAACTTGCGAGTGGACATGTAAAAATTATAGCAGAAGCAAAGAGTGCTCCCCTAATGGGCGGCGTTAGAACCTATTTCCTTTTGAAGAAGACTAATTTGTATCCGTCAGGATCCTTAATTACGAATTCCCTACTGCCCCAAGGATAATCTTGCGGTTCACCTAACGGCTTAAGTCCTTTTTCAAGGAGGTTTTTATAATAGTCATCAACATTTCCCACGCTGATATGTATATACTGACCTGCACCTTTGCTGGTTGCTTTAACATCTTCCTTAAACTCGTCTGTTACGATTTTATCTTCAAGCAATAGTTCAATCCAAAACCAATTCAAATATGCAGTAGCTGAAACACCTGGGATACGCTTTTTGAATTCAAAACCAAGCATTTCATAAAACGCAGTCGACCTTTGGAGATCGCGAACCAAACAAATAACACCCGCAACACTTTTCATATAAGGTAAATTATAGCAGAAGCAAAGAGTGCTCCCCCGCGAGGATTCGAACCTCGAACCTTTTCGTTAACAGCGAACCGCTCTACCGTTGAGCTACAGGGGAATATATTTTTTAATAAACTGTCTTCCTTGATAACTTTTTAACTGTTTTTCTCTTCTAAGTGCGCTTATTCTATCCTTTGTTTCCTCGTTATATATTAGTTGCCATTCTCCGTCAAGTTTTGCGGTAAAACTATTCTTAAACGCTCTTTCTGTATGTAATCTCAGCCTTTCTTCTAAATTCTCTGTTTGGCCGACGTATATTCTATTATGCTTCTTATTGTATAAGGCGTAAACTATCATATCCTGCGAATTGCTCTACCTCCGCCAGCTGGCGGAGAGCTACAGGGGACTATGTTTAATCTTTGATATTTTATCATTAACTAAAGGCTAAATCTACCTTTGCATTTTCAAGGAGAAATAACTTCTTGATATTTCTCCAAATATTGGTACAATAATCCTATGAAAAAGAATCCGGTTGTGCATTTTGAAATGCCGGCCAAAGACAGAAAAAGAGTTGCCAAATTCTATACCCAAGCCTTTGGATGGAACATGCAGCAAATGGGAGCAGATATGGGTAACTATGTTCTTGCCGGAACGACAGAAACTGACGCCAACAATATGGTCAAAACTCCCGGAACAATTAATGGCGGTTTTTTTGATTATAAAAATGATGATCTCAATCGTGTTCCTCATTTAGTAATTTCAGTAGACAATATTGAAGAGAGTATAGAAAAAGTAAAAAAAGAAGGCGGTAAGATCGCCGGAGATATTATGGAAATCCCGGGAATTGGCAGATATATATCTTTTTACGACACCGAAGATAATGTCGTAGGCATGCTCCAACCAAAAATGTAAGGTATTTCAGCCTCTCACCTTTTATGAATACTATTGGTTATTTTGAAATCCAGGCGGATGATCCCCAAAAAGCAGTAACGTTTTATAGTGAAATCTTTGGATGGAAATTCGTACGGGATGACATGATACCGGTGGAATACTATCGAATTGAAGGAGCCGGTCCATATGGTGGCCTCCTCAAACGTCCTGCGCCAGTTCCTTCCTCCCAGAGCGGTACCAATGCATATGTTTGCTCCATACAAGTTGAAAATTTTGACAAGACTTCGGAGAAAATTTTAAAACAGGGTGGACAAGTAGCCCTTCCCAAATTTGCAGTATCCGGAAAATGTTGGCAAGGATATTTCCTGGATCCCCAGGGAAATACATTTGGAGTCTTTCAAGTCGACGAAAACGCTTCTTAAAAATTCTTGGCTTACTACCAAATTGATCCTGGCTGTCGAGTAAAAATAGTGTATAATAAGGGCTATGGCAAAAAGAAATACAGGGGTGGGGAAAAGAAAAAGAACCCATTCACCCAAAACCAAAAAAAGGCTTGAGATTAAATTTGCAATGCTCGCCAAAAAAGCGAGCAAACGACGCAGATAAAAAGAAAGATTATTTTCCTTCGTAGGCTTTTTTCAGTGCGGCAATATCAAATTTCTTCATTTGCATGAAAGCAGTAGTTATACGATTTACTTTTTCATGATCCGGGTCACTTAAGTATTTATTCAAAACCGTTGGAACTATTTGCCACGTGACGCCGAATTTATCGGTGCACCACCCACATTGCTCAGCTTCCGGCTTTGCCGAGAGCGCTTTCCACAATTGATCTATCTCTTCTTGGGTTTCACAGCTGACAACAAATGAGATTGCAGGAGAAAAGGTAAATTCCTTAACCGGTCCGCCGTTTAAGGCAACAAATTTCAAACCCCGAATTTCAAATTCGACCGTCATAACACTGCCGGCTGGTTTTCCAGCCACTTCAACTGCGGCTTCAGGGTATTTTTGAATAGAAAGAATTTTTGAATTCAGTCCGCCAGAGGCGAGATCTTGCTCTTTCAAGGCGGAGAAAGTCTCAACATAGTAGGTTGCTGCTTCTTCGGCTTGGCTATCAAACCACAAAAATGGAGTTATTTTTTGCATAGATTTCTTTATAGCTATCTTAATTGATATAAAAACTCTTGTCAAACAGAAGTAAATCTAGCCGACTAAAAAGTCCTATAGTCTTGACATGCAGCTCGGCTTTTGTTATACTCTAGCCATAATTACCATGGCTAAACATGCACAATCCCCAAAAAGCAGGAATGGACTCATAGTGACTATGATAATCATGGCTGCTTTAGCCATGCAACTTTTTATCGCGTTTCACTTTGAAGGCACCGGTGATACAGGAGCGTGGCGGTTGATAGGCAAAACAGGGTTGCATGGCCAACAGTATGGAGTAGGAAACGGCACGGTATACGATGGGGATTGTCCGGCTCTATGCGGAAATTGGCCTCCTTTTACGTATCATTCTTATATTATTACCCGGTGGCTGTATGAACAGGTGAATCCATTTCGATTCCCGGATTATGGCTATTACAAATTAATTCCCATAGGGAGTTCCGGCCTTATCCTGTATCTCATTTATAAACTCGCACTTCTCTATAAGCTCAAGAATCCTTTACTGCTTGTTTTTCTTTACGCCTTTCACCCATTATCTTTCTACATTACTGCATACCATGGTCAGAGGGAGGTTACGTGGTTGGCACTGCTGCTTCTTTCGATCCTCCTTTTGCAGATGAAGCACTATATCTGGTTTGCCATACTTTATGCAGGAAGTGTATCGGTAAAAATTCCTCCGTTGTTATTTGCGCCATTTCTTTTTCTCAAATTACCAACCGGAAGAAATCGGGTACTATTTGTTGTGCTTCTTCTTCTCATATTTTTTGTACTGAATTTGCCTGAAACCGTGCTTTATACTTCCAATGTTGGTAGACAAGTATTCCTGTATCCCGGAATACCTAGTTGGTGGGGGTTATCCGGCTTGGAAACGAGAGTATCTGGTGTTGTAGGCCAGCCTTCTTTAGCCCAACTGTTGCTTCCCCTCAACAAAGCTCTTTTGTATGCATCAATTCTTATTATAAGTGTTTATTTTTATTTCAAAAAAATGCCAATTATTGAGAGTTGTTTGGGGGTTCTTATGACGGTTTTTGTGTTTACCCCAATCTATGCATCAGAATATATGCTGTGGCCTCTGCCATTTATGGTACTTGCCTATTACAAATACACACCATTATTTTGGTTCTATTCATTGTTCGCTTGCTTCGCTGCTATAAATACCTATGGAATATTTGGAGTGCGTATTCTTGAGACACTAGTTTTGAAACTTCCGCAAACCACCCTTTATTCTACCCTATTACATTTATCTATTCCTTGGGATCTGTATATGCCTTTGTGGATTGTGTGTATCATAGGTTTGTTTACTGTAGCAAAAAGAATAAACCATTCAGCTAGTTCGTCAGGAGGATTAAGATGAGAAAAACATCGTTAAGTATTATTATTCCAGTCTACAATGAAGAAGAGAGTTTGGTGGAATTACAGCAAAAACTCGAGACTGCTTTGAAAAAACATGATATCCAATTTGAATCCATTTATGTAGATGATGGAAGTAGTGATACTTCATTTAAAGTGCTGAGAAAAATAAAGAGAAAGACCAAACATCGGGTAAAAATTGTCCGTCTCAGAAAAAATATGGGTAAATCTGCAGCAATGGCTGTCGGATTTACCTATGCATCATACCAAATAGTAGTTACTATTGACGCGGATTTACAAGATGATCCTGGGGAGATAGTAAAACTTCTGAAGAAGTATTATGAAGGATATGATTTGGTTTGCGGATGGAGAGCTCTACGCAAGGATGCATGGCATAAAAAAATTCTTTCTCAAGTCTATAATACTGTGTTATCCAAGACTACGGGTGTAACATTACACGATTTCAACACGGGACTGAAATTATTCTCTAAAAAAATTATAAATGAAATTGAATTGTATGGAGAGTTGCATAGATTTATTCCTGTGTTAGCAGCATCACGGGGATTTAAAGTGACAGAGGTGGTTGTCAAGCATCATAAAAGAAAACATGGGAAATCAAAGTATGGTCCGAAACGAATATTTAAAGCATCCCTGGATTTTTTAGTGACTCTGTTTTTTATATCGTTCAAACGTCAACCGATGCAGCTTTTTGGTTTTATCGGCGGTGTTTTCACACTTATCGCAATCATTATATTACTGTATCTCTCCCTACTTCATTTCATGGGATATAGTATTGGCACACGGCCATTATTATTAGGGGGAGCATTACTTCTTCTCTTTGGTATCCAACTTGCATTAACTGGGTTAGTTGCCGAACTGGTTACCAGCTATAACCAAAAGAAAGAACTATATCCCATTGATATGGTTCACTAAAATCAGTATGAATATAACAATAGATTATTGGGTAGTATTCGGATTTTTCGCACAGTTTATTTTCTTCTTGCGGTTTGTTATTCAATGGATTGTTTCAGAAAAACAAAAAAGAAGTATTATTCCTGTAAGCTTTTGGTATTTAAGCATTTTTGGATCAATTCTTATACTGATTTATGCAATTCAACGGGGAGATCCAGTATTTATCGCAGGACAATTTTTAGCACTGATTATCTACATCAGAAATATTATGCTTCGGGCACACGCACAGAACGCGTAATGTATCTCTCGTTCTTCTCACATATTGAATCGGCTTTTTGTATTACTTCTACGCGGGTACACTATATCTGCTATAGTATAAGAAGGAAAAAATTCTTGATTTGTTGTGAAAATGCGTAAGGAATTAATGATCTCTTCTGCTTCCTTGTTTTACTTAGCTACTGTAATTTATTCAAATAAACTATAACATTATGAAAGTTCTTTTTACGGTTTGGGAACTGGATCCCTTTTTCAAGATTGGAGGATTGGGTGATGTTGCACGTGCTCTGCCAGGTGCCTTAAAAAAATTAGGGGTCGATATTCGTGTCATGGTTCCCTATTACAAGGTGGTAAAAATGGGGAAAAACAAAAAAGTACTAAAAGCTAAATTCCACATGCATTATGCAGGAAGAAAGCATGCAGTCGAAGTTTGGGAAGTAACACATCCGTATATGCAAGTTACTGCGTATTTTCTCAAAAACAGTAAATATTTAGATACAGTAGGGACTGTCGATACCTGGGGATTTTTTGATAAAGCAGTTGTTGAAATTGTAAAAAATAATATTCTTAATTGGCAACCTGATATTATTCATCTGAACGATTGTCATTGCGGGCTTATTCCTCTGCTTCTAAAACTTGAAAAACTACCGGTAAAAACCATGCTTACGATTCATAATCTTGCGTATCAGAAAAAGACTTCGATGGAAGTTATCAAGAATATGGGTATTGATCCAAAAAAATCCAGAGCGTTACTATGGGAAATTAAAGAGAAAAAAATTAATTTACTGATGGAAGGGATTATTCATGCGGATATTATTACCACCGTTTCCCCTTCATATGCAAAAGAAATATTATCTGAGGAATTTGGTGCAGGGCTCAATGAAGTTCTTCGGGGCAGAGAAGGAAAGATTTTTGGTATTCTCAATGGTATTGATATCGACTGGAGTCATACCACGCATGACACCGCAGTAAAATATCCCTATGGGTTCAGTGAAAAACGGGTAGATGGCAAAATACAATATTATGATTGGAAAGAAGGGAAAAGACTCAATAAAAAATTTATTCAAAAGAAGTTAAAACTGAAAGTTGATAGCAATATACCCATGATTTGCTTTATTGGACGGATTGATGCGTTGCAAAAAGGGCTTGATATTCTTCATACGATGTTGCGACGTATTGACCAAACGCAATTTCAATTTGTAATTTTGGGAAGCGGTGATCCTGATTGGGAAGAACGGTACAAGTGGTTCTCAACCTTTTACCCCAAGTATATCTCGACCAATTTCCTTTTTGATGACAAGCTTGCCCATCAGATCTATGCGGCAAGCGACTTTATTGTTATACCGTCGCGGTATGAACCCTGCGGATTGATCCAAATGATTGCAATGCTTTTTGGTACCCTTCCTATCGCACATAGTACCGGAGGTCTGCGAGATAGTATTAAAGATGGGCAAAATGGATTTTTGTTTTCGCCATATAATTCAGAATCACTTGAAAGACAGGTTATAAAAGCTGTAACTTTATGGAAAAAAGATAGAGCGGGATTTGAAAAGATGGTCGAGAATGCCTTCAAGACAAATTTTTCATGGGATAAAAGTGCCGAAAAGTATCTTGCACTGTATGAAAAACTTCTGTCTACTTGACAGATTTGCTTAAGAATGTAAAGATTTATACATGGAGCAAGAGGAATCAAAAAAGAGTTCTGGGTATGGAAAACGCCCGTTATGGCAATGGATTATTCTCTACATAATAATTGGTGGGATTCTGTATGGACTCGTTTATTATTTCTTTTTCGCAAAAAGCGGCGGATATAACTACAATTCAAATTCTTCTCAACAAAATAATCAATATAATTCTCCTCAACAATAATCCTACTATAATAATTTCTTGAAATTATTTTTTCAGTGTAAAAATAGCAATAAGCCGGAAGTCATTCTTTTCTTGAATATATGCTTTTCCCAGGTATTCATTTTTTCCGATACATACCAGCTCATCAACAATAGATCTTATTTGGGTAGGATTTGGAGAGATGTCATAATTGAGTTGCATAACATCAATTGAGTCTCTAATACTTTTTCGTATTCTGGTTTGGAAGGGATAGATATGAATTCTATGTTTTTCTTGTTCCAAAATGCCTTTGTCTCCATATTTCCACTTGATAATGGGCAAAAGAGCAGGGGATATGAAGTTATATCCCTGGAGAGTATTCTTTTCAAAGTTTTTACCGTACCATGGAAGCCAAAACTTTAAAATAATACTTCCAATGTGCTCAATAAGAGTTTGGGGTATAAATTGATTCAAGCTGCCATGATAAAATCCGTTGAGGTCTTTGGGTGGGGTACCTGTTAGAAATAATTGTTGTAATGCCGCGTTTTCCAAGGTTATTCAGTTTTCGTTTTTGAAGCCTTTTTAGATGCTTTTTTCTTTTTTGCGGGGAGAGTAGCTGTTTCTTCAGGTTTTTGCTCTTTTATCTCCGGTACCACTTTTTCTGCTGTAACTACTGCGGCGGTTTTGACGGGAGCTATCGGTGTCAATAGTTTTAAAATTTTGTCGAGCTTGATATTGAGGGATTCCAATTGGTCTTTATAATTTGGTTGTTGACTGTTGTCTCGATTTTCGTTTCTGTTATCAAAACTCGGTCTTCTGAAATCTCTTCTCTCCGGTCTTCGTGAATCCGGACCACCATTTTCTCTAAAACAATCAGTGCAAAAAATTGGTTTCCCACTGGTTGGTCTAAATGGTACTTCGCATTCTTTTCCACATCTACTGCATATTGCTTTGTGCATTTCTCTATCCTGATTTTGGCCACCCTCAAAGTTTCTTTTCCCAAAGTTGCGGCCGCCACCTGACCTGTTATTTCGATTAAAATCTCTCATATCCTATATTATACCATTTAATTACCTAAATAGCTCGTATCATATTTGTTATAATTTGTGCATGATAAAAACAATTGTTTTTGATTTTGCAGGAGTTATAGCACCGGGTATTATTATGAGTTGGTTAAAAAGGAACCTTACACGAGATGATCCGCGATATAAAAAGTTTCATGAGGCAAGTAATAAGTGGGATCTAGGACAAGTAACTATTGAAGAGTTTTATGCATTGCTTTCAGATATTACCGATATTCCAACAGGGTCTATACAAAAAGAACTATACGAAAATTCTACATATCATATAGAAGTTATCGATATAGTAAAAAGATTGAAAAAAAACTATAAAATAATTCTTTTTTCCAATAATTTTGCGCATAATGTGTATCAGCTATTGGACAGACATGATATAAAAGGTTTATTTGATGAGATTATTATTTCTTCAGAGCACAACATGAAAAAACCAGATTCTAGGTTTTATCAAATGATGTTGTCTATAGCAAATGCAAAGAAAAATGAGGTTATTTTTATTGATGACACACAGGAAAATGTTGATGCAGGTACTATGTTAGGGATACAATCATTTTTGTATAAAGATCATGATCAATTAATCAGAGACTTGACGAGTCAGGGAATAGTTCTATAACTGTTTGTGCTCTCAGATATAATAAAAAGGTTATAGGCATCCTGACCATGCTCGTTGCCCGCCGCTTGAGACATAATAGGCAGCTGTTTTGATTGCTTCCTCTGCATTCTTGCGAAGTCCCGGGTCAGTATTCTCTCCCATGCGTGTTCGCACCGTAGTCCATGTCTGTTCCAGGAATTGAAACATCCCGGCATAGGGGCCATTTTCACTTTGGGTATTAAATCCGGCTTCGCATTTGGCAATTCGTTTCAATAGGTCTGAATCCACATGATACTGGTCAGCATATTTTCTAAAGATACTATCCAAATCTGTGGGAGCAACTACGGGAAGTGGCGTCGGTGTTGGGGTTTGAGTAGGAAGTGGCGTCGGTGTTTCTGTAGGAAGAGGAGTCGGAGTACTGGTGAGTAATGGAGTCGGAGTGGCAGTCGGTGTGGGAGAATTTTGTGCAAGCGGGCTGATAATGTGTGTTTGTGATTCAGCCTTAAGCATCTGGGTGCCTGCATTGAATGGTTGTATGCCTGAAAATACTGCAAATGTAAATGCTACAACTTCAAATACCATACCGTTATACTACCACATTAGATTGGTTCTTGATAAATTACGTCTTCCACTACACCCAATATTCTCGTATGAAGATGGGGGAATTCAAGCGTTTTACCTGTTGTTCTGATTCTTTTTCGTAGCTCTCCAAGCGTAGGTAGGTTTTGGTCATCATATCTTTGGGAGGGTTCTTGGGGTGAGCCAAACAAACTATAAATCGGGTCATCCGTAATTTGGTGCGGATAATCGGACAGCTTGGGAAGCTCCTGTCCATAACGGATCCGTTCCCGTTTTGTTTTTGAAGATTCTTTCTCGTGATACTCACTCCATGAGTCATATCGTTTCTCGGATAAATGCATTGTTTTCGTGCATAAAAAACTCCCACACATACAATTGTGAATACAGGGATCACACCATTTGTCCAGAGGACTGAGCAGATAAGAAACGGTCAATTCCTCGCCTGCAAAAATATGCCGAAGGGCAAAAAAAAGTGTATGGCCACGATAGGTATACATCCAACAATTTGGAGTGCATGAATGGTTGATCAGATGAATACCGGGTTTTTTGATATCAGTAGGGTAAATTGAGGCTCTGTCATGATAATACATCAGATATAATTCATCATCTTTTTCATAGATAGTCTCCTCAGCTGTCTTTAAAACACGTCCCAGATAGTCACCGATAATAGTGCCCGGATTAATATCTTTTTTCGCAAAAACCCCTCTGCCTTTTTTCTCCGTAGTTTTAATTTTCCAGTAATCTTTTGTGAGCAAAAACATAGAATTCATTCTATCATATAGAGGAGATGAAAGAAAAAATGAGGCTAGTTCATGCCTGCAGCCCAAAACCTATAGTCATTGACAACTGCTGTATAATGTGCTATAATGCGTCTATTGCAGGTATAAAGGAATATATCTGCTTAATTTTGGCCTCGTTTGAAAAGTTAAGATTAAGATACCTCACTATATTTTAATTATTTGTATCCCGATCTTCTTATTCACAACCAGTAGTTCTTATTTAGGCAGTTATATTCCTTTACGGCATTACAACTATGTTTAGAAAGTCGTTCCAACAAAGAAATCGTTTTGCACCACGCAAAGCAAAAGTAAAAACTATGGATCCAACCCTATTGGTTCGTAGTGCGGTAGAAACCAGAGCGCAACCAACTCCTCATATAGCACATCAATTTGCCGATTTTCTTATTAGTGATCAAATCAAAAGAAACATTGCAGCCAAAGGATACACAACGCCCAGTCCTATTCAGGATCAAGTTATTCCTCTCGTTTTGGCAGGCAGAGATGTCGTTGGTATCGCAAATACAGGAACGGGTAAAACAGCTGCATTTTTAGTACCTCTGATTAATAAGATTTTATATAACCGATCTGAAAAGGTATTGGTTGTAGCACCCACACGAGAACTTGCCGTCCAAATTCAGGATGAACTGAAATCTTTTTCTGCCGGCATGAATATTTTCTCAGTTCTTTGTATTGGTGGAGTCAGTATGTATAACCAGATACAGGGATTGCGAAGAAATCCCAATTTTGTGATCGGAACTCCAGGACGATTAAAGGATCTCAAAAATCAAGGAAGACTTTCCATTGCTTCATGTCAGACGATTGTTCTGGATGAAGTTGACCGCATGTTGGATATGGGATTTATTAACGATGTGCGATTTCTTATGTCTCATTTACCCAAAATTCGACAATCATTATTTTTTTCAGCAACCTTATCTCCTGAAATTAAAACTATTATTCATACCTTTGCGCAAAACCCTGCAATGATTTCGGTAAAAGTCCAGGAAACTGCGTCCAATGTAGACCAGGATATTATAAAAACCCATGGACGACCAAAGTTTGATGTACTTCATGATTTACTCAGACAAGATGGGCTTGATAAAGTTATTGTTTTTGGACGTACCAAATGGGGAATAGAAAAATTAGCAAAACAACTGAACATTAAAGGATTGTCAGTTGTAGCGCTTCATGGTAATAAGAATCAAAATCAACGTCAAAGAGCATTGGAACAATTTCGCCGTAATGAAGTATCCATTCTTTTGGCAACAGATATTGTTGCTCGGGGTATTGATATTGATGATGTAACCCATGTTATCAATTATGATATACCGCCAACGTACGAAGATTATGTCCATCGTATTGGAAGAACTGGCAGAGCCCAAAAAAAAGGTATTGCCCTTACATTTGTTGATTAATCAGCCACTGCTGAGGTTGCCATTTCTTCAAAATTGTGATATGATTAATGCACACTTGGTTACATCTACTAACACATTTACTCAACAAGAAAATCCCTGTAGTCGTTGTGGTCGTGAACGGATCATTACTCGGACGTGGGAAGAAACATTCGAGACATTCTCAGGTGTTATAACTGAGATCCATACGGATGCAGTATGTCCAGATCCTGAGTGTCAAGCAATTATCGATAAAGAGTTATCCGCTCAAAGGGAAAAAAGGGACAAACAAAAACAAGAACGAGAGATTAGACTGCAAAATGTCAAAATAAATAACAAACGAAATAGTAAAAGTAAAACAGAATAATAGTGTCAGTTGTTTTGCATAGCTTCGTGAATTATCTTCAACAAGTCCTCTTCAAAATTGATTTCATGGTATATGATTAAAAAAATTCATATTATTGTAAATCCTGCCGCAGGAAATGATGAACCTATTTTGGCATATTTAAATGATGCGCTTCATACGAGTAACCTAGCATGGGATATTAGTCTTACCCATAAAGATGGGGATGCACGAAAAATAGCACTTGCACAACTGCAAAAGAATAATGATCTCATTGCCGTATATGGTGGAGATGGAACAATTATGGAAGTTGCGCAGGCGCTCTATAAAAAATCGGTTCCACTCGCAATTCTGCCTGGAGGGACAGCAAATATATTGGCAAAGGAATTGGGAATACCGGTATCTGTACAAGATGCAATAGCGCTTTTGAAAAATTCCCGTCCTCATTTGAAAGGTATCGATATGGGACTATGTAACGATGTCCCTTTTGTGTTGAGAATAAATGCCGGAGTACTTGCAGATATGGTGCATAGTACCAAACGGGAGTTAAAAAATAATTTAGGGCAATTGGCGTATGGTGTTTCTGCAGTAAAACATATCCTCAATCCAAAAAATGTAGTATATACAATACAGACTGGCAAAAAAAAAGTAGCTGTTGAGGGAGTATCAATGGTTGTTGCAAATTCAGGTAATATCGGAATACCCGGTTTATCTTTATTTCCTGATGTACACATTGCTGATGGGTATTTGGATGTGATTGTATTTAAAGATGCTGATTGGCAATCACTGATACAATGGGCTTCCACGGTAGTGGCAGGTACGCCGCCTCCACAGACGCTCAGACATTGGAAAACAAAAAAAGTTTCCATAGCATTTCGACCCCAACAACTATTATTATGTGATGATAAAAAAATGCGTACCGGAAAAATTTCTCTTTCAATTACACGAAACGCATTAAAAGTTTTGGTGCCGGAAGGGAACAAATAAAGATATGACAAGTAAACGGTTAAAAAGCTTATGGCTTTTTGCGCTGATCACAGTCAGCAGGGTTTTTGATCATGCATGGAGATTTGCAACCGGGTTGCCTACTATCAAGCGCAGTCTTATTACTCCCCAACTTTATTTGGGAGGACAGTATGGATTCCATGCGATATCTGCTTTAAAACAACTCGGAGTTACAGGAATCGTTAATATGAGGATACATTCTATCCATCGAGATAAGGCTATTGAGGGCATAAAAATTCTCCATTTGCCAACACCCGACAGGAAGGCTCCGACTCAGCAACAATTGCAGGAAGGGGTAGCATTTATAAAAAACGAAATTGATCATGGGGGAAAAGTATATATCCATTGTAAATATGGGGAGGGAAGAGGACCAACTATGGTGATTGCATACTTAATCAGTACCGGATTACTTTTGGATGATGCAATTGCCCAAGTGAAATTAGTACGGCCGTTTATCAATCCACGGTCAGAGCAACTGGCAGCATTGAAAGTATTCAGTAAGAAAATTGCTTCGCAGAAATAACAATTCTATAATTCAAAAACAAATTTTCCGGCAAATTCGTCTGCTTCTTTTTCTTGACGGTTAATTTCCTGTTTGGTTTGTTTGACGAGAATTGAATTTCTATGCCCCAACATTACATGACCGATTTCATGAGCAATTGACCAGTGAATTTGATTGTCATCTTGGATTAGTAGCTCATCACTCAAAAAAATTAAATGATGGTCTTTGAGATCGTTGCCGGTAAAAGTGAATGCCCATGCATCCTCCATGGATCCGAAAAACCAGCAATTTTGTGTGATAAAATCTATAATTTCAGAAGTCATGCCTGAAAGCGTTTGGCATACATGCATTTTCATGGCAAAACTACCAACCAATTTTCCCCCGAAGGCATGATAAATTATTTCAATTTTCTCGTTCATTCAGCGTAGTTCTGTATATATCGAAGGGTTCTGCAAAGTTTGGCGTTCACTTATACTCGTCTTTTACTTTATCATTGAATTCTTTAAGGAGTTTTTGAATTTTTGGGTCGATGACTACTCTGCAATAAGGAGCGGATTTATTACTATCATAATAGTTTTGATGGTAGCTTTCAGCTTTATAGAAATTTTGAAACGGTACAATATCTGTCACAATTGGTTTGTCATATAATTTTTCTTTCTCTATTTTTTCTTTTGATTTTACTGCTTTTTCTTTTTGTTCTTCATTATGGTAAAGAATAAGTGAACGATATTCGGTTCCAATATCTGCTCCTTGTTGATTGAGAGTGGTGGGGTTATGCAGGTGCCAAAAAATTTCCAGCAAGTCATCATATGAAATAAGCGTAGGATTAAATTCTACTTGGATTGCTTCCGCATGGCCGGTAGTACCGCTATGAAGAGCTTCATATGAAGGATTTTGGGTAGAGCCACCTGCATAACCTGAAGTGACAGATAATACCCCTTTCAGGCGTTTGAATACTGCTTCTGTGCACCAAAAACATCCACCGGCAAAGGTCGCCATTTCTAATTGTTTTGATTCCTTCATATTCGTATTATAATCGTTCTATATGAAAAAGGACAATAAGGATCAGGCAAACTATGTGAAATGGATTGCAATCGGATTCACCATTGCTTCAATTGGTACGGCAATTGCAGTCATTGGATTAGTACTGTATCATCACTAGTTAGCGTCGGAACATGGTATTGATTATAGAAAGAGGCATTTGGATTTGGGTAGGGCGTCCATGAGGACAGGTAGCATTATTTTTTGTTTTTTGTAATTGTTCAACCAGATTTACTGCTTGTTTTTCTGTTACGCTATCACCGGCTTTTATAGCGGCACGGCAGGATAGATAGGCGAGCATGCGTTGTGATTTACTATCAATAGTTTTTGGCCCGGTATCTATTGCCAAATCATCGAGTATATCTTTTACTATTTTTTCAATATTTCTCCCCTTATAAATGAAAGGAACAGTTCGGATCATAAAGCTTGATCCTTGAAAATGTTCCAGTTCAAATCCAAGTTGTCTAAAAAGGTCTCCATATTCTTCCAAAAGTTGCAATTCCAAAACCGAAGCATGAAATTGGACTGGTTTTTCCAACTGATATAGTTCCTTTTTTTTCTTTTCAAAGGTTGTTACAAACTGTTCATACAAAATTCGTTCATGGGCAGCATGCTGATCAATCAATAAGAACCCTTGTGCCGTTGGCGCGAAAAGATAGGTACTATGGATCTGGATAACTGGTAATTTTTTTGACAATTGTATTGAATCTTGCCTATTCCAGGGTAAAACAGTTTCTTTTAATAGTTGACCGGAAAATGATTGTGTTTCGCTTGTTTTTGCAGAGGTAGTTTGTTTGAATTGTGCAAGATTAAAAGTAAGGTTGTGTTTGGCCAACGTTTGAAGAGTAGCAGCTTTTACCGCATCAAAGATTTTGGTTTCGTTTATAAATGTCACATGCACTTTTTGGGGGTGTACATTCACATCAACCATCTCGTGAGGGAGGGTTATATGAAAATGAAAGAGTGGAGTGCTTGAAGCAGGAAGTAATGTTGCGAAGGCCTGTTTGATGATCGAAGAGATTGCCTTATCAGTAACAAAACGATTATTTATAAAAAGATATTGTTTTTGGTTCTGTTTGGAAGCAATTTGAGGTTTTCCTAAAAAACCTGAAATTGTAATATACCCATCTTTATACATAATTGGTATAAGATTTTGAAAGATAGTTTCACCAAATACTAAGCGAATACGATTCTCAAGAGTTTCTTTTTGGGGAATATCTAAAATGACCTTTTTATTATGAGTCAATACAAAATGGACAGAAGGATACGAAAGCGCATAGCGCATGACAATATCGGTGAGAAGACGAAATTCTGTTTTCGAGCTTTTAAGAAATTTTTTTCGGGCCGGGACAGAATGAAATAAATTTTCAACCGTTACAATTGTTCCCGGCGGAGTCCCGATTGGTGCGATTTTTTCTAGTATTCCGTTTCGTATCTCAATGAGTGTCCCGGCGGGGTTATCTCTCGTACGGCTTTTGATAGAAAGATATGAAATAGCAGCAATTGAGGAGAGTGCTTCTCCCCGAAAACCCAATGTTTTAATACCGACAAGTTCATCCTCGCGGGTAATTTTACTGGTTGTATGAGGCAAAAATGAAAGCCCCAGATCTTCATGGCTCATCCCTTCCCCATTGTCCACTACGACAATTTTGCGTAGTCCTGATTCCTCAATAGCAATTTGTATGAGAGAGGCATTTGCATCAAGTGCATTTTCCACCAGTTCCTTTACTGCATACGCCGGTCGTTCAATGACTTCACCGGCAGCAATTTTGGAGATAATAGATTGTGGTAGTAGTTTTATTTTAGCCATATCCTTTTTTCTTTCCCCATCAAGGAGAAGTAAAATGGTGAAGAAATAATAGTATATCAAAGCGAAGAATACAATCTATTTATAAACAATCTTGACTCCTGTATTTATCATTGCTTTTATTAATTGTTGAAAACTACAATATTGAGAGTTTCCTTGTGAGGGATCGTGATAGTAAATCATTCCATTTTCGAATCTATACAGTAAAACCGAATGGAGACCTTTTTTTCCTGGATATACATGATGCAGCCTAATTGATGTTTGGATCAAGTTTCCTTGTTCAAGGAATTGTTTGATTTCGTCTTCCATCAAGTTTTTATAAATAGCAGTATCTAATCCGTATTCTTTCGCAAGTTCTGCAATTGATGTATTCAATATATTTTTAAACTTTTTACCATATTCCTTTTCAACTTTTTGAGTCAACTCTTCTTCTGTGACATCATTATTGTTTGATGCTAAAACCATACGAAGAACTGCAAGCGAGCAGGTATAAGCCTGTTCTTGCTTGAAATAGGGAGGAATCATGAGAGAATTATAGCAGGACTTATTGCACTGGTTCCCAGCTGTGTCCTAATTCGCAGAGTTTGAGCCAAACCTTAACATCACCAATATTAGGTAATTTTTTCATTATAAAACGCATAACATTGAGGCAGATTTCGTCTTGTCTTTTTATTCGTTCTGAAAACGCGTGGGCAGTAATTTCCAGCTCTACATCTCCAATCATTTCACCTCCTGATATATGGAGAAACCTTATACTGATTTCTTGCTGTGTAAGTTTGATATCACCACAACTCAATTCATCAACAAGATATTCTTTTAAATCTTTAATAAGTTTATTTAACTCTTTTTCTTGATTAGCTTTTGCGTAATAAATATTAACTGTCGGCATAACTACATTATATCAAAAATGATTGTACACATCAGGTTGCACACATCCGGTGTGTGCTAGGTAGACACATCGGGATTTATCCTTTTGTTGTTTTCCTAGAGAGCTTTGGTCTGATAATTAAAAGGACCATACAAAGATTAATAATCATAATATAAATTGGGTAGGATGATTGTTGAATATTCCAACTGGTGAGTGCAAGAAGACTAAATATGGCAGCACAGACATCGAGTAGATAAAAACTCCATACTTCGGTATCCGGAAAATGAAACGTTTTAAGTAGTGCCGGAATCATGCCGGTAAAATCTGCAGCTATGGCGCAGTAGAGCGCAATGATAGGGTTATTGGTTGTTTTCCATAAAATTATGCCCACTAGAGCAATACCCAGGCAGACCAGGTCCATTTTTGCCCATCCTCCCATTCCGAATTTAATACTTAAAGTAAATACGATGATTGATTGAAGTGTGGAAACTGCTGCAAGCCAAATAGCTACCGTATCATGGGCTGCAAACAGAGACGCTGTCGTAAGACTGGTAATAAGTAATAAAACAAAACGGGTAGTACGGTGAGGTTTTGCATTTCCTTTTAAAATTGCTTGTGCATATACGAAGGGAGAAATCAAAGCAAGAATGCTGCTAACGATAATAAAGCTTTGTTGCATGTAGAGAGATTATAGCAGGGTTACATTTTTTTGTGCTTGAAGAATTCTACCTGGCGAAGTCGTTTTTTTGCTTCTTCTTCTGTTTTATAAGGTCCACCAAGGTTGCGTTTGGTTTTTTCAGAGAGGACATAATAGCCGTCTTTTTTCTTTACTATCATACTTTTTTATTATATCTGACAAGTCTTTTTTTCCGCAAGCGGTCTACCGGACGTTCGACAACAAAAATGAGTAGACATGATGCAGCTAGTACGATAATAATAAGAAAAAGTATAGACCATGAATTTTTGTTAAGAAAGGGAATATTATTGAACAATTTTATAAAGAAGATATGAGAAATATAAATCGGGTAAGATAGTTCTCCAATGAAAAGATCAACGACATGATTTTTACTCAACAGAAAAATAAATGGTAGTAATCCGACAAGTCCGAGATAATAAGGAATATCATATGCGTTAAAAAATGAAGAAGTAATCTTGAATGGAATAAAATTATATGCCAGCAGATACAGTATGAGCGAAGTAAATAGTGTTATCAATAAAGCTCGTGGTAATTTCAAGTTTTTGAGTTTTTTGTAGAGGCGATAACTTATCATTCCCAATAAGAAATAAAGGAAATAGTAAAAAAAGATATAGGTGAGAGAAAGAGTATTGAATATATGATTGGGTATAATAAATCCATACACAATAATGATTTCTCCTACTATAAATAGCCAAAATAACCGGGAGGGCAAACGCATGATAAATGGAACAATGAGATAAAAAATAAGTTCCAGTTGCAATGTCCATGCTTGTTGTATCAACAGATATCCGGGGCTATAAGATCCGGGATTTATATAATCTGTTGTAAAAATCAATGTGATATTACGCAAAATAAAATTAAGCAGATCAACTATAAATAATAGTGGAGATGTATTGGGATAATAATGAAGGTAATGAATAATGGCATTATCGGGAGTTCCCGCATGGAAAAAATACTTTACCAGAGAAAACAATAATAATAATACAAGCATTGTCCAATACAAGGGAAAGATTCGTAAAAATCTGTTACTTATAAAAAGCCAATATGATTTATATTTCCCCTCCAAAACCAAAGACATGTAAAACCCTGAGATAATAAAAAATGAACAAACGGCAAGTTGTTGATTCAGAAGATTAAATCCAAAGATACCATTGGTATGAGCGGTAACAATACTAAAAGCAAAAAGCACACGTAGAAGACCCATCGGTTATCAGTATACTACAACAATTAATCAATCGTTATTTTTTGAGTTTCTACACTATAGAGTTTGAGTTTGTCCTTGAGCTTGGCAAGTGTATTAAGTGCTTCAAGCGGTGTCATATTGCCAATATCCAGAGCCTGAATTTCTTTCAAAAGAATATGATCCATGATTGTTGTATCTGGTATTTCGTATGTCGTATTTTGTTCCTTTTGTCTCTCTTCAGAATATATTTTTTCTTCTTTAACATCCCGTAATTCAAGTGTTTGAAGCATCTCATATGCTTTTTCAATAACCGATTCTGGTATCCCTGCAAGTTTTGCCACTGCTACACCAAAACTATGGGAGGCACCCCCGGGTAGTAATGTATGCAAAAATACAGGTTCTCCGCTATCTTCTATAACTGCCATATGGAAATTTTTAATATAGTGGGGATATTGTTCTTCTAATGTTTGTAGTTCATGATAGTGTGTTGCAAAAAGAGTTTTAGGAGAAGGATGTATTGTGGTTACTAAATACTCTGCAACTGCCCAAGCAATTGAAATGCCATCATAGGTGCTGGTTCCCCTGCCAATTTCATCCATGACAATAAGAGAATTTTTTGTGGCGTTATGGAGAATATGTGCAGTTTCAACCATCTCAACCATAAATGTTGAAAGACCTGATGTTATTACATCCGAAGCGCCTGAGCGTACAAATATCTGATCGCAAATACTAATCTGAGCACTTTGAGCCGGCACAAAACATCCCATTTGCGCCATCAGGATTATTATTGCTACTTGTCTAATAAATACCGATTTTCCTGCCATGTTAGGACCTGTTATTACAAGAAGCTGTTGATTGGAATTGTCCAACCATACATCATTGGGTACAAAGGGAGTCTCATCCAGGAGTTTTTCCACAACAGGATGTCTACCTTGCATGATTCGTATTTCTCCTAAAGTTTGGATGGTAGGGCGGGTATACTGTTGTTTTTGGGAAAGAAAGGCAAAGTTTGAGATACAATCCAAAACAGCAATACTTTCGGCTGCATCCTGAATTTTGGCGGTATATGTTAAGACATAGTTGAGTACATCACAAAACAGTGTATATTCAAGCTCATTTATTTTTTCTTCAGCAGTCAAGATAATTTCTTCATGGGCTTTGAGTTCTTTTGTCACAAACCGTTCACCGTTTACCAAGGTCTGTTTTCGTTGATAAAAATCCGGTACTAAATGGAGATTTGTATTGGAAATTTCAATGTAGAATCCAAAGACTTTATTATATCTAACTTTCAAAGATCCAATACCAGTTTTTTCTTTTTCTGATTTTTCCAGCTCTATAATCCACGATTTATTTTTTCCAATAATAGATCGTAATTTATCCAGTGTTTTAGAAACACCAGGTTGTATCATACGTCCTTCCCGAGTAACAATCGGGGGTTCATCAACAATCATAGTATCGATGTAGGAGACAACTTTTTTTAAATCTGTAGCTATATTTTTAGACTGTCTTTTCAAAAGTGCAGAATCAGCATCCTGAAGTAGCAGTTTTGTTTGGAGGATAGTTTGGAGTGCATTTTTTAGATTTACCAGATCCCGGGCATTGCCTAGATTAAGGGATAATCGTGATAAAATCCGTTCAATATCAGGAATTTGTTTGAGCTGGTCTCGTAGTATGTGGGTAGTTGAAGATTTATCCAGGAAATACGCAAGTGCATCAAGCCGTTTTTCAATTGTTTCTTTTTCTATCAACGGTTTTTTTATCCATTGTTTTAATAATCGTCCTCCCATAGGTGTTATTGTTTGGTCGAGGATCGATAAGAGAGACCCTCGTGTGTCATGATCTCTGATCGTTGAAAAAAGCTCTAAGTTGATTATTGTAGAACGGTCCAGTACCAGTCCATCTTCTGATTTTAGTGAAGATATTTTTTTAATGTGTGAAACAGTTCCTTTTTGTGTTTCCTTCAGATATCCCAACAGTGCCGCTGCAGATTGCTGCGCTAATAGTTGCGTGATAATATCAAAGCTTTCCAGTGTGGTGAGATGAAAGTGTTTTTTTAGAACTTTGGTGGCATCCGACGTATAGATATTCCAATCTGAAAAAGGAAAAATATTCATATTTTTTTCTACAGCCAATAACTTTAAAAATCGGGTATCATTGTAGAGATCTTGGGGTAGAATACATTCTGATGGGTGAAGTTTGGATAATTCTTCCTGCAATACGGTTTGTAGGTCGGTGTAGGCCATTTGAGTAGCTGCAAAATATCCTGTCGATAAATCAGCTGCAGCAATTGCCAGTATGCCATTCTCAATACAGACACTAATAATGTAATTATTTTCTTTTTTGCTCAAAACATTTTCATCCAGTAGTGTTCCCGGGGTAACAATTCGTACCACATCCCGTTCTACAAGACCCTTTTTATTTGGGGGAGAAAGTTGTTCACAGATTGCTACTTTATATCCTGCTTTTACCAGTTTGGTCAGATAGGTATCTGCCGCATGATAGGGGACACCAGCCATAGGGATTTTCCCATCTTTTCCTCCTGATTTACTGGTAAGAGTAATATTGAGAACTTGTGCACCGATATGAGCATCTTCCATAAAAAGTTCATAGAAGTCTCCCATACGATAAAAAAGTAAACAATCGGGATATTGTTTTTTTATCTCTCGATACTGCTTCATCATGGGGGTTGAGAAATCATTCATAGGGTAAAGGTAAAGATAGGTTACACAACAAGGAAGGATTGTAATTCTTCTTGAATAATTGCTTCTATATTGGGACTTTTCTCTTGCATGAATTTTTCTACCTTTTCTTCTGCCTGAATATCTTTATTTAATTCTCCAATCGTTTCGACATCTTTATCGGTAAGAATACCTGCCAGTCTGTAGTTGATTCTAAACTCTATCGTTTCTATTACTTTCTCAAGCAACAATCTTTTTTCATCTTCGGTTATATTAAAAGAATTTATATTTTTACTTATTTTTTTATAATTTTCCCCGCTGAGAATAGCAGTTGTTATTTCTTGGATAGTTGGTTGTTGATTCATATTTTATTCCTCTACTATCATAGCACCATCAATATTTGCCAGAATAATCTTATCCAGGATATCCTTTGTAGGTAGTAATTTAATTGAAGTATCAGTATTGAGAAATCCTTCCTCGGTTGTTTGTAGTTGAGGATTAGTTTTTTTGAGTTCTTGCACATATTTGTCTTTATATCTATTCCATAAATCTGCATGAGTAGTTTTATAGTCTGTTAGGGCTTTGGTGATATCGGTATTATCCAAAAAGTTTGAGAAATTTAAATTTGAGTATTGAGGCATCAAATATTTTGCGAGTTGAAAATCAACAACCTGTTCTAAGGCAGTTCCAGGGTTCAGAGCCAGAGTTTCATAGCTCGGTACATCACCCGATTCTTGTGTGTTCACTTTTTCCGCAGACGGTCTTTCAATGCCATCATCTTCCCGTAATTTACCATGAGATTCTTCAATAGCATTCTCAACATGTTGGGTATGAGGAGAATGTTGCTTCTGCTCATCATGGGGTGGTTCTTGATGGGAGGTGTCTGGTTTCATGGGAGTGGAATGATGAGCTGTATCTACGGTTGCCGTAATAGGATGAGTATTTTGCATATACGCCTCAACATCTGCCGAAGATGCATGCATTTGACCGGTAAGTGTTCCAAAAAGCTGCGCTCCGGCGATGATGGATGTAGCAACCCTTTTTCGCAATGGATTATTCCACGAAGAAACTTTGCGTAATGATTCAGCCTTTTTAACCTGGGGTTTATTCAACGATTCGAGAATCTTGTTTTGTTCCTGGTTTTCAACTGCTTTTGTTCCTTCTACAGCTGGTGTTTGGACTGTTGGCATATAGTAAAATACTAATATATACTACTTAATTACGCAATAGAACGATTTGAGGTTGCTTTTTTTAACTCGTTTCGTATTGCTTCTAATTGTTCCTTTGAGTAAAACTCTTTCTTTTGTTGCGTATCTCTGAGATTAGTAAATTCAAACTCGTCATAGAGCAAACCATCTACTACTTGCGATATAGGGAGAATATCGGGTGCTTTTTCTGAAAATACCGTCACCTCATTTTCATTCGCTGTTTGTACCGAAATTGTTACTAGTTCTCTCCATGCTCCAATAAATTCCCACTCCTTGATAAGATGAAATTCCTTATCGGTTAAATCCCAAACAGTTCCTCCTACAATCCCTTTTCCTTTTTTAAGGGTATAACTTTTAAAATTATTTCCCCAAGATTTTTGAAGAACCTCCCGAGGGCCTTTCGGTATTTGAGAAAGAGTTTGTATACAGAGTTGATATCCTTTTACAATTGCACCCAATCCATTTCCCGGATCCCTTCCTATAATTTGTTTGATCTTTTCATGATTGCGGTTGGCACCGTATCCGAAAAAACTTATGCTATCCATCAATCATATAATAAAGGAGTAAAAATCATATGTAAATAGTGAAGTTACTGTCTTTTTCGATAGTTTCCTATTCATAATAATGAGACAAACAATAATTCTATCAGAATTCTTACCGAATTTTACCTCGTCCTTAATGTTGTTGCCTTAGTATATTACCTACTAGATGAGGAGGTGAGAATATGGACGGATTACTTTTTTATATCATATTTGGGCTCATAGCTGGATCAATTGCCAATTTTATCGATCCTAATCCTTCAGCAGGAGGTATTTTAGGGTCAATAGTTTTAGGAATCCTTGGTGCAGTAGTCGGTGGATACTTGGGAAGTATGTTATTTGGCGTCGGAGTGAGTGGATTCAATATTTCGTCGTTTATCGTCGCAGTTGTTGGATCTCTACTTCTGCTCTGGGTGGCAAGAATGTTTCGCAGAAGTACAGTATAGCGATTCGCTCGTAAAATCAAAAAGGATGGTTACTACAATCGTCCTTTTTGTGGTGGCTAAAAATACTCCTTTGAGACAAAGTCTGTGAGGTGATTGAAAATCAAGCGGCAATAACTATCTTACCGTTCTCAACTTTTGGAGTAATAGTATCACCTGGTTTAATTTTATCTTCGGTAATTTTAAGGGCTATTTCATCGACTAATTTTTCTTCAATGAGCCGTTTTAGGGGACGCGCTCCAAATACAGGGTCATATCCGTATTCTGCGAAGTAAAAGGCGAGCTCGTCTGAAACTTTCAGTTCAATTCCATTTTCACGCATGCGTTCCTGGACTGAATCTAACTGCAATTTTGTGATTTGTAAGATATCCCGTGCGGAAAGTGTATTGTAAATAACCACTGAATCAAATCGATTCAGAAATTCCGGGCGAAATGAATGATGAAGCAATTCCCAGATTCTTTTATCCAGTTCTTCTTTTTTCTTATCATGGTGGGATTTTTTGGAACTTGCTGTTTCTGTGGAATATTCCTGGATAATCTCGCTACCGATATTGCTTGTCATGATAATAATAGTATTTCTAAAATCGACAGTCACTCCCTTACTATCAGTGAGTCTTCCTTCATCCATGATTTGAAGAAAAATATTAAAAATTTGGGGATTTGCTTTTTCTATTTCATCAATCAGAACAACAGAGTATGGTTTTCTTCGTACGGCCTCAGTAAGTTGTCCTCCTTCTTCATATCCTACATATCCTGGAGGTGCCCCAATGAGTCTGGCTACCGTATGAGATTCTTGATATTCGCTCATATCAATACGAGTCATAGCATGTTGATCGGAAAATAGAATTGTTGCCAAAGCTTTAGCAGTTTCTGTTTTTCCAACTCCTGTTGGACCCAAGAACAGAAATGATCCGATTGGTTTATTTTTCGCGGCAAGTCCTGTACGAGATCGTCTGATTGCTCGTGCCAAAACATGAAGTGCTTCTTTTTGTCCAATAACCCGCTGTTCCAATTCTTCCTCTAAATGTGCAAGCTTTTGGGATTCTGTTGCAAGGAGCCGCGTTATTGGAATACCGGTCCACCGTGATACAACGCGAGCGATATCCTGGGCGTCTACTTCTTCACGCAAAATTCTCTGGTCATGAGGAATGGTATTCCATTCTGCAGTTATCGTTGATAATTGTTTTTCAAGTTCTGGAATCTTGCCATACTTTATTTCTGCTGCTTTTTGAAGATCAATCGTTCGTTCTGCTTGTTCAAGCTCAATTCGATATGAGTCTATTTTTGCCCGTAAGTCTTGAATTTTTTTAATAATTTCCTTCTGTTCATTCCATCGTGTCTCAATATCCGCAGACTGTTTTTTCAGACTATCTAATTCCTTTTCCAAATTATCCTTCCGTTGTTTTGCACTGTCGTTTTTTTCTTTCTTCAACGCTGCTTTTTCAATCTCTACTTGGGTAGTTCTGCGTTTGAGTGAATCAAGCTCTGTTGGCATACTTTCTGTCTCAATTTTAATAGATGCTGTTGCCTCATCGACTAAATCAATTGCCTTGTCTGGCAGGAACCGTTGCGCAATATATTGTGCGGAAAGTTTTGCTGCTGCTATCAATGCATCATCAGTAATTCTAATTCCATGATGGAGTTCATATTTTTCTTTAATGCCCCGTAAAATTGCTATGGTATCTTCAATGGTTGGCTCTTCAACCATAACAGGTTGGAAACGTCGTGCAAGAGCCGGATCTTTTTCAATGTATTTGCGGTATTCACTTAGAGTTGTTGCTCCAATCATCCGAAGTGAACCACGTGCCAACGATGGTTTTAGAATATTGGCCGCGTCAACTGATCCTTCTGCTGCCCCTCCGCCTACCAGGGTATGCAACTCATCAATAAACATAATGTATTTTCCTTCTCCTTCCTCAACTGCTTTAATAACTCCTTTGAGACGGTCTTCAAATTCACCTCTGAATTTTGCTCCTGCCAAAAGTTGGGCAAAATCCAATACTATGACTTCTTTATTTTTCAAAGTCGTAGGGACACTTCCTGCGGCAACCTTTTGTGCCAAACCTTCTACAATTGCTGTTTTTCCCACGCCAGGATCTCCAATAAGAATTGGATTATTTTTGGTTCTTCGGGATAAAATCTCCATTACCCGGCGAATTTCAGTTTCACGTCCTACAACCGGATCAATTTTATTTTTTCGAGCGGAATCAGTTAGATTCAATGTAAATTTGTTGAGCGCTTCCTGCGGAGTTATGGGTTTTAATAAATCTTGTAAGTTCTGATCCATGTACTAATTGTAACATTTTTGGCAGTCTTGTCAATAGATTGCCAACTTCGCTTTGATTTTTGAGTGAGGGGAGCACTAATTAGTCGTGAAAGCGTGGAGTAACGTTAGTAATTCATTGACAGATTTACCTCGTCGCATAGAGTACTCAATTAAAAGCTTCAGCTGTGTATAGGTAGCTGTTAATTGTTGTGTATAGGTATATGTATGTCCATTGTCATGTTTTTTATGCTCAAAACCCTTAATAGGAGTTCGAACATTCGTATGTACCCACATATATAATATTTCTATCAAATCTATATCATAGGTATCCAAATTTCGTTTCATATTCTGCCTTTATACGACACAAACATCAAAAGAGATTTAAGATTGTGTAAGAGAAAGAAGATAGTTGCATTTTAGAGTGTTCTTCTTTATTATAGAACTATGCAGCTTCTTGTCTCATTACTCTTGAGTTCCATAGCGGTTTTTGTGACTGCATATATCATGCCTGGTGTTCAAATAAATGGATTTATGACCGCACTGGTTGTTGCGGTAATCTTGGGAATAATAAATGCCGTATTAAAACCGATACTTCTTATTATTACCTTACCAATTACTATTCTTACGCTTGGACTTTTTACATTAGTAATAAATGCGTTATTAATATTGCTTGCCAGCAGTATTGTCCCCGGCTTTCATGTCGATGGGTTTTGGACTGCACTCTTCTTTGGAATTATTCTGGCTATTATAAACGGATTTTTACAGGCCATTCAGGACTAACCTATTGTAGAGCTTTACATTTTTTTATTCTTATGTTATTTTAGGAGGTACTTATGGAAGAACAACAATCTTCAGAGTCTCAATCTTCATCTTCATCAGCGCTGCCAAAAATCCTAGGAATTCTGGTTATAGTAGTACTTTTGGGGGTAGGAGGGTATTACCTTGTTTCTTCTCAAAAGTCGTCTCAACCATCGTCTATGAATCAAAGTCCTTCTCCTATGCCGTCGCAGTCAACGATGATGGAAGATCAAACAACTCAAACACCGAGCCAAACTGCACCTTCGACAGGCCCATCTCAAGCACAGACAACGGAAGGAATGGTAAAGACAATTACTGTTACAGGCAAAAATTTCTCTTTTGATCCGGGAACCATTACGGTAAAACAAGGAGATACGGTAAAAATTAATTTTTCTAACGTTGGCGGTATGCATGATTTTGTAATTGATGAATTTAATGTAAAAACTCCTCGAATACAAGGAGGAAATAGTGCGGAAGTAGAGTTTGTAGCTAATAAAAAAGGGACGTTTGAATATTATTGCAGTGTGGGTTCCCATCGCCAAATGGGCATGGTAGGCAAACTCATTGTTGAATAATACCCTTCTATTCATCTACAGAACTTATTTTCCAACTTTTTTATCATGAATAGTATAGATAAACATTTAGCTGTAGCATCGATTATTGCCATACTTCTGGATCGAAGGTTTCGATTTCTAAAATTCAGATTTGGCTTCAGTGGAATTTTGGGTTTTATTCCCGGAATTGGAGATATCATTGTTACTATTCTGGCTTTCTATTTGGTATGGGTAGGTAAAAGGATGGGAGTTCCCAAGAAGGTGGAACATAAAATGATAGCAAATATTCTGTTTAATTTTTTCATTGGGCTTACGCCTTTTGTCGGTGATTTAGGAGAAATAATATTTCAAGTCAATATGCGTAATCTGTCCATTTTGAAGAATTACCGTAAATCATTGATAGTGCCGGAGAATCATTTGGCGCCCGCATATTAATTACTTCAGCTCCACAGTAAAGTCTGCAGTGAAAAGTTTATTATCTGGATTAAATTGAGCAAAGACTCGATAGATGCCCGGCTGTAGTGGTCCATATAAACCAATTGGTAAGAATTCTACTGTCGGGCCGCCATTAGAATTAGGTGGTGGAGGCAAAACAAGGGTAGGATGGACATGAATATAGTCATATGTCTTTTTATTAATCATAACTAAATGTCCGAAGGCGGCCAAGTAAGGTTTGAGGTTTGTAATAGGTTTTTGGGTAGTTGCGTTTCTGATTGTAAATGAAATTTTTTGATCTCCCAAAGTTAATGCCTGTGTTTGTAGCTTCTTTGCAGGAGACATCGTTACTTGATAGGTCCCAAATGTTTTAGTGAACTTTTTATCTACATTTTGAGAGGCATTTATTTGTAGTGCAGTTCCTACAGGGACTGTAAATGCAAACTGCTGTTCGATAGCACCAAATGGTTGGAAATTTAGATAAACATGATAGATGCCGTCTGCGGGAAATTGTGTCGTTATCCAAAATTCGTCATTATCTTGAGTAGGGTGAATATGGGTAAAATAATTCAACTGACTATTGACGATAATCATATGCATGGGTTTTTCATACAGCGTACGAAAGAGAGTTACAGGATTTCCTGAACTCGCGTCAAAAATTTTAAAATGTAGAGTAGTATCTTGTTTTGGTTGTATTTGGTCAGGATAATAAAAGCTTACGGTATATCGTTTAGTACGATCTCCTATAAGGCTGGGGATTTTGGATTGTTGTTGCGACTGTGATTGAGTAAGAAGATCTTGTGCTATTTGTTGATGTTGGGAATGGATATTAAGGGATGGGATAGAGGAGTTTGGGATATATAGTAAAACCAGCACTATTCCCAGAACTACAATCGGTACAATAAATCCTATTGAATAGTTTGGAAGTTTAGGAAATGTATTGCGGAGAAATAAATCAAAACGATAACTTTCAAGTATTAGCAGAAATACAATCATCAGAAGCAATAGAACTGAAAGAGGACTTGAAAAAGAACGGAAATCAGAACCAATTATAAAAGCATGAATAAGAATCAGAATTCCCCCTACATATACAAATCGATGGAGCATTTTCCACCGTTTTCCCAGCTTTTTAACCCAATAGTCAAAAGCAGTAAGGGTCAACAGTAATAAAATACAGAGTGCGAGAAAGCTCAACGTTACTGATAATAGATAATTTGGGGAGAGAAAAGGTAACCCTTCAAAGCCGCCCAGAGATAGAAAGAATGCAATTGAACCATGCAGCAATGCAGTAAAAAATACAGAGACTCCCAGAGCACGTCTGGCTCGTATATAGACTGCTTGATAGGCAAGAGTTGGAAATGCACGATATAAAGGACTGGGAAGAAGGGTAAGATATAATAATAGCAAAGAAAACAAAGCATACGCTTGCGTAAGTCGTATTATAACAAGAGGTTGCGAATGAATTGTTATAATAGTTATCAAAAAAATAATTACAACAATAGCACTATTAATGGCAAGAATTATTGGACGGATAGAGCGAAGTAGAAATGTCATTTTTTATGAATATATTTTTTTATACTAAGAGTTACGGTAAGGATAACAATTCCAATTACAATCATCAGTAGAGGTTGTAAAGATCTGGGAAGTAATCTATCTGCCAAGCCAGTATTGACTGCTATCTTTTTCTTCTTGTTATACGGATTCTCAAAATATAGTTTGCCATTATTGGAACCTGCGATAAGTCCTGTATATGCCACAAATTTATTTGAATCTGTTAACTTTAAAGAGACAAGATAAGCAAAGTCAGTACCTTGATATACGTGAGTAGGATTTTTTTCCCGGCTTGAGTCGCCGTCACCAAAATCCCAGAAGTACGTTATAGATTTGGCAGACGGATCAAGTTTGGTAGAGCTTAGAAAATGTATGGGAGAAGTACTCGTGAGTGAATCAATGGTAATTGATATCACATCGTTTGGAAGAGTATACGGATGATTTGGTAAAACATTTATTTGTACAACATCAAGAGGAATATATGTTTGAGTTTGGGGTGGAAGTACTTCCACTGTTACTAGGTACGTTTTGGGGATAGTATATGTATGAGATACCTCCGACCCATATTCATATTTCAAATCATCGGTTGAAAATTTCCATCGAAATTGTGTAGTATCCGCTATAGATTGGGGAATATTTAATGCATGTAAGTCAATAGCAAAATGGAGGGATTGTCCACTGCTATATTTTTGCGGAGCTAAATCTTGCATTGCAGATGAATAGGGATTTGTATTTGCAAGTTGGTTATTAATACGTAGGAATGGGGGACCGCTGCCGGCATGGGCAGAAAGAGGAGTAGGATAAAAGGCACTCCATGCAAAGAAGGAGAAAATAGCATACAATACTGGAAAGAAGAATCTCATAGTTCACTTGATAACTCAGTCAGTGTATGAATAGTAGGAATAGTAGGATGAATATCAAGTGAACCTCTATTAATTAAAATCACATTAAATTTCTTTACTAATTCTTCTGCAATATATGGTTTATCATCAATAATAGTGCTTTGCAGGGGGAGTTTTTCAATTGCTTGCGGGATCCATTTTCTTTTGAAAATAAAAATCAGCTGCGGATCAAAATATTTTGAGATACCTGTATTTGTAATCTTATGGAGTTGGTGTTCGTAATTTCCCTCAGAATAAATACCGAGCTTATTTGTAAACGCAAGACGTTCTAAGACCGTAGGGACTTCAGGGAATAAAGAGTCATTATAAAGCTCTTTTGAGTTATAAAAGATGTCTTTCAATTCTTGTGCATCTACTGAATATTGTGTTGAAAGATAGGCTGTATATCCTTGAATACTAAAATCTGTCCGCGACTCCAGGCTACTGAGAAAATCTGATAAGGTTTGGCGGCTGGCTTGGGTTGATATGCCCAGTATTGGGGCAAAAGCAGCAGTAAATTTCTGAGCAAATAATCTGGAATTGAATAGGGTCCCATCAAGATCAAAAAGGACAGTATTTGTAGTAATAATCATATACTTGCATTATACTATAGAATAGTTATTATATTTACTCATGGAAAAATTGAATCAAACAAGTATTGATATAGAGTTTCTTCTCATAAGCGTTGTGCAGGGACTGGCTCTGGCAGCATTGGCGCAAGCGGCAGTCCCTATTATTGAAAACTTGCAATTTGAATACTTTGGGTATGTAATATCAGGATTTTTATTTATTCTTATCTTTTGGTCAGGTGCTATTGTTCATGCAGTGAGTTTTATTGATTGGCCGCTTGATTTGTTTCATAATTTTCTGTATTTTCTTGCAGCTTTTTTTGAGGTTATCGCATTTTCTCAAATGACCAACCCGTCCAAATGGTTTGGGTTTATCCTGGTATTTTTTTGTGTAGTTGCAGTGCTTTATATCGTAGATTTACATTTAATCAAAAATCATAAAAGTATAATGGAAAAATCTGAAGCCGGAAAGAAATTATATACCCATATTTTATCTGCCGAACTGTTTGAGATGCGTATTTTACTGCCATTGGGGTCCATCTTTACTATTATGGCCTTTATTTTCATTATGATAGTACCTTCTATTTTTATAGTCCATCAGTGGCATATTGTTTTGATATGCCTTCAGATATGTTTCAACATTTTTTTTCTAATTCACTCGATACATACTTTTAAAAAAAGAGCCTTTCTTCTATCTCAAGTACAGAAACGATAACAGTACTATTTTCATACGCTATTCTTACTGCTTTATCTTTCAAGTCTTAACCTCAGCTATTATCCTTGATCCATGAACTTGCAAGATATTTTTTATCTGACTTCGATTATTTTCATGGTGCTTTCTATTATTATTTTGTTGAGTATTGGAATAGTACTGTTTTATATCAAGCAAAAAATATCAGATCTTCATGCTGCTGCTCAGAACGTCCTTACCGTAACTGATCGATATCTCAACAATCCAAGCGATATCGCATTGGAAATGGGTACAGCTGTTGCGGCTTCGGCAATCAAAAAAGTGAGAAATATTATAAAAAAAGATTGAATTTTCTTTCCGGATTCATACAATCTTTTATCCTTATTATTAAAGAAGAATTTTATAATAAATACTATGATATATTTAATTAGTTGGATGGTACTGTTCCCTCTCCTTTTTTTTGCAGGAATGATTCTGCATGATAGTTATACACGGAGGAAATTAACATGAGATATTTATCAGGTGATGTGTTAAAGATGGGAGCCTTTGTTACTGTTGTAGAATGTTTGCTTCTTCTAAAGCGGGTATTTTAAAGTCCCAGTTGATGTTTTAAGGTTAAAAATAATTTCCCCCAAAACCCGGCTTTTTGATATTTTGTATAGTCTTGTTTTTTATACCAGTCGGCAGATCCAGGTAACGGAGGATCAATCCAGGCAGAAATAACTACCCACTCATTCCGGTCATTTTTTTTTGCGATGATAGTTATAGTAGAATTGGAAAATTTTTTAATATATTCCACAGATCCCGGATTCTTTCCGGGGAAACTTCTGTCGGGATTTTTAAAAGCCGAAAGAGCATCACTTTGAGAAAGACCTCTTTGTACAAGACGTTCTAATGCATGATTGGTCCAAATAATACCTCCATATTGTTGTACGCTATTCATACTCTCTATCTATTATAGCAAACTTACAGTCAATCAATACCTCTTTACCTCTTTCGTAATCCTTACTGTTATTTTCCTGAATTCTTACCCCGTATCTGTACTATAAGCACATGTATAAAAAAATTAAAATACATGATTATGCATATCAAAAAAGGAGAAATGCTTTTTTGAGAAGGCATTCTCCAAAATACAGCTTTATAATAGGTGGATTAATATTCCAAGAATTGGCTTTCAATACATTCAGCATTCAGCAATCGGTATGTGTCGTGGGAGAAAAAATAGTTCGGAAACTAATGAAAGAATGTATAGAAAAAAGGATCGTACCACTTCCTCGAGTTGGTTTTTGAGTGGATATTTGGTTGACATCAAAGTAGGATTTTATTATGATAAAAGGAATGAAAAATATATTCAATGCTTTTATCTCCAGTCTGCCATCAGAAACAGTCTACGCGCATTGTGATATTCCTTGTGGGATTTATGATCCCCATAATGCCCAAATGGCAGCCCACACCGTAATCCGAATGACTCAATTGCTTGGAGAAGTAAAACGAGATAATGAAACAAAGGCAGAACATGATATTTCCAGAATGACTAAAGTGAAAGAACATCATGGAGAATTGGTAGAGGATGAATTGGGCACGCTTGAAAATGATTATTTTAAAGATGAACATTTTAAAGCATACCCGCAATTAAAAGATCTTCTTTTTTCTGCCGTAAAATTATCAATTACAACACGACAAACAATAGATATAGACGGCGCAAAAGAAATGCTTGAAAAAGTCATGCAAATTGCGGAAATCTTTTATAAGACCAAAGCCCTTGAACCTATCCGTATAAAATCTCCGTATCCCACAGGTCTTGACATTGTTCTTTATAAATAATGCCGCTTTTTGCATTTTACAGAATTTCTGGCAGAAGTATGGAGCCTGCTTTGCAGGAAAGACAAACAGTCATAGTTAGTTCTATTCCTTTTTTCTTTTTCCCTCCGCAGGTAAATGACATTATTGTCGTATGTACCCCAAAAGTAAAAAATAAAATCATAAAACGCATAAAAAAGAAAAGACATAATACATTTTTTGTTGTAGGAGATAATCTTACTGAAAGTACAGACAGTAGGTCCTTTGGATGGATCAAAAGGAATGATATTATCGGGAAAGTGATTTATACACTCTAATTCCAAATAATGCCTTTATTTTTACTCACAAACATTGTAGTCGTTATCCTAATTGGATTTCTTTTTGTTATACTTTCCTGGATTTGGCCACCTGATAGTCCTTGGGCACCCTGGTGGAGTACCAGTAAGAAAACAGCAGCAGCTATAGGAAAACTTGCCAAGATTACTGGGAAAGATTGTATTTACGAACTTGGTTGTGGGGAAGCAACTGCTTTGATTACTCTTTGTCAGAAATTTGGAGCAGATGGTGTTGGTATCGAAATTGATCCTCTTCGCTATTGGATTGCTACAGTAAAATGTTGGTTATTTCATCTTTCCACTATAACAATCCTTCGCAAAAATTTCTTTGATGTTGATCTGTCTACCGCAACGGTTGTTTTTGTGTATCTTGTTCCAAAAGCCTTGAATAGATTATTACCAAAATTCCAAAAGGAATTAAAACCCGGTACTCGGATAGTAAGTTATAGATATGAAATGAATTTGCCGCTCATTTCACATGATATAGAAAATGAACTGCGCTTATACGAAATTCCACAGAAAAAACACAAATAAAGATAGTTTAGACAAAAGATCTTAGAGGGATTTTATATACTCTAAAAGTGGTGAGAAAGCCTTATTCTTCTTGGAATATTTTTGTAGATTCTCTAAAAGATTTTGGTATTGTTTTTTTTGATTTGTGATTCTATAGAGTTTTGCTAAGCTCACATACGGTTGGGTAAAAGAGGGATCAATTATTAGTGCTTTTTTGTATTCCGTTTCCGCTTTTGGTAAATCGTTTATTGCTACATATGAATTTCCTAGATTATAGTGAGTTTGAGGATAGATGTCGTTTATACGTATCGCTTTTTGATATTCCTCTATTGCCTGTTTATTTCTGCCCGCATCGGCATATGCCATTGCAAGGTTGTTATGAACCCGTGCAACCAAAGGATTGTTTTGATTCAATTGTGAATAAAAAGTAATAGGATCATGCCAATCTGAATTTCTGGTAATAGTACGCAGGCAAAGTAATACTAGAATCAATATCAAGGCGAAAAAAATACCTGTTCTTGCCAGGGAATATTTTTTGTTTTCCAAAACCATGTTGAGTAAAACAGCAATTAACAGAAAAAATCCAACTGAGGGAAGGAACAGAAAATGTTCGTAGATAATACCGTTGATAGGGATAATTCCTGATGTGGGGATAAAGGTAATACCCATCCAGAGCAGTGAAAACAAAAAAACAGGATATTTCTTAAATACTTTTATCGATCCGATAAAACCTAAAACAATTACCAGAAAGCTTCCTATAACTGCAGGATGAAGAGGCGTTGTAATGATGGGTGCAAAACGCTCCATATAGAGTATTGTTGGGAAAACTAATAATAGAAAATAGGTGGGGATAATTGAGAGAAAGGTGTACATTCTATTCTCAATATGAGATGAATATACATTGTTGGTGTCATAAAAATTAAGAGTATTCTGGAAATTCAAAACAGTAAGGCGCAATCCAAAATAAATACCATCGATTAGGATAAAGGAGAGAATTTGAGGAATTTGAGCAATCGTTTTCTTAAATGATTTTGTTTGATAAAGTAAAACCAACAATAACAGTCCCGGTGTTATCAGTGCGGTTTCTCGTGACAGGAGAGCACATATGAAAAAGCATAAAGAAATAAGATGTGAACGGGGAGTTCTTTTCAAAAAGAAAATGAGAGTCAAAAAAGTAAACAGAGCGACCATGGGATCACTTCTTCCTGAAGCATATGATACTGCTTCTGTTTGAATTGGATGAATCACAAACAAAATGCTTGTTATAAATGCAACAAGTTTATTGTGTAATAATCTATTTAAAAAGACCAATAGAGCAATTCCAGCAGTGGCTTGGATTAATACATTAGTAAAATGATAAATAAAAGGAATATCTTTGAAAATGCCATATTCAACGCCATAGCTGAGAGAGAGAAGTGGACGGTAATAATTACTGACTTTTCCTGCTCCGGCAATTGTATTTTGGGAAAAATACGCCGGCACATTGAATTCTTGTACGTATACATTTTTGTAAATAAAATCTTCATCATCAAAAAAAAGTCCGTTCCCAAGTGTATTGGCGTATATAAGAAAAGTTACGAAAAACAAAAAAGTTGCAAGGTAGAGTATATGCGAGGCTTTAATTTTATGTATCAGAGCAGTTCCTATATCCATTATTTTTTGAATTTCAATATGAACCAGCGAAGTTTATCTGCTGCTTTATATGCCTGATATAAGAAAGGATTTATAACTAAATCATAGCTTCCAACAAATTCAGCAAGTCGCGGTCCATAGCCGCTTTTGAGGCGATGAAATCCATACCATGGATCTCTTGGATCAGGATCTTGTCCCAGTGATCCCCACATATCAAATTGTTCCATCCCCAATTTTTTTCCGAATAGAATTGCTTCCCACATAATTAAATTAGATGCCATTACATTACGGTATAAGTTACTCGATGCACCATAGGGATAGTAGAGTGTTTTATGAAAAGTAAAAAGAATCCAGGTAGCCAAAGGGATAGCTTTTTTCTCTGTTTCATCGGTGTAATAAGCAATCAATAAATAAGCTTTCAATCCAGTTGTGTTATTAGAATGGAGTGTTTGCCACATATGTTCATGATATTTTTGTGTATGCGCATAGAAATTTTGCCGCGTCGTGGTTTCTTTCATTAACTTCCAATAGGTTGAAAATGCCTCCTGGGACCCTTCTTCTTTTATAACGACCTGATGTTTTTGAGCAACTCTTATATTGTAGCGAGTTTTCGGATGCATATTTTTGAGTAGTTCTTCTTCCGTTTTGGTTATATCAAGAATAAAAGTATTTTTTGTAAAAAGAGGATGTGCAGATGGATATAAATGAGGAGTTTGTTTGAATAATTTTTCAAAGAGCAAGGACTCGGGAGTATTGATCTCAATATTTGGTTCGAGCTGAATAAAGATACAGTTGTATGATTTCCCAATTTTCCCAAGCTCTTCAATAATTTCAGGTGTTGGTAGGGTACCTTTTGGTAAATATCCTATGGTCCATGGAGTATGAGGAATTGGATGAATTGTTATTTGAAATCCATTGGTAATTATATTATTTTCAAAGCAGCCTTTGCGAATTACCGTAATACCTGTCTTTTTACGAAACTGTCCCCACTCAAATGATTGAAGGGGATGAGTAACAACCGAATCATACTGCTCACTGTGGGAGTTTTCAATAGGTTTAATCGTCATAGGTTGGCTCTTTCTCAAAACTATTCTTCTCAGAATAGTATACATTTTTTAATACTTCTTGCGGAAGCTCCAGTAAAAAACGGGAAATGATATTTGAGGTTTTTTGTCCGAAAAAGAGACGTTTTCGTGTATAGGTGAAATATAATTTTTCCTTTGCCCGCGTAATACCGACATAACACAGTCGTCGTTCCTCTTCTAGTTCGTGTTTATCCATGAGCGATCTACTATGAGGAAAGATTCCTTCTTCCATGCCAACCATAAAGACTATCGGGAATTCAAGTCCTTTGGCACCATGAAGCGTCATAAGAGTAATTGCATTTTTATGGTCTTTTATATTTTTTTGGTCCGGCATGTATTCCTGTTCAACGAGCGCTACATTTTCCAAAAAATCATCAATTTGAGGAAATTCAATTGCGACTGATCGAAGTTCTTTAATATTCTCAAGCCGTTGTCTATCATCTTCTTCTTGTTCATCATACAGAGAGAGATAATCAGTATGCTTCAGGACTAAGTCTAGAAGGTCAATTGTTTTCTCTTGCGAAATATCGGCTATTGTCTGTTGAAAATTATAAAATTTTGCAAGTCTGCCTTTGCCTAACTTTTCAATTCGTTTCAGGGAGACTAGATCTTTTTGGTTTGCCAGTACTCGTAAATATGCCAATACATCTTTTACTTCCTTCCGTTCATAGAATCTTGTTCCTCCGACTAAAATATAAGGAATGCTGTGGTGCAAAAAAACTTCTTCCAGGACGCGTGATTGCGCATTGGTTCGGTACAATACTGCAATATCTGATAATGTATGTTTGAGCGCCTGGTTGATAATAAACTCGGCTTCTTGTTGTTCATTTTGTGCTTCATAAATCATAAGATTTTCTCCCTGGGGATTCTCTGTCCATAATTGTAGTATTGGATGAGTAGTATTGTTGGAAATAACTGAGTGGGCTGCAGTAAGAATTCTTTCAGTCGAACGATAATTTTGGGAAAGAGGAAATGTCTTTACATTTGGAAAATCATCTTTAAAATTATTCAAATTTTGGGCATCTGCACCTCGCCAGCTATAAATACTTTGTGAAAAATCACCTACCACACAAATATTTTTTGATTGCTGTGCCAGTAATTTACCAAGCATATATTGTGCACGATTGGTATCTTGGTATTCGTCAATAAGAATATATTTAAATTTATTTTGGTATTTTTGAAGTATATGTGGATTTTTCTTGAAAAGCTGTATTGTTTTTAGTATTAAGTCATCAAAATCCACTGCGTCATTCTCCTTCAGTAACTTTTCGTAGACGCGGTATACTTTTGCGACTGTCTCTTGGAAATATCCCCGTGCCAGTCCATCATAGACAGCATACTCAATCAATTCATTTTTTGCTTGTGAGATTGTTCCCAAAATTGATCCCGGTTTGAAGTCTTTGGGAGAAATTCCCAGCAGCTTCATTGACTCTTTTACTACATCAAGTTGATCTTGAGAGTCATAGATAACAAAATGAGTGGAAAGGCCAATATACTGACCCTCAATACGCAGGATTTTGGCACAGAGAGAGTGGAATGTCGCAATTGTTGGTAAGTGAGATTTGCTCGCAAGAGATTTGCTGATTCGCTCTTTCATTTCTGTTGCAGCTTTATTGGTAAATGTAGTGAGGAGAATATTTTCAGGGGCAATGCCCTTATCAATAAGGTAGAGTGTTCTATACATCAAGACCCGTGTCTTGCCTGATCCGGCGCCGGCCAAAATAATAATTGGGCCTTCCGTTTGTACAACTGCCTTTTTTTGTTCAGAATTTAAAGAAGATAAATCAATAGCCATAGAGAGTATTCTATTTTACCATATAGAAACAGACCCATATGCCTAAATTGACAAAAGAAGGAGTGGTATTCTATTTGCGGCAAAATTATTCTTCATTTTGCTCTAGTAATTGTAAACTTTGGACAGTATAATTAAAAATACTTCTATGAAAAGAGTTTATATTGTTGCCAATTGGAAATCGAATAAGACAAAAGCCGAAATTGATACCTGGTTTCATGAATTTGATCTCTCCAGTCTCCAAGGTCCGGTTTCCCAAAGAGAAGCAATTATTTGCTCATCATTTATTTACATTCCTTATCTTCAACGGTTGATAACCGAAGGGAATCTATCCTTAAAGCTGGGAGCGCAAAGTGTTTCTTCATTTGGTCCTGGTGCTTATACAGGGGATGTGAACGCAGTGCAATTGAAGGATTACGTACAATATGTACTTGTTGGCCATTCTGAAAGGCGAAAAAGTTTTGGAGATACAGATGACATTGTTAATCAGAAATTAGAGCAAGTATTTGAAAACAATTTGATTCCTATTCTTTGCGTGTCAAGTATCGAACAAGTTATTAGTGCGAAATTACAACTACAAAGTTATGGCTCCAAGGCCAAAATCATTGCATATGAACCAATTTCTGCAATTGGTACCGGAAATCCTGATACCCCAAGTAATGCAAATGAAATGGCAATAGCAATAAAAAAGGAATTGGGTAATCTCCCTGTTTTGTATGGGGGTAGTATTACTGCAGGGAATGTGGCTTCTTTTACCACAACGGAACAAATAGATGGTGTATTAGTTGGTAAATCAAGTCTTGATCCTCATGAATTCTCGTCGATCATCAAGAGCTCGTAGATCCACAAGATTATTTATAGCCATAATTCTTGTAATTTTGGTAGTATTTCTGGTATTTAAATTTATTTTTCCCGCACTCTTCCATAAGAATACCTCGTTAAGACTTGCTACCAACAAAGTTAATATCTTATTGTTGGGTATTGGGGGAGGGACTCATGATGGCCCAAATCTGACTGATACGATTATCTTTGCAAGTCTAGATCCTGTAACAAATAAAGTAACATTAGTCTCCATTCCGCGGGATTTATGGGTGCCGGATTTACAAGGGAAAATAAATACGGCATACGCAATAGGAGAACAGAAGCAAATAGGAGGAGGTTTAATCCTGGCCAAGGCGGCTGTACAAAAAATTGTCGGGCAGCCGATTGATTATGCTGTGCGGGTTGATTTTGCCGGTTTTGTCAAAGTAGTTGATTTGCTGGGAGGACTAGATATTGTAGTAGATCGTGCGTTTGATGATTATGAGTATCCTGTTGAAGGGAAAGAAGATGATCCCTGCGGACATAACGAAGATGAACTTCTTACTCTTGCTACAGCATCTTCACAACTGGATGCATTCCCATGCCGTTATATGCATCTGCACTTTAATATAGGGTTACAGCACATGAATGGAACTACAGCGCTTCGATATGTACGTTCCCGTCATGCACTTGGGCCGGAAGGCACAGATTTTGCCCGCAGTAAAAGACAACGCAAAGTAATTGAAGCAGTCCGGAAAAAAATTCTTTCCGTTGACACTTTTTTAAATCCGGGAAAACTCGTTTCACTGTATGGAATTTTACAAAAGAGCATTGATACCGATATCAAGCAGGAAGAATATGACGATTTTATTCAGCTGGCACAAAAAATGAAACAGGCAAAAATTGAAAGTGTTACCGTAGATGAAGGTGATGCTTCAGTCCAGCGGGACGGTCTTTTGACAACTCCTGACTCGCTGGGTGACTATGACAATGAATGGGTATTGATTCCTGCAAGAGGAAATGGAGATTTTTCTCAAATTCAAACTGCAGTTTCCTGCGCCATAACCGGGAAAGGATGTCCCAACCCCATACCTACTCCTGCAAAAAAATCTGCTACTGAGTAATACGATAGATATGGGTAGTTTCTGTGTTATAAATCAGTTTCCCAAGCTGTTCAAATTTTGTCTCATAGAGAGTAGGATACTTTTCCCGTTCCAGATTCCCAATAAATACATACTCAATATGATATTTGGCAAGCAGATTTTTTGTTTGTTGCAAATCCTGTGATTCGTAGAGTTGTTGGACATCACCGATACGAGGAGCAGGTACATCATAGGTTTTTCTCCAGAGCCATTCGTGTACTGTCCATCCCAATACTGTTGGTAGTCCTGTATTTACAGAAACCCGGGCATAATCGGTATAGGAATCTCCTTGTGCTTCAAGCATTACCGGTTGATCTCCTATATGGGTATTTATCCAGAGAATCGCTTCATAGTCTGAAGGATAAGAAGTTTTAAAATATGAGAAACCATTTAATCCCTGAAATGTCTTTAGGTCCGCATAATATGATTTGATGGCAAAATATGGATAAATAAGAACTAAAAAGAGAAGAAAGAATGCCACAGCGACCCAGGGGAGTAGAAGTACTTTTGTCGCAATAGTACGCGGAGATATTCGGCGAAATTTTATGACAGCACTAAATAATTGAACAATACAATAGCCGGATATCAAAGAAAGCAAAATAAATGATTGATACACCAGCTTGAACATAGTATTAGCACGATAATGAGCCGGATAAATATCTTTGAAATAGATAAACTCGGGAATGATAATAAGAACTGTTGCAATAAAACCAGTCAGAAAGATAAAAAAGTCACCTATTGATAGTTTCTTCACACGGTAATAACGAATAACAACCATAATTCCATATGAAATAAGCCAAAAATAGAAAAATCCATATAAGGTAAGAAGTTCCCACCAGTAAGAATGTTGACAATGGTTTGGTTCAAAAAGAAAGGGGCCGATATGTCCAAGCGTAGTCAGAAATGAAGGAGCACACAAAATTCCAATTCCCGAGATGAATGGTTTGAAAAAATAATTAAATGGAAGAGATAAAATAAAATATCCTCCTCCGAGTATAACTGCGTACACGGCCATATTGAAAAAAAATAGATTAAGAGGAACTGATGCTATTTTATTAAGATATTTTTTGTAAAAGGGACTCACAAAAAGAAATGTCCTTTTTTTATCAATATATATTTTCTTGTATTCAAGACAAAGCAAAAGTAATGCGGCAAACAAAAAGTAAATAATACCATCTGATGCATTGGTCATATATAAAACACTCAGCAGTAGCGGGATGAAAGCAATCTTTAGACGAGTACTATGCAATGTTATACTTACAAATAAAGCAATGATGAGAAGTACAAAGGGAATATCTAGGACATGTCCATGAAGATCTGATACAACAAAGGAGTAAATCGGAAACTCGTGGATTGTATTATAGATAAAACGGGTTGCATTAGGGTACCAATAGGAATTGGAGATAATATCACTTGAAAATGGAAGTTCCCAAAACGGTACCGGATTATCGGTTGCATATGGTTTGAAAAATATATAAATAGTATGAAGGTTGCCTCCCAGACTGAGGAGGACAGCTGTAAGGATGCTGCCCAGAAATGCTACTGCACCTGGTATTTTTCCATATGGTGTTGAGCTAAAAGTTAGGTGCATATTTTTCAGGATGACTTTTTTCATAGGAGAGAATTTAGTAAGCATAGTAAGTGTGATTGAAAAAGCAGGGACGGTTGTAAATGCAAAAATAGTTGCAACCATTAAATTAAAGGTAATAAAAGGAGAAATATTGGAGAGTTGAGTAAGGAGTGCCGTAACGAGGTGCCCAAAATAGTAATAATTGATAGAGAACGGGGGAAACCAGATATCTTGAGGGGGGAAATATGAACTCCTCAAAATTGAATTCATGAATCCAAAATCCATATACTTTTCCAAGCCATGTATATCAGGTTCGTATCCTCGGACAAGAGACCAGACAAAAAGACTGGCAAAAAAAAGAAGCTCTTCAAAAAGTACCACAGTAATAATCAATTTTCTTTTTTTTATTTTTTGCAAAAGGTTGCTTTTTGTTCGATAGAGATAAATGCCGTATATAATAAACGCCCATATTATAAGGAGAATTTCCGTATTAAGACGCGTAAAAGGAAGAAGATGAATAATGCCACTGATAAATGCAGTATAGGATAATAGAAGAATACCTATAATTTTACTGAAAATATAGCCTTTATCCGTGAATGAAGCAAATAATCGTATGGTAAGCGGAAGGTAACAAAGCCCAATAAGAAAAAGCAAAAACCACCAGGAGATTATATAAGAAAAATCAAGCGGTGGTATGTTCATAGCGGTGCATTAGAGGAAATATATCGTTTAAATGTGTTATTCCTCGTATATTATCTGTAATAGTGCCGTTATTTTTTTTGTTATACCAGTAAAATTGAGTTTTTGGATTATCTCTCGAGACGAATTTGAGCAGTGATAGGTCATCATCTATATATGCATCAAGTCCCAATTGTTGTAATATCTCGTTTTTAAACAGATGTGGTTGCTTATTTTCATAATTAAAATACATGGCGGCAAAATGTTGATCAAAATCATGTTTCCTTACAATTTTTTCTGTCGCATTTTTAAGAAACCCAAATCTACTTGAAATAAGGAAGTATCTATTTTCTTCTCGGTTCAGATTCTTGAGGAATTCTATGTTTTCTTTGATTGGGGGACGAAAGAGAGAAAAATGAGACATTTTTCGTATCATCTGCTCCGGCTTTGAAGGAATTCTATAGAGTAATACCCCATTATCTTTTTTCTTATAGAGCCTATTAATCATAGATGAAGGTATAAATGGAGGATTATTGATAAATACCTGGTCAAAATCAAAACCGATTTTCATAGAGTAAAGCTTATTGTACTATTTGTACCAGCATAAAGGCAACGGTGTTATTTGGGTAATAAATATTTTTGATGGTAATGACATGTAGACTTCTGTTTTTTACATAGTCTGGAGTGACCGCAAAGATTTGTTTTAGAGTTGGATTATACGTAGTATCGGGAGTACCGAGCTTGCATTTAGTGCAGCTTTGGGGCGCGTAAAATTTGAAAAAAATATAGGGAGCATTAAAATCAGGACTCATATAAAGCTCGTCATAGTCTTTCTCGTGAGCTGAAAAATATTTCACGATTTTATTCGGTCCGTATTGCCATCCCCAAAAATCAGATGAGTAGTTTTGATAAGAAGTGAAATACAATAGGAGATAGTACCCAAATGAAACGATAAGAAGAACAAAAAGTGTCATGAAAAAAAGTATCTGAGAAATCTTTGGAAACCGTTTCAATTTTTGTATAAGAGATACAATTCCGACTCCCGTAAGAATCTGAAACGGTATGATGCCAATGATAGAGCGGGTTGCCTGTGGAGTATTATCCATGGTAAACATGCTTCCTACCGGATATAAAAGAAGCCATACCACTAAAAGAAAAAATGACTTTATTTTTTTCTGTAGTAATGTTATAAAACCGAGAATGATAAAAGGTAATTGAAGAAGATATAATTCTCCGATACCTCGTACAGAATGCCGTGTGATGAACTGGCCGGGCATATCGATGTCACCTTTGAGAAAGAGAAACCCAAGAGAAAAATGCTCCAGATAATTAAAAGCTATATGCTGTAAGACCGATTCATTTTGAGGTGGATGAGAAAAAATATTTACCTGCTGCCATCTGGCAATTCCCTGCGATGAAAGGCTGTTTTGGATAAATGGAATAAGAAGTAGAATAAGCAGAATCGTGCTTATTATTGTTATGGGTATATGAGAGCGAAAAAATTTAAAATACAAAGCAAAAAGACAGAATCCAAAAGCAGGTACAAATATCCGTGCCGGAAAATAGCTATACAATGCCAGTGAAAATAAGAGAATCGCTGCAGGAAGTAGTTTCGGTTTTTCCTGTGCTCTTAAAAATACCGCTACAGCTGAAGTTGAAAAAAAAACAAATGCCATAAGTCCTTCCAGAGAGACCCTACTAAAATGGATTGCCCAGGGTGATACTGCAAGAAAAAGGGCAGAAAAAAGACCAATAAGAATATGATATTTTTGTCGTTTGAAAAGTTGTATGCAGAGGAAATAAATTGCAACAATCGTTGCTGTTCCATAGAGGGCTGACGGTAACCTAGTTGCAAATTCATTTAACCCAAATATAAGAATAAAAGGAACGGTGCTATATATTTGAATCGGACTTTTATATTCCCCAAACGCCTGAAAAAAAAGGGGAAAGGGAGTAGCATATTCATCTTTTCCTGTAGTAAGGATTGAATAGGCATTGTAACCGATTGACGCTTCGTCGCAGAAAAATCCTGTCGGTATAGCACCAAGGTTATACAGCCGTACGAAAAATCCCAATAATACTATTGTAAAAAGGAGAAAATACACCAGTTTTTTTTGAAATGTATTAGTTATCATGGCTAATAAGCTGCTGAATTTCCTGCGCAGACTTTTTCTCTTGGTTATAAAATATCAATACCGGCGGATGGTCATAACTTTGGAACGATTCATCAGCAAAATCATCAGAAAAGCCAAAGGGGTAATTTGTAAAAGTTTTTTTCAAAACAAATCCAAGGCTTCCATTAAAAAGTAAATGATAAAACCGATTGGTATCAGGATAAGTCTTGGGATTTTGCAAGATAGAATAATACACACGTCTACTAGAAAGTACGATATAGTCGCTTTTTGCAACATCTTGTGAAAGTTTTTTTACTTTTTCGGAGGTATCGGGATCATATACCGTAAGCTGTATTGTTTGGAGTGATTGGTGTCCAGCAAATTGAGGCAGTGATAGGGGTAATCCATCATCCCAATGCTCTTGGGCAATGGTTGCATGTGATATGTTTTTATACATCCACTCTGAAGCCTGAATCCGGGTATGAGGGGCAATATAAACCTTCATATAAGCAATGCCGTTGATAGCAATACAGATCAAAAGAATAATAGTAATGCGTTTTGAAAATCTTTCAAAAACATATGCGGCCCAGATGGATAAAAATGGAAAAAGTAACATATAATACCGTGAGAATTTTGCATACCATAATCCTGCCCACAGAAAGTAAAGAATTGGTAATAATAAAATAAACACATACATTCGACATTTTATTTTATCCGAAATAAATGCTTGAATAATACGTATCATTCCAATCAATGCAAGCGGAAGTGCTAGAAAACCAAAAGTAAACGGGAGAATTTGTCTCAGCGGATAAATATAGGGAATTGTTTGTTCATAAATAATAATGAATGGAGGTTTATATTTTCCATAGGTTACACCCTGCATAAATTCCTGTTCTTTCAGAAAGTGAGAAGAATCAATAAGTTGGTAGGGAGCAGCAATAACGCCGATCATAATTGCAATACCAACAAAAAGTAGAACTGCGATAATAGATTTACGATATTTTTTCTGATAAAACCATGAAAAAACAAATGCCAGTGCCGGTTCAATAGCAAAAATCACTCCGGTAATTTTGGTAGCATATGCTAATCCAACTGCAATTGCGGTGAATATGAGTATTTTATAACTTGCATGCTTCGCAAAAAATATACTGAGGAGTGTTATAAGGGAGATAAAAAATACTAAGATACTTTCCGTAGTATTAAAGTGTGAATATTGGATACTACCTGCAGAAAAAGTAAATATAAATGCGGCAATCATACTTATTTTACGAGTAAACAACTGACGGGTAAGCAGATACAGAAGTGGAATTGTCAGAATACTGAAAAAAGCGGAGATACATCTGCTGGTCAATAACAAGTCAAGATTGGGTATGATAACGCTAATACCTTTATAGAGATACAACGGAAATGATCCGTAATAAAACATATTGGGATTGAGTGGAGAAGCGGGTGAAAGTAATTCGGAAATTGTGTGGGGAAGAGATAAATTAGAGGCATTAATATACAGACGTTCATCAGGGTGGAGATAGTGGCCTCGATCCCAATTGAGATTATACAATCGTAGTAGTGTTCCTATCGTTGAAAGAATAAGTAAGAACAAAATAGTTTGGCTCTTTTTAGCGTGCAGTATTTGTTTTATTTGTTTCATGATGAATAATAACAATAGTGGGGCGATCAAAGATATTTGCCGTTTCTTCAACATGGTTTATTTCATCTCCGGAATATACCATTCTACACCAGAAATCACATGGGGTTCTATAGATAATAGAATAGGTATTTTGATGAGAGAAAAATTGTGAGTAAAATGCATGCCCTTTGGGAAACTGTCCCGGTTTACTCAGTCTAGTACGCATAACTCTTTGGCTTGGCAGAATAATATATTGTGTATTTTTTAGGATATTTTTCAATTCTTGTGTTGTAGATAGTGGTGAATCCAAATCATAAAAATTAAAAAGTGAAATATTTTGGAAAAACATATTGAAGGGTAAAATTCCTAAATCATACGATTCAGTTAGAATTTTTGCTTTTGAAGATATATGATTTTTCGCCCACAATGCAGCTTGGATACGGGAGTCTGGTTGTGCATAGGTAGTTAATAGAAATGCCAGAGCATACACACTACAAATAGTACTTATACACAATAAGATAATAAATGCATAGATTTTCTTAGTGGATGTTAGTAAATCGGAGATGGCAATTGCAGTAATAATATAGAGAAATGGTAGCGTTGGAACAATATATCTAAGCCATTTTACAAAAAGAAATGCCTGAGAAAAAAATAATAAACAATAAAAAACATTGAGTAAAATATATCCCTTAATTTTTTTAGTAAAACCTTGATAAATAACATAGAAAAAAGAAGGGATAAAAAGAACTGTTACAAAAGGGTTAACAAGAAATGGATAATCATAGAAAAATTGAAATAATACTGGAGGAGTTTTAGAAAATCCTTGGGTATAGAAAACATCCATATGACCTAATGCAACAGAAGATTCATAATTCATGGAATTAGAAAACGCTTGGAAATCTAAAATTGTAAATGGACAGAAGAACAAATAAACAAAGATTAAAATAATAGAGTAAGGGATCATTGTTGCAAAAAATGACACTGAGAATCTCTTTGTGAGAGTAGGTTTATTTACCATGAAATAAACAAGAGGGAGAATCGGTAACAGGATGAGCGAAGAAACTTTTATTGATACAAGAATTCCTACCAGAATAAAGGAAACGAGAAGGTAAAACTGGTTTTTATACTGAACATACAAAATACAGGTTAAAAATAAGAGAACGGTAAAGAAAGTCAGCCACATCTCAAATGTTGCAAAATGAGCAAATTGGATGAGCCCGATACTCGTGGTTGTAAGTATCCCTGCTATAATCCCTGCCTGTCTTCCCTTGAGTTTATACGTAAGCATTACGACTAATGGAATAAGAACGGTGGAAAAGATTGCAGATAGAACTCTTCCAATCACTAAGGCATTTTCAAATGAAATCAGAGCCAAATCCCTGGGGATAAATGTGTGACTGATAAGGTGATTCAGCAGAGACATGCCCATCCCAAGAATGTAAATTGTATAAATAGGGAGGCTACCATACGCAAAAAAGTGAGGATTACCATTGAAAGGTAAGTGGATAGAACTGATAGCAGTGGCTATATTTCGTTCATCAGGATGAAAGAAAAAAGGTGCACCCCACTCCAGATTGTAAAAACGCAAGAGTATATCAAAAGACAGAAGGACTATTAGTAGTAAATATGGAAAGTGAAACGTTTTTTTCATCAAATTCTAATTGTCTATTACCACACATACCTGGAATCACTTAGATATTAGAAATCTTCTTTGCTATTTTTTTTCCTAATTCTACCGCATAATTAGTCCCTCGATCCCATGGATATACCTGTTGCATATTAGCAAGATAAACATGGGGAAGAGGGGTGGTAAAGGGAGGAATCATAGAGGAATAATTAATAGGAACAATGGGTTGTGCAAACGGCGCTTTAAATGCCTCATAGGCAATGATATCTTTTTCAAAATCGGGGTGGATTTTATTCAAAAGAGGTTTATATTCTTTTAACAGTTGTTCTTTTGAATAAGTAAATCGTTTATCACTTGTTTTCATATAGTTTCCTACATATATGATATGTTCGTTATTATAATGGCTTTTATCCATAAAATTAGTATGTTCTACGATAACCATAATAGGAGAAGAATTTTCACAAATGCTTAACCAATAAGTCCCATCCTGTAAGAATTGTTTTTTAAGCCGTAAAACCAGATTGACAGCGCCTAAACCCTGGAGAGGAATTAATGTATCTTTATACCTTTGAGGAAGCTGTGGTGCAATTTTTAGAAAATAGGAGGTGGGGAGCGTTACTATCGCTGCATCAAAACTAAGTTGCTTGTCCCCTGTTTTAGTTTTGATAGTTACCGTAACAGAATTATTTTTTTCTTCAAGTTTTTGTATTTCTGTAGAAAAAAGAACTTCTCCTTTTTGTTGTTGGATATGTTCAACGATTCGGTTGGCAAATGATAAATATCCTGCTTTGGGGTATGCAAGAGATGGAGTCCTTTTATTTAATCGTGCCCAAAACCATGCAAGAGAAATATCCTTTGTATACTCCCCCATTTTATTCTCCAGCTGTGGTTTCCACAGCAAGGAATATGCATTATTTCCAATGAGCTTGGGTAATACAGTCGAAGCCTTACATTTTTCAAGCGGTTGCCAGAATGGATTAAAACGAAATAAAACGGCAAAAATAAATCCCATGCGGATACGATCAACCAATGGAAGCTTGGGAAATGTAAGAAGTGCTAAGGGTGAGTCAAGCTGGTAATTTTTTCCATCGATATACATTGCAGTTTTAGGTCGTTTGATAAGGACATCATAGGAGAGTTCCTTCGCAAGCCCTAAAACGCTTTCGTCATTGGTAAACCAATGGTGATAATGTTTTTCAAGTGTCCACTCCCATCCGGGTGTTTGATAACCAATAGCCAAACCGCCCGGTTGAGAATCTTTTTCAAAAATTACAACACTATGACCGTGCTTTAACAGTTCATATGCCGCAGATAGTCCGGTGAAACCTGCTCCAATAATTGCTATTTTCATAGGAACGGTGAGTGGGCAGCAATGAAGATCATTATACCAATTGCAGTTGTCAAGAGTGCTCCGATTCCCAGAACCACAAAAGACTCATTTCCTGGATGCAACGGTGGCGGGGTTCCTGTTACGGGAATAGTAGTTGGGATGAGGGTTGGTGCAATAATTGCCGTTGGAGTAGGTATTGAAGTGGGAATAAGTGTAGGCGTTGCTGAAGGTGTTGCTGAGGGCGTTACCGTTAGCGATGGGTTAACTGTTGGTGTAATGCTGGCAGAGGTAGTTGAGGGGGGTGTTACTGTTAAACTGAGTACAGGGGTTGCGGTTGGGATACTGGTCGGTGCGGTTGTAACGGTAGGTTTTATCGTAACAATAGGCGTTGCTGAGGGTGTGGCCGATTCACTGACTTGAGTACCTGCTGCATATATAACAAATGATTGGGTGACAGTTTTTAAATTTCCGAAAGCGTCACGAGTAGTAATGGTAATGGTATGTTCACCGGGAGAAAGTCTTTTACTCGGACGATATGACCAACTGCCGTTTTTATTTGCTTTTACAGTTGCTTGAATTTGCTCAATAGAATGAATCGTTATTTGTACATCGCTATTTGGGACAGCGGTTCCTTGAAAATTTGGTTGTTGATCTGCAAATCCTTCATTCTGCTTGCCGGGCGTTATAATCTTTGGGGATTGAGATTGAGTTGAGACCTGATTAAATATCGGGAAAAGTGCCTCTGCAGAGGCAGTTGCATTCGTAGTAGCGGACAGCGGTTCCTGCCCTGCTGTAAAGTCATAATTTTGAGATAGGGTAATTAATGGAACAGGATTGGTTTGGCTTGCCAAAACGACTACATTTGAATTGCGGGTACCATCAGTCAGAATCATATGTAACGTATCAGATGGCGCAATACGATAGTATGCTGATAAATTTGCATTGCGAATAGAATTAAGAGGGAGCAGGTATGTACCATCATTGTTGGTAAGAACGGATACCATCTGTGACTGCGCAAGTATCATCGTGAGTATACTAGCTGATGCCGGTGATCCATTGGGTAATACCACTTTGCCGGCAAGAGGATTTTGCTCAGGTGGTTTTTCTGTAAGGACAGGTCCAGTGGTTACATCGAACGGTTGTCCATTATTATCATAGACGGTTTCTCCCGAAATGATGGTAAAAAAATATTTCTTGGTAGGAGAGAGATTTTTAACCGTAATATAATGAGTAGTATAAGCTGTTACTGTTCCTTTTTGTTGATCTCGATCATCCAAAGCGGTACTGCCAAACGTAGCATCTTTTCCATAGCGGATAGAACCTAAGATAGGGACTTCAGTAGTATAAGTAACTGTAAACGAAGTATCGGAAACATTGGATATGCGTACTTGGTGGGGTGTTTGAGTAGGTCCTGCTCTACTTTGAAATATAACTCCTGATCGCGCCAACATAGTCGTAATAAGAATACCTCCGGAAAGGAGAATAATTCCCAAAAATGTCGGTATTTTTTTATCCCAAATAGTTCCTCTCATAATATTATGGTTGTAATTGTTGCTGACCTGTTGTTGGTATACGGCTTGATTCGGATGCAGTCTGTTGATCTAAATTAATCTGTTCTCCAGTGGTTAATTGGCCTGAAGATGATGCAGGTCCTTGTAAGGAAACTGCTTGATATAATGGACTAATTCTTGCTCGCTGTTTTAACTGCTCAATCGTTTTAATATCAAAGTTTGGAGTAATAGGTTGTATTTGAATAGAAAGTGAATCTGTAATAGTTGAGGTAACGCTGGTATGATAAATATTAAATACAACCCAAAGAATTGTCAATATTGTCAATGAGGTAAGTAATATAATAATATCTTTCCGTTTCATAATTATTATGGCTTGAAATATGTTGTTCCTTTAAGTGATGCTGTGTATAACGTTGAATTTTGTTCAGGATTATTTATGCTCATATTTTCAAGGGAAACAATTCTTTCAAAATATGACAAAGCTTTTATAAAGGATTTTATCTGTTGGTACGATCCGGTTACTTCCAGAGAAAAATCAAATGTAGTAGTCCCGCCAACAGATTTTAAGACAGAAGTCTTCTTACTGTACAAATCTATGTGGGTTACCATAAGCTGCGTTATCGTAATATTTTGTTGTTGGGCAATTGCTTGAATCTGGGCTGCAAAATCTGCGGAATTTTGAGTGGGGGGAATCGCGGCAAGAATTGTTGGTATATCAGATGATAGTTCTACATATTTTTGTTGAAGGATTCCTAAATTTACTATCTTCTCGCTCAGTTTTTGATTGACGAATTGGCTATCCTCAATTTGCTTTTGTAATTCTATAATTGTTGATATGGTAGGATTGATTGCAAAAAGACTAAAGAATATAATTGCGATAAGTGTTAACACAATTGTCGTGAATTGTTGAGCTTTCTGTGATTTTAATGCAGGTAACAAATCTGCATATTTATTTTTGGGAAGGTATTTGAAAAAATTCTTTTTTTCCATATTATTTTGTATCACTTTTTAATTCGATAGTAATGCCTGTAATGATTTGTCCTGACGAAGGTTTATTCTCAATAGAATCTACGCTGATATTTTTTACAGGCTTATACTGCTTTAGAAATGCTATATATTTGGAAAAAGCATCAAGTGAAAATATTTGAGCCTTCATTTTCACGCTTGCGGGAGTTTGCGTTATTTGGCTAATAAGAAAATCTTGAGGAATATTAGTCGTTAAATCAAAAAAGATTTGTATTTGATCCTGTGCTTGAGAGTTCAGCGTAGAAGCGGCAGTTAACCGATCCTGAAGATTTCTATATTTATCTTCATTTGCTTTTGCAAGAGCTACAATTGTTTGTTGTTGTTTGATTTTGTCATGTAAGTCAACGAGTTTTGCGTCAAGGCTAAAGCGATAGAGGAAAGCCATCAAAGCAATTCCTTCGGTTATTATAATTACGACTCTTCCAAAAGAAAGTGCCCATATAATAAATTTATCCAGGAAACTTTTTTCTTTGCCTCGTAATAAATTAATTGCAATTTGTTTATTTGGCATAGCAGGCTTTATTCCAATACGAAAATCGCACCCCTAGAATGCTTCACTTTTTAGTCTAGGTGAATTTTTGGGGTTTGTCAAAAGAAATGTAGGTGGATTTATGCTCGTAGCTTTGCCACCGATGGTATCGGAGATTTAAATTATTATTTGGTGGTTTTTTTTGTGGTTTTCTTAGTTTTTTGTGCCGGTTTTGCTGCAGCGGGTTTTTGGGAAGCAGCAAGTAATTTAGCAAGCCGTGATTTAATACGGGCTGCTTTATTTTTATGAATAATATTGTTTTTGGCGGCTTTATCGGCAGCTTTTATACTGGCAATAACCATCTCCGGGGTAGGATCTTTTCTTGTTTTCTTCAACTGAGCCTTCAATTGGTCTTTGATGGTTACTCGTTTTAGGGTGCGTTTTTTATCCTGTCTTAGCTTCTTTTTTGCTGATTTTGTTACTGGCATGGAGGCATTTTAGCATGCTATACTCTAAAACACAATATGCCGTCGATCCTACAGAAAACACTCAATTTGCTCCTCAAACGCCAGACAAATATTCTTTCAGCTGCCCTTATGTTGATGTCTACCGTCTTTTTATCCCAAATATTGGGGCTTATAAGAAATAGGTTATTGGTAGCGACGTTTGGCGCTACCCGTACCGCTGACGTTTATCTTGCAGCCACTCAAATTCCGGATAGTATTTTTCAAGTTATCATAGCCGGAGCATTATCATCTGCATTCATTCCTGTGTTTTCAGAATACTTAGGGAAAGGAAAAGAAGAGGAAGCTCATTCATTTGCCTCATCATTATTTTTTATAGGAATGATTATTTTTGGAGCTTTATCAATCCTTTTATGGTTTTTTCCCGATCAGGTTTCACGAGTAGTGGCTACCGGTTTTTCCCCCAGCGATATTATTCTCATGGGGCAATTGATGCGATACATTGTTCTCATAGAATTTTTCTTTCTCATTGCCAGTTTTTTCTCAGCGGTTTTACAATCTTATAATCATTTTTTTATTCCGGGAATCGCAGCTTCTTTGTATAACGCCGGACTTATTATGGGAATAATATTTTTGGCTCCTCACTACGGTATTTTTGGTGTTGTATATGGAGGTATCGCAGGTGCGGTGGCATTTGTTGTAGTGCAGTACTTATTCTTGCGTAAAATCGGATTTAAAGTTCATTGGGTGCTTAATCTTGGTCATGAAGGAGTAAGAAGTGTGGGAAAGCTTATGTGGCCGCGTACTTTGTCTTTAGCAATTTACCGTTTGGGATCCAATGGTATGTTATGGCTCAGTTCATTTCTTCCCGGTGGATATTTCACCATTTTTGATTATGCACAGCAATTAGCTTTTGCGCCTTCATTATTGATTGGCGATACAATTGGACGGGCAGCCTTGCCGGTTCTCTCCCGTGAGCGGGGAAAATTAGATGAATTCAAGGCGACATTTGTTACTAGTCTGACTCAGATCTTTTATTTGGTTTTGCCAATAGCAGTATTATTTCTTGTATTGCGTATACCGATTGTTAGGCTTGCATTTGGAGCGGGAAAATTTGATTGGACAGCCACTGTTTTAACAAGCCAGGCATTGGCATTTTTATCCCTTGCTACCATTACACAATCGTTATTGTCTTTAGTTCTTCGTGGATTCTATGCCCTTCATGATACAAAAACCACACTTTTTGTAAATATTTTCGCAACCGCAATCATGATTGCATTTGGAGCCTTTTTTATTTTGTATCAGAAACAGGGCATAGAGGGGCTTGCTACGGCAAATTCGTTGGCAAGTTTTCTCAATTTTATTATTCTCTTACTATTTTTGGATAGAAAAGTTCGGTTTAATAAAAAAGCTCTCTTATTTTCATTCTCCAAAATTATTCTGGCAACAATATTTACGGGATTTGCATTATATGTTCCTATAAAACTTTTGGACAGATTGGTAATTGATACGACTTATACGGTTAATCTGATACTTCTCACTGGGATTTCAAGTATTGCAGGTATTACTCTCTATGTATTTTTGACCTGGCTCTTTAATGTGAAAGAAGCCATGACTTTTATTTTGATATTTCAAAAAATTGGAAACTGGAGAGAAATTCTGGAAAAAAGTACCGAAGTAGAACCCAACCGCATTAAATAATACTGTTCCTTCTCAGATACCCGCTGAATTAATATAGATGGTATAATTCCACATATGAATCAAGGCAATATTAGAAATTTTGCGATTATCGCTCATATTGATCATGGGAAGTCAACTCTTGCCGACCGTATGCTTGAGCTGACCCATACCATCCAAAAAGATAAGCTTCAGGAACAATTTTTGGATCAAAATCCCATCAGCCGTGAGCGAGGAATCACGATCAAACTTGCTCCTGTCCGCATGAACTATACTCTACCAGCCTCGCCTAGGCAGTCGAGTCTAGGCGGGAACGCTATTAACTATACGCTCGACTTGATTGATACGCCGGGACATGTAGATTTTTCTTATGAAGTCTCTCGCACCCTGGCAGCATGTGAAGGGGCAATACTTTTGGTTGATGCGACCCAAAGTATTCAAGCCCAAACAGTGGCTCATTTTCATGAAGCACAAAAAGAAAACCTCGTTTTAATTCCCGTTATCAACAAAATTGATCTTCCAAATGCACAAATAGAAAAGACGGCACAGGATTTGCAAGATATTTTTGGATTTAACAAGGAAGACATTATTTATATCTCAGCAAAAACAGGAGAAAATGTAGAACAACTTCTCCAAGCGATTGTGACACGATTCCCACCCCCGTCGGGTAATCAAGACGCACCATTGAAGGCACTCATCTTTGATGCCGTCTATGACGAATATAGAGGCGTTGTTGCATATGTGCGTATTGTTGACGGTAGCGTTTCAAAAGGGAACACTATTTGTATGTATCAAAATAAAGTCACAGCAGAAACAACAGATGTAGGATACTTCACACCCTTTCTTAAATCCTCATCTCAACTTTCAACAGGAGAAATAGGATATATAACGACTGGAATAAAAGATATCCGAAAATGTCGAGTGGGAGATACGATTACGCAAGCAAATAGCAAAAATCAAATGTCAAATATAACTCCATTGGAGGGATATACGATTCCTATTCCTATGGTCTTTTTCGGGGTATACCCCAAAAATACAAATGATATCGTACTTCTTAGGGAATCTCTTAACAAATTATCTCTCAACGATACCGCATTAAGTTTTAGTGAAGAATATTCAGCCTATCTGGGGAGTGGATACCGAATTGGATTTTTAGGATTACTCCATGCCGAAATTGTAAAAGAACGACTGCAGCAGGAGTTTGGGCTTGATTTATTGTTTACAATGCCTCAGGTTCTGTATCAAACCGATGAAAATGGAGGTCGAAAAGAGCCGTATATCAAGATGGATATTTATGCTCCCAATGAATATATCGGACCGATTATGAGTATATGTCAGAAAAAGAAAGGAATTTATCTCAACCTGATTTATCATAAACGGTATGCGGTATTGACATATGAAATGCCGTATAGCATGTTTATTCGTGGATTATCTTCAGAACTAAAATCCGTTTCTTCAGGATATGCAAGCATTGATTATGAACCAATCGGGTATCGACCGGCAGATGTGGTAGAGTTGCAGATTAGAATTAATGATATGCCGATTGATGTACTGTCCGAATTGGTTTATCGGGATGAAGCAGGATATATTGCCCGTCAAAAAGCAGAAAAGCTCAAAGAGTCCCTGACCCGCCAGCAATTCCGGCAAATTATTCAGGCAGTAGTGGGCAGTGCTATTGTTGCCCGGGAAGAGATTCCTCCGTTTCGAAAAGATGTACTGCAGAAAATGTCAGGAGGAGATCGGACCAGAAAAGATAAGTTGCTGGAAAAGCAGAAGAAAGGCAAATCCCGAATGATCGCCCATGCCAAAATTGATTTACCCCAAGAAGCGATCATGAATTTGATGAGCACAGAATAAAGGGCAAATAGTAAATACAGTAAAACAATTCGTAACAGATATTTAGTTTTTATAGCTATATTTGCTATTTAATATTTCATTTTTGATACTTTCAATACAAATGAGAATACATAAGTAGAGAAATGGGAGTGTGAAGAAAGGTTATAGAACAAAGAAGAGTACCCCGCCGAGGATAGATAATAATACTCCGGCCGCCCCAACTCCCAGGAATAAATCACCCGGTCCGGTTGCAGGAAGTTGTCCCTGATCCGGCGGTTGTTGAGCTATAGGAGTATCGTTTCCCGTCCCTGCCGTGGGGGCTGCAGCCTGGCTGCCGACGGTGATGGTTTGTGTACAGGCTTGTGCTCCGCTTTGCAGTCCCAGATTATCTGTCAAGATCGCACGCGCGACATAGGTTCCGTTGGCGGTATAGGTATGATTTTTCTGTACCGATATGGCTGCTGTACTTGTCCCCGCTATATCCTCGGCAGTTCCATCACCATAGTCAAATGTAATTTTAGCAATCGTGCCATTTGGGTCATTTCCTATTGTGGTAAGTACTACTGAGAAGGGAGCCGTCTCCCCTGATGCTCTATCTACAGTAAAGCTGGAACACACCGGCGCTTGATTTCCTGTTCCACCGGTACCGCCTCCAGTCGCTGCAGTAGGAGCCGGATTTGTCCCTCCACCTCCTGGGGTAGGGGTGGGATTGGTGCCTCCCCCTCCCGGGGTCGGTGTGGGAGCTACGCCGCCTGCTATTATGACTTGGGCAGGATTACTGCTGGAAAGGACATTTTCTCCTTGAGGATCAGGACAATTGGTGGGATCAGTCTGGTCACAACGAGTAGAGAGAACTTGAGATTGACCTCCTATTGTAATTGGAGTTCCGGGAGCTGCCGCTGCTGCTTTTGGATTAAATGTGATCGTGGCGATTTTGGTTGGAGTTTGGATAATCTTTGTGGGATCAACCCCTGCCGAGTTTACTACAATACCCAGGCTTATTACAGCACTTCCCGGTGTATAGACCGGTTCTGTAAGGGCAGTTGCTACCGATGCATTTGGTGAAACTTTGGTATCTGAGAGGTCGAGTTTGCTTGCGTCATAGGTGATGTGCAATTTAACAAATGAAACAAGATTTTGTCCCGGGTTCATAACGACATCTACACTAAAAGATTGTCCGACTGTTGCATTAATTTGGGCATTACAGGAGCTCACACTGGTTGTAGATGATGAACAGAGTGATATCGTGGTAGAGGGCGTGGCATGACTTTGTACTTCCTGCTGTTGGCTTGCTAAGTAAATCGTTATCGGTATTGCAACAAGAAGAATAAAAATAAGACCAAAAAGCAATAATCTCTTTCCGCTAAAATTCATAAAAATTCTCTCTGATGAGAGTTTGGGTTGTATAATATGGTATACTTCTTGTTAAGAATAGCATCCATAACAAAAAACAACCTATACAATAAGTCCTAGGAATATCGTATAGAACTCACAGAATCATTGTCAAGTCTGATAGAAAATATTGAGACTGCACTAAAATTACTATGAGGTATTGACAATAAAAATGTAGTATTGTATAAATTAGCAGTCAGTTGTTCTAACTGACATCCCAATAGTAAACTGCTCACTTTTTAAGTCCTATGGCAAAAAACCTATCTACAACTTTAAAGATAAAACCATTGTTTGATAATGTTCTCATTCGGCCTCTGGAAGCAGAAACAAAAACAGCAAGCGGGATTATTCTTCCTGATAGCGCAAAAGAAAAACCTCAAACAGGGACGGTTATGGCAGTAGGAGCTGGCAAAGTAGGTCCCAAAGGAGACAAACATCCTATGGTTGTCAAAGTGGGAGATAAAGTAATGTATAAAAAATGGGGTGGAACTGAAATAAAAGTAGAAGGTCAAGAATGGACGCTGGTAGGTCAAGAAGATATCCTGGCAATAGTAGACTAGCGTATAGTTGGTAAGCGTTTAGGGTTTAGTTAACTAAACGCTCGAAAAATATGGCAAAGCAAATTAAATACGGTGCAGAAGCACGACAGTCATTAATAGCAGGCGTTAACAAGCTTGCTGATGCAGTTGTTACCACGCTTGGTCCAAAAGGACGAAATGTAGCACTGGATAAAAAATGGGGTGCTCCCAACGTCATTCATGATGGTGTTACAGTTGCCAAAGAAATAGAACTTCCGGATCCATTTGAAAATATGGGTGCTCAGTTGGTAAAAGAAGCAGCTTCAAAAACCAATGATGTTGCAGGAGACGGTACCACAACAGCAACCCTTCTGGCACAATCTATTATCAATATCGGTTTTAAAAATGTTACTGCAGGTGCAAATCCTATGCTTTTGAAGGCCGGAATGGAAAAAGGTGTTGATCTCGTAGTTGAGCAAATCAAATCAATGGCAAAAGCCGTAAAAGACGGGGATGTAGCAAAAGTTGCAACAATTTCTGCACAAAACGAACAAATTGGAGCTTTGATTGCCCAAGCCTTGAATAAAGTTGGAAAAGATGGGGTTGTGACAGTTGAAGAAGGAAGAGGACTTGAAATGTCAATTGATTATAAAGAGGGAATGGAATTTGACAAGGGTTATGCCTCTGCATATTTGGTAACCAATCCTGATCGAATGGAAGCGGAAATCGAAAATCCATATATTCTTATTACAGATAAGAAAATTTCAAATCTCCAAGAACTTCTTCCGTTTCTTGAAAACCTTATCAAGGTTTCTAAAAATCTGGTTATTATTGCTGATGACATTGAAGGTGAAGCTCTGGCAACACTTGTTGTTAACAAGCTGAGAGGAACATTTAATACATTGGCGGTAAAAGCACCTGGTTTTGGTGACAGACGCAAAGAAATGCTTGAAGATATTGCGATTTTGACAGGCGGTACTGTAATTTCTGAAGATACCGGTCGAAAGTTTGACTCAGTTACTATTGATGATTGTGGTCGAGCGGATAAAGTATGGGCAGACAAAGAAAATACCAGAATTATTGGTGGTAAAGGAGATAAAACAAAACTCAAAGCACGAATTGCACAAATTAGACGAGCAATTGATGAAACAACTTCTGATTTTGACCGGGAGAAACTCCAGGAACGGCTTGCAAAGCTTTCCGGTGGAGTTGCAGTAATCAATGTTGGTGCAGCCACAGAGATAGAGCTAAAAGAGAAAAAAGAGAGAGTAAATGATGCTGTTGCAGCGACTAAGGCGGCACTTGAGGAAGGGATTGTCCCAGGAGGTGGTGTGGCCCTTCTCAAAGCTCGAAAATCACTGGAAGTCTTGAAGAAAAGCCTTGGAAGCGATGATGAACAGACAGGAGTAGATATCTTGTGGAAAGCATTGGCAGAACCAATTAGAGGTATTGCTCGAAATGCCGGATTTGATGAAGGATGGGTTGTCCGAACGATCGAAGAGGCGGAAAAAAACACCAAAGATACTGATTATGGATTCAATGTTATGACTGGTCAATATGGTTCAATGGTGAAAGCAGGTATTGTAGATCCGGCAAAAGTAACCAGATCAGCAGTACAAAACGCAGCAAGTGTGGGAATGATGGTTTTGACAACCGAAGCATTAGTAACAGATATTCCGGAGAAAAAAGAGTCACCAATGCCAGGCGGCGGAATGCCGGGTGGTATGGGAGGCATGGGTGGAATGGATTATTAAGCGTAAAGGGTAAAGTGAAAAGCGTAAAGTAATTAATCGCCGAGGAGGCGGTTTTTTTATTGTCAAAATTACGCAAGCTGTGATATATTGGAACATGCTCATTTTATAACATGAAAAAAGCAATACTTCTTATTATTCCTCTCATTCTTGCAGTGGTAGCTTTTTTGGGATATATGTTTCTTATCAATAAAGACTCTGGTAAAGGTGCGCTTCAGGTAACATCTTTGCCACAAAGTGCAGTATATCTCAATGGTAAATTAATAGGACAAACGCCGCTTTGTAAATGTGAGGCTTCAGATATGGTAACAGTGGGAGAATATACATTAAAACTTGCTCCCAAAGATCCTTCTATTTCTCCCTTTGAGCAAAAAATAACAATTACAAAATCCATTTTAACGGTTGTTGATCGAACATTTGGTGCAGGAGCACAGAGTGAAGGGAGTATGATTACACTTGCTCCACTGGATGATAAAACAAGTACAGAAATCCGGGTCTTGTCTGTACCGGATCGGACCGATGTGTTTCTTGATAATAATTTGATGGGTACTACGCCACTGCTTCTGAAAAATATTACAGAGTCAGACCATGAAATTAAGCTTCAAAAAACAGGTTATAAAGAAAAAGTAGTACGAATCCGCACGGTTGCGGGGTATATACTGGAGGTAATGGCATATATAGGAGTAAATGATGCTGCAGTTAATATAACTCCTACTCCTATTCCTACGGGGGTACCTACTATTGCTCCCATAACTGCAAAAGTTACGATTCTGAGAACTCCAACAGGATTTTTGCGAGTACGAGAAACGGCATCCGTAACAAGCGCAGAAGTAGGGAGAGTACAACCGGGAGAAATATATGATATCCTGGCCCAGGACCAAGGATGGTATCAAATAAAGCTAACAAGCGGAATGACCGGTTGGATCAGTAATCAATATGCTCAAGAGATTGAACAACCTACTCCTACTACGGCCCAATAACATAGATGATAGTAATTACCAGAAAAATCCATACCGCCACCGTAATCAAAAGGGGTGTATCAGAAAGAAGTACTTTTTCCGGGCTTTCACCCTCATGTTTTTCATAAATATCCTGTAAATACCTCATGAGTCCATAGACAACCGGAATGATTGTTATCATAAGCCATTTTCTTTGAAGAGTATCCGGTAAAAATTGAGGAAGCAAAACACTCAGCATTGGTTTGGTAGCTTCTCCTTGGAATGTAAAGAGAGCGTATGTAATAAATGTTGCGGTAGCAAAGATAGATGCATATACATCCAGTAACCGTTCGGAGTAGTGGGAAAGTGATTGTCGTGTTAAAATATTTTTTTGCATTGATTCTCTATGGCCTTTGAGCAAAGTAAGTTCTGATCGTCTTTTTCCTACCGCAAGAAAAAGAGAGATCATAATCGTAGTCAATAACAGCCAGACGGATATATGATATCCTGAAGCAAATTCTCCTCCATATACCCGTAAAATATATCCCGCCGCAATTGCCAGAATATCAATAGCGGTTATGTGTTTGAGAAGCGCTGAATATGATATTTGCAGAAGGGCATATGCAATTATTAGTATGAAAAAGGGAAGATTTACTGAATATCCTAATACAAAGGATGAAAGAGCTAAAAGAATGGTAATAACAATTGCTTCATTTTTAGAGAGATCACCATTGGCCAATGGACGAAATCGTTTAAATGGATGAAGTCTATCTTTTTGAACATCAAAAAGGTCATTAATCACATAAATTGCTGAGGATAACAAGCAAAATACGATAAATGAAATAACAACTTTCCCAAAGGTTGGACTATCAAATAAATGACCACTAAAGGTGATTGCTGCAAAGACTGCAAAATTTTTTATCCATTGCCGCGGGCGCAGTAATCGTAAAATGTTAATAAATTTTCTTCTCATGTTGGTCTACTGCCAGATGTAAAAATAGTAATGCACCAAATACTACTACTGCAAGCATGATTAATGCAAATAGCTTTCCTTGACTATCAAGATAAAGAGAAAGCGAACCTAATATAGCAGAAATCATCCAATAAAACAATGCAATATATCGTTGGGAGAGTCCCAATCGCAAGAGAATGTGATGAAGATGTTTGCGGTCATGCCACATTGGGGAATGTCCGGTGAGAACTCTTCGGCAAATAGTAAAAATACCATCAATCATTGGTACTCCCATTACCAGAATTGCTGTCGCAAGTTTTGCTCCTGAAAGAATACTGACAGTACTCAGGAGTAAATAAACAGCTGTAGTACCGTAACCGGGGAAAATTTTGGCCGGATAAAAATTATAAATGAGAAACCCAAGAGCACTGCCTGTGATTGCAAATGCAATTGTGGATGAAATCAAGGTATTTGGTTCTGTAAGGGGAAATCGGAGGCTAAGAAATCCGATCACTGCAGCTGAAATTGCTACAATTCCAGGCATTTGTCCATCTACTCCTTTGCTCCAGTTCAACATATTCATAACCCACACAATCCAAATAAGTGCCAATATATCGGATAATAAAATGACTGTATGAGGTCCGAAAAGAGAAAAAGTAAGTTGAAGTTTTCCAAATTCAAAAATTCCGCCAAAAGGACTGGTAGTAAAGGGGATTCCTACGCCGCTTCCTACCACTATTGCTGCGGTGAGGATATTTACAAAGAAGCGTAAGTAGGGAGACACATCCAATTTATCATCGACCGTCCCAATAGCCAAAGCCAAAAAACCTGCTACAAACAGAGCTATTGTTATTTTGGTAAACGGTACAAAAAAGACAGCAGCTATAAAAATTCCCAAAAAGAACGGAATACCTCCCCCTCGAGGAATCGGTTTCTTGTGGATAATTCCCGGATGTTTATGCTTCACCGGGTCATCATAGATACCAAATTTTTTCAGGAAAATTAGAGAGATTGGAGTCAATATCGTTGTTGCCGCAAAAGCAAGGAGAAATGGGAATATAAGATTTGAAGCGGTGTATGTATTTGCAAACATAGATTAGAGAACAAGTTGTATTGTCCGAAACGTAAAAAGTAACAGTAAAATTGTTACTAATAACGTGATAATACTTAAAATACGCGAGAGTAACGGAATTCTATTATATAAAAATGTTTCGAGGATAAGATTAATGATCAATACCCCCACAATAATTCCAAAGGGAATAAAAAGTTCAATATTCGTTCCCAGTCTATTTTCTCCCCAGGGTTGTTGATTAAAAAGGGGAAGCAGTGGAGGGAGTTTTGAATAAAAGACAAGGATACTAGATCCTGTTATTAACAAGATAAAAATAGAAGCTAAAAAGCTTCGCATCAGTATGCGATCTTGTCCAATAGTCCTAATTAGATCGTTCATAGAATTGTATATTGTTTAGAGTAAATAAAAACATATAGCCGTTTAAATGGCATGGAAGAGAACCAATTCCTGGCATAACAAAGATATATTTTACCGATGCTTTTTCAAGCTGGCGGCAGGTTTGTTCTCGAGTTTGGGAATTGCTCTGAATATGATACTGGACAATATATGTTGTGGGAGGTACTTTGTTTGCAAGTTTATATACCTGTGCATTATTTCCCCAGATGAATACTGTTTCATTCTTGTTTGTATGAGCTTTTATAAACTGTGCTAGAGCGTAATTATTTGGAGTATCGGAATCAAAAAATAATCGATATTTTTCAATAGACTTTGTTCCCGTCATATAGGAGAAGAAATTTTGGTAGTAGGGAACAATTTTTTTATAGTACCAAAATGATTGATAGATACAAATGAGAGAAATTATTGTAAGAAGAATCGCAAATAACTGATGTTTGGTATGGGAAACCGCCAAACCAAACAGCAGCATAAGGGCTGGAAGAAGAACCAACAAGTAATGGGTGTAAGGACGTCCTGAAAAAAATGCATTGAAAAGTGAAAAAGCGAACCAAATAAAAATAAAAAGTTCTGCTGTAGAAAATATTTTTTGTTTGATAAATAGAAACAAGATAAAAAGACCTAAAATGAGCAACTTTAAAATCAAAAATCCCTGAGGAATTATTAGCGTATTACCATATCCAACATATCCTACATTTTGGGATAAGACCGCTTGGAGGAAATTACCCAATGCCCCTTGGAAAAGGAAAAAGAGAATAGTTATTCCCCACGGAATGATAAATCCGGCAATAAAGGGGAAAATAGTCTTAAGAAATTGAATAATATCCTGTTGCATTTTGCCCCATGTATAGTGGAGGGTTCTAGTAGAAAAATAAAGAAAAAAAAGAAATATTCCAAATGCTGCAAAATCAAAAATACCAACAATTTTAAAGAGTGTGGTCCCGGCAAGGAGAAGCCCTGCAATAAAAAGCGGTTTTGATGGAAAAGTATGGTTGGTATGAAACAGAGGGCCATTTATAAAATAGAGAATTATAGCAGCGGCAGCACAGGTTAATGCAATCATGAAATTTTCTGCATTGGCAATATTTCCTTCAAGAAGCGGTAGTGATAGGAGGAGGGCAAAAATACCGGTTGTTATATAGTGGGTAGTTCTTTTTACAAATAGCTTTTTGGCAATGAAGAAAAAACATACAATTGCCACCAGTGAAAAAAGAAAAGATACTATTCGAATCATAAATTGATCCGAGTTAAAAATACTATACAGAATATAGAGAAGCGGAGGCTTATTATCATAAATATCTCGATACAACAATGCTCCACGCTGCATTCCAAGACCTATATCTTGATAAATTCCTTCATCACCATACCAGTATGGTTCAACAAAAGAGGGGAAGCGCAGTAGAAAAGAGAAAAGAGAAATGAGTACTACAACCCAAAGATCTTGTGAGTATTGAAGCTTTTTTAATAATTTCATTATAGCTTTTCCGTCACTTTGTATTCTAATCGTTTTCCAAGCATCAGTTGCGTATGGGAAATAAGCGCGGGTAATGCCGAAAGGAAAAAGCCAACAAGTGGTAATAATACAAATTCAAGTGGGAAAAGAAATTGACGCGTTTTAGAATATCGTGCGGTTTTAGGACGATTTTTATAATCAATAATAATCATCCCAAGTGTTGCAAACAAACAAAACGTTAATATTGCTCCTGCTAATTGAGGGAGATTATATCCAAGCGTTGTCCGGGAAAAAACAGGGTTTACAAATGGCATGATATTTGCGGCAACCGTAATAATGAACCAATTGACCGGCCAAAGAAAATGATCCAATAATACATTGTAAAGCATCATTGTTTTTCTAAAAAAGGGGACTCCCGGTACGGTAAGCCACCATTTGATAAAGACCGGATCATCCGATGCACCCCAGACCCATCTCAGTTCCTGGTTATATTTATTCTGTAGACTTTTGAGATACGTGGATGAAAGAGGGGCATCCATTAAGGTTTTCAAAAAAATTGGTTCTACCCATAAATTACCTTTTAATTTATAGAATGCCTTAAAGAAAATTCTGTAGTCTTCAGGAATAACATCGGTATCCCATCCGCCAATAGTATGTAGCATTTGAAAAGAAAGTGAATAGGTAGAATTGGTTATTAAACGGTCTCCTTGTACGAGGAGTGCGGTTCGATGAAGACTTCCAAAGAATGATGTAATTCTTATAGGTGCGGGGACACTCCAGAAATTATTATAATTTACATTTGCTGATTGCCAGAATTTATTATAACGCATCGGATCGGATAAAAATTTAAATGTCAAACACGCAAAGTACTGAGGATCAAAAATAGAATCGGCATCTACAGAAGAAATGGTGGTATATGCCATATCAATGTGAGAATTTTTTGAGAATTTTTCATATGCGATCTTTGCTCCGTATGCTTCATTGGATGATTTCCCTTTTACTTCACCGGGGACATCGGGGTGATATGTAGCAATAATGTCAAAAAATGTTCCCTCGAATGTTTTAATAATATGTTCGGCTTTTTCTTTAGCTCCCACTTCTCGTTCCTCCATTGCCAAAACTATAATAATTTGTTTGGGGTTGAGTGTTTGTTTGGCCACGCTTTCTATAGAGAGCTTAAACTTATCAATATGTTCTTTATAGTTGGGAAAAATAAGGACATGGTGAACTTTTGGGGAGTCCTTGAGGGTTTGAGCCTTTTCCAACCAATTGGTACGTTCACTCTCTTTTATCTTTCCTGACGCAATGTAGGCTGTAATAACCAGAGAGAATGATTTATAGAGCCAATAGACATCAAAAAGAAGGATAAAATAGGCCATGATGGAAGGGATAAAAAGCGTGCCCCAGATAGGAGAAAGAATCAACGTCCACGATACGAGACCGGGAATTAATTCCAAAAAACGTCTGGTTTTGACCGGATAACGGGTGAATAGTATATCAAAGAAGTGCGTCATAACCTGTTTAGTTTAGAGAAAAAACCGCCTGAGCGTTTTTGGTGGTTTGCTCCTGCACTGTTTCAAAAGAAATACCTTTGAGTTTTGCAAGAAATTCACCTATAAGTATAGCATATTTGGGTTCATTTCGGCTACCTCTATGGGGTATGGGAGTCAGGTATGGGCTATCCGTCTCAGTGACGATTCTATCCAGAGGAGTATAGGAAGCCAGATCAAAAAGTGACGTTTCTTCTCCTGGGGCAAGACCCTTATACGTGATATTGCCATCAAACCCTATATAAAAGCCCATATCGAGCGCTAACTTCAAGATTTCCCTGCTTCCTGCAAAACAGTGGAACATGCCGGGTTTATCTTTTCTCAACAATTCTTTATTCGTTTTGAGGATATCAAGTATTTGTTTTCCTGCATGTCTATTATGAATCTGAATAGGAAGGTGTAATGTATGTGCGAGTTCAAGTTGAGCTGTAAATATTTCTTGCTGTGTTTTAGGATCAACAATACCGTTTGATTGGTAACGGTAATTATCAAGACCGATTTCTCCAATTGCTACTACTTTTTTGCTTGATCTGGCAATCCTCTCAAGTTCTTCTATCCATCCTTTGCCGAGTTCTACTTTATCCGCATGATGAGGATGGACCCCTACAATTGCATATAAGTTGTCATAATGCTCGGCAAGTTTTACGGCTTTTTGGCTTGAATCCAGTTGAGTTCCGACATTAATTATAGTAGTAATACCTGCGGTAAAAGCTTGCTGTATAACAGTATCATAATCCTTTTCAAAAGCCTTGAAATTAAGATGACAATGGACATCTATCATAGGTAGTAGTATACAACAAAACTAAATCCAGAAGTGTTGAAGTGATTGTTATTTCTTTCTTTTTTTTCTCGAAGATTTTGAAGCGGTACCAAAATGTTTTCGTGTAGTAAGATGGTGGCTGGTTGCTTTGAGAGTAACACCGATATCAACTCCAATAAATCCAAGCAGTGCGGTTATCAGTCCGGTACTTACAATCTGCAACAATTTGCCTACAACATTTTGTTGTTCCGGGCAGGTCATTGCCGTCATCATACTGCTGGGGGTAAAAAGATTAACCGGTATGATTGTCAAGACAGCTCCAATAATAAATGAAACAAGGAGAATGATATAGTTATAATGATTTTGTCGTTGCCAAAAGTATTTCTGGATATGAATTCCATAGAAAAGGGCAAGTGTTGGAACCAGCACGACTAAAAAAGAGATAACTTCCAGACAGGGTGAGTTAATAGAGTAAAGAAAATGATTAATAGCAAGATAAGCATAATCTCCCAAAATATACGTTAACAAAACTGCAGTAAAGAGAAAAATGATGCGTACCAGGCTTAAGAAAATCTCCAGAAGTAATACCATATAGATACTGTAAACTACTCTTTGTTTGCCTGTCAAGAAGTTGGATTATTGAATGCGGGGGAAGAGGGATGGTTGGCTTTTAATTTCCTTACTGCTGAATTGATCTTGAATTTTTTGAGCAGTTTGGGGTAAAAAGGGTTCCAAAAGCACTGCGATTTCCTGAATTTGATCGATTCCATGAGCCAGAACTTCTTTTAACCGGGGATTATTTGTTTTTATCAGTTCCCAGGGTTTTTCATCATTGATAAATTTATCCAAAGCGGAAATTTTCCGCCATACAAAAGCGAGTGCTTCGTTAAATTTAAACTCAGAAAAAGCCTGTGAATACTCCTCAATTTGTACCAGGTGGGTTCTATTTTTGGAAGAAGCTGTATTTTTTTGCTGCGCCAATTCACAGAGTTTGGCAACACGAGATACAACATTTCCCAAGCCGTTGGCCAGGTCAGAATTATAGCTTTCTTTCAGTTTTTCCAGACTAAAATCTCCGTCGCTGAATGGGGAGACTTTCGCAAGACAATAGTATCGAATGGCGTCTGCGCCATATTGTTCAACCAAAGGAAGTGGATCTACAGCATTGCCTAACGATTTTGATATCTTCTGGCCATTTACTGTCAAATACTCATGAACGAACAATTTTTTTGGTAGTTTTAATCCTGCAGAAAGAAGAATTGCCGGCCAATAAATTGCGTGGAATCTGATGATCCCTTTTCCAATAACATGCACATCCGCAGGCCACCATTTCTGATACCGTTTTTCATCCCAGCCAAATCCAATGCCGCTTTGATAAATATTCAACGCATCAAACCATACATATATCCGTTGATTTGGGTCACCTGGTACCGGTACCCCCCAGTTTTTTGCTCGTTGGTTGCTTCGCGAGATACTGATATCCTGAAGCGGTTTTTTAAGAAACGACAGCATCTCATTTTTTCTATGTGCCGGTACTATTTCATATTCATTGGAGTTGAGAAGAGTTGTCAGTTGAGTCTGGTATTTCGAAAGACGAAAAAAATAATTTTCTTCTTCTACTTCTTCCAGTTGTTTACCCGGATGTTCAAAACACTCTCCATTTTCATTTAATTCGTCCCTTGTATAAAACTGTTCACAACCAACACAATAAAGACCTTTATAACTTTTTTTGTAAATATCTCCGGCTTTATCGCACAGTTCCCATAGTTTTTGTGATGAGACATGATGGTTGGGAGTGCTTCCTTTTTGAAATACATCTAATCCTATGATAAGGGCTTTGGATAAATCCTCAAATGACTTCGCATTTTCATCTACAAATTCTTGAGCACTTTTTCCTGATTTTTCTGCTGCCTGGACATTTTTGAGGGCATTTTCATCGCTTCCACACAGAAAACATACCTGCTCTCCCTGCAATGTATGAAATCGCGCAATAGTATCTGCCTGAATAATCTCAGTAGCCCATCCGATATGGGGTTTGGCATTTACATATGGAATTGCGCTTGTTATATAGAATTTGTTCATGAACGGATTGTAACAGAGCTAAGAATGCGAGGCAAGCATCACCGTTTATAGTGGAATAATATTTCAAGGGATATAAAAATGGCCAGAAGCAGAATAAGAAATAATGGTTGGGTGAGGTGGAAATAGCGGAGCAAAAAATATGCACATGCCAAGCATGCCAAAAGAAATGCATGGATACTGTCTCTGGTAAAAAGATATACGCCGGTAAAGGCAAGTGCGGTAATCAATACAAAGAATACAATAATCGGTGAGAAAGAGATTGAAGAGAAATGAATGGTAGATACAGGAGAATAGGTTGCAAGAAGCACGATGAATGCAATCAGAAAAATAACAAAGAATAAAAATGCTATAAATGGTTTTTTGGTACGTCTCATATTCACTAGCATAGAGAAAAATAAGGGACTTGACAACATTTGGCAGTCATGTTATGATTCTGCTAATCTACCCTGGTATTATAACTAAATCTTACTACTATGAATGATTTAACACAGCGACAAATACAGATTTTAAAAAGTCTCATTGAAGAATATATTGACACGGCTGATGCTGTTGGCTCCGAGACACTTGAGAAAAAACACAACCTAAGTGCATCTCCCGCGACAATTCGTAATGAAATGGTTCGGCTTACCGAACTTGGGTATGTCAAAAAAACCCACACCTCTGCAGGTCGTGTACCAACTCCCCAAGGGATGAAATTTTATGTCTCACAGTTGATGAAAGAAAAAGAGATGTCAGTAGCAGAGGAAGTAACCTTGAAGGAAAAATTATGGGATTATCGGGAACATGAGCAGAGATTTATGAGAGAACTTGCTCGGTCTCTTGCAAATTCGACAAAAGCGTTAGCAGTAGTGACAACCGGTAGTGGTGAAGTATATGCCTCCGGCTATGCAAATATTCTGGATATGCCTGAATTTTATGATATCGATGTAACCAAAAGTTTATTATCAGCAGTTGATGAATTTGATTTGATTCATACATTATGTACCCGAGGAATTCCTGATGAAGAAGTACATGTTTTAATCGGCGAAGAGTTAAGTCCCCAATTGGAAGGTCCCTACGGCTTTGTATATACTCGCTACAATACAGCACTCAATAGAGAAGGCCAAGTTGGAGTTTTGGGACCAAGTCGATTGAACTATATGGCTATAGTTCCAACCGTTCGATATTTCGGAGACCTTATAGAAGATATTGCAAAAGGCTGGTAATACCAATAGTAAATATATAGTGAAGATATGGGAGATCATAAAAGTAAGAAATCGGATCCAAATGAAGTAGATGAAATTGAAGAAGTAGATAGTTTGGAGCAACAAGAAGATGAGGGTGAAAAACTGTTACTGCAACTTGCAGAATGTGAAACAAAATATAAAAGAGCACTTGCTGATTATCAGAATCTTGAAAAACGAGTACAAAGCGAACGCCGGGAATGGATACGATCATCAAATAGAGATCTGATTCTGCGATTATTACCGGTACTTGATACCCTGGAATTAGCACAAAAACATTCACAGGATCAGACATTGAAAGTTACTTATCACCAATTTTTGGATCTTCTAAAACAGGAAGGAGTGCAGAAAATCCAAACAGAAGGAAAGGAATTTAACCCACATAGCATGGAATGCATCGCAACAGAAAATGGTGAAGAAGGAAAAGTACTTGAAGAATTACGTCCAGGGTATATAATGAATGAGGTAGTTTTAAGACCGGCACACGTATTAGTTGGAAAAAAGAAAGAATAACAGTATGGCAAAAATTATAGGAATTGATTTAGGGACAACAAACTCATGTGTAGCTGTTATGGAGGGAGGATCTCCCAAAGTAATCCATTCGGCAGAAGGAAGAAATGTAATTCCTTCTGTTGTTGATCCTGTTACGCATGTTGTTGGAGATGTTGCAAAGAGACAACTGGTTCTCAAACCCAAAGAAACAATTTTTTCGGTAAAACGATTAATGGGACGCAAATTCCATGATGAATCTGTTCAACGTGATATAAAGTGGCTTCCCTATACCGTAAAAGCAGGCCGTGATGATATGGCCATTGTGGAAGTAAATGGAAAAACATACACTCCTCAAGAAATCTCCGCAATGATTCTGCAAAAAATAAAAGCAGATGCCGAGAGCTATTTGGGTCAAAAAGTAACCCAGGCGGTTATTACCGTTCCCGCATATTTTGATGATTCACAAAGACAAGCAACCAAGCAGGCAGGGGAAATCGCCGGTTTGGAGGTAATGCGAATTATCAATGAGCCGACGGCAGCAGCACTCGCCTATGGACTGGAAAAGAAAAATGCCCATACCGTAGCAGTGTACGATTTAGGTGGAGGTACATTTGATATCTCAATTTTAGAATTGGGTGATGGAGTATATGAAGTAAAATCCACCAATGGAGATACACATTTGGGTGGAGATGATTTTGACCAAGCAATTGTTAATTATCTTGCAGATGAGTTTAAAAAGGACCATGGAATAGATCTGCGTAAAGATTCTCAAGCACTTCAACGATTGCGTGAATCGGCTGAAAAAGCAAAAATAGAACTTTCCACATCAGCTGAAGCACAAATTAACCAGCCGTTTATCACTCAAGGAAAAGACGGGCCACTCCATTTGACCATGACGTTAACCCGCTCCAAACTTGAGCAATTGGTAGATAATTTAGTCCAAAGTACGATAAAACCGGTAGAACTGGCATTAAAAGATGCCAAAATTAAAGCATCCGACATCGATGAGATTGTTTTGGTTGGTGGGATGACACGCATGCCAAAGATTGTTGAGACGGTAACAAAATTCTTCGGGAAAGAACCGAATAAATCAGTGAATCCGGATGAAGTTGTTGCAATTGGAGCAGCAGTTCAAGGTGGGGTATTAGGTGGCGAAGTAAAAGATGTATTGTTATTGGATGTTACGCCTTTAACATTGGGACTTGAAACTTTGGGTGGGGTATCTACTCCTCTGATTACGAGAAATACTACTATTCCTACTTCAAAATCCCAAGTATTTTCTACAGCAGCAGATAACCAGACACAAGTTGAGATTAATGTTTTACAAGGAGAACGACCACTCGCACAAGATAATAAATCACTGGGGAGATTTATTCTGGATGGTATTCCTCCCGCTCCTCGTGGGGTACCTCAAGTAGAAGTTACATTTGATATTGATGCGTCAGGAATCTTAAGTGTAAAAGCCAAAGATAAGGCAAGCGGGAAAGAACAAAGTATTAAGATTACCGGATCTACCGGTCTTTCAAAAGAAGAAGTAGAAAAAATGCAAAAAGATGCCGAGGCTCATGCAAAGGAAGACCAGGAGAAAAAGGAACAGATTGAAGCAAAAAATGCGGCAGATTCACTAATATTTACCGCAGAAAAAAGTCTGAAAGATGCTGGAGATAAAGTAAGCGAAGAGCTTAAAAAAGAAGTTCAAGAAAAAATTGAAGCATTAAAGGCAATTCTGGATACCGGTACCAAAGAGGAATTGGAAGCAAAAACAAAAGAGCTGTCAGATTCTTTACAAAAGGTAGGCCAAGCGATGTATCAAGAAGGACAACAGCCGCCACACGAGCCTCAACAAGAAGAAATAGAAAAAGAAGAAAAAGATGGAAAAAAGCCTGATGAACCCGTTGAAGGAGAAGTAGTAGAATAAGAATTCCTAATTTCTAATATCTAATTTCTAAATAATTTCAAAATCCTAATAATCTATGGTTAAAATTTTGATATTGGGATTTGTTTAGGATTAATGCTAGGACTTAGGATTTTTTAGTATAATAGGAGACATATGGCAGAGAAAGATTATTACGAAGTATTGGGTGTTGTAAAAACTGCAACTGCGGATGAGATAAAAAAGGCCTATCGTAAATTGGCGCTTGAGTATCATCCTGATCGCAATAAATCAAAAGAAGCAGAAACAAAATTCAAAGAGATAACCCGTGCTTATGAAGTATTGTCTGATCCGCAGAAAAAGCAGACATACGATCAATTTGGTGCGGCTGCATTTGAGCAAGGAGCAGGGCAAGGACCTTTTGGTGGTGCGGGGGGGCCATTTGGAGGCTTTGGTGGTGCTTCCCCAGGGCAACAAGGGGGACAGTATGGACCATTTACCTATAGTTATAGCTCCAATGGAGGTAATTTTGACTTTGGGGGGTTTTCAGACCCATTTGAGATTTTTGAGCAGTTCTTTGGGGGAGCATCACCCTTTGGTCAACAAGGCCGTCAAAGAAGATCGGTATACTCGCTTACTATTGATTTCATGGATGCGGTAAAAGGCGCGGAAAAGAAAGTTACTATTGGGCAGAAGGCACAAACCATCAAAATTCCGGCAGGCGTGGATGATGGATCCCGCATTCGATTCAAAGATTACGATATTGTTGTAGATGTACGTCCTGATCCACGCTTTCGGCGTGAAGGATCGGATGTAGTTACTACCAAAGACATCTCTTTTACTCAAGCGGCCCTAGGTTCAATGATTGATGTAGAAACGATTGAAGGAATAGTAAAAGTACGTGTTCCTGCCGGTACTCAGCCCGATACCGTCATACGATTACGGGGGAAAGGTATACCTTTGGTAAGAGGTTCAGGCAAAGGTGATCATTATGTCCGTATTAAAGTTACTGTCCCCAAAAATGTAACTTCCCGGCAAAAAGAATTATTGGAAGAATTTGAGAAAGAATCTTCAAAGAAAAAAGGGTGGTTTTGAGCGTTTTTTATTGACAGCTTATATCTTTCTGAGGTATTCTAAAACTAATGCGCAAATATATCTTGTCCTTTTTGTGGGTAATTATAAGTCTCGTTTTTTTTAGCTTCATAGCTCCTCATTCCGTATATGCACAATGTGCAAATCCTGAGGATGAAATCAATATTGGTATTACTACGCTTTGTTCTGGAGAGAGTGCTGATCCTGCTTCAGCAGTTTCCCAAATTTACGGATTTGGATTGTCAATTATTGGAGGAGTTGCGGTTCTTTTGATTATTTATGGAGGATATGTGATCTTGACTTCCTCTGGAAATCCTGCACAATTGAATAAGGGAAAAAGCTATATTTTCTATGCTATTATCGGGTTACTGTTAGCAGTTTTTGGATATGTATTTCTCGATTTTATAGCCCGGGGTGTATTGCACATTCCTGGCTTTTGATAATTTATTTATAATTATATTAAACTATGAAACGCTTCCTGCCTGCGTTCTTATTATTATTTGTTCTACTCTTCATTGGATTTTCGTTTTCTGTTCCTCGTTCATATGCTCAAGCAGTAGCAACTATCACTCCTCCGGCACCCACTGACGCTGTGGATCCTTCACTAACTGCTAATACATGGAAAGAGGATGATGAAGTAACCTTTGTCGGTAAAGTTGCGGCTCGAGCTGATGCGTTCCTCAACTGGGCGCTGCAATATTATAAATGGGCATATGTTCCAAGTGGGGCACAGGATACGCTTCAGAGTTTTTGGGTCACTATTCGAAATATTGTATATTTATTTTTATTGCTGGTTATCCTCATTACGGCATTTGTTCTCATGGTAACCCGGGGTAGAAGTATTACCATCATGAGATTTATTCCTCGATTTATTGCCGTTATATTGTTAATTTTCTTCTCCTACGCAATCGTTCAGTTTTTGTATGGTATGGGTGATCTTGTTCAGGATTGGTTTTTACGCAATTCTGATCATAAAATTATTCAGTCAAGCGATTTGTTATATTTAGGCTTCAAATATGATGAATTTACCGGATTTCGTAAAATTGGATTGGATAATGATGAATCCGCTTTCGTTTCTCTTCTGTTAGTTAAATTAACAGCGGCTACCTATTATGTGATGACGGGAATCTTAATTCTTCGAAAAATAATATTGTGGTTTTTTATTATTTTATCTCCTGTTTTTCCTATTCTTTTGTTATATGCGCCGCTTCGAAATACCGGTAAGATTTGGGTGGGAGAATTTTTCCGGTGGTTATTGTATGCTCCTCTTTTTTCAATTTTTCTTTCAGGACTTGTTGCTATGTGGAGTTCGGGAAGTCAAACGATTTCAGGAATCCCATTGGAGTTTAAGAACCTAGGACAAGCGGGGGTTGAAGCCAATATTCTTTATCCCACAGCTATTAACATTGTATTAGGTGGCCCGGGACAGATCGTGAACCAATACAATAGCGTTAATTTACCCGATACGTTTGCATTGTATGTTGTCGCATTATTGATGCTATGGGTAGTCATTCTTCTGCCATTTTTACTTCTTCAGATTTTTCTTGATTATTTCCATAGTGTTTCCTTTAGTGACAATACCTACTTAAAACAACTTATTGCAAATGGCTCATCGTTTATTAACAAAAATCCTGCACCGGCGCCCCAGGGGCCTCCCCCTGTTTCACCTCAGTCAACTGGTATGGCCAAAGTTTTGCCATTTGCTAATAAAATTTCTATTCCCAATGTCCGACCACAGGCTGAGACATTTCGTCCGGCAGGAGAGGCTCGGAGTTTGCCATTTGCTCGTCCGCAACAAAGACAATTACCGAAAGAAGAAGTACGGCAGATATCACAACTTACCTCTCTTCCGGTACCCACAATGCAAGACATTGCCCGATATGAAACAGCTGCACTATCGAGCAATATAACGCGTCATGAAGAAGTTTCCAGAGTTCATGAGACATTGGAAAAGATTGCTAATCCTTCAGTTATCACCAACAATACCGAAAAGGAACGGTTCAACCTCGTGCGGGAAAAACTGGTTCAACAAAGTCAACAAGGCAATCCTCTTGCAGCTTCAATACTTTCGGCAGTAACCAATGTCGTTACTACCAATAAATCATCAGTTCAAACGGTGCCCCTTACTGCTACTCAAGTAACTCAAAATGTACAAAAAGGGCTTGAAAAGATTGCAAATCCTGTTGCCACAACAAACCCTGTTGAGCGCAAACAATTTACTCAGCTGAAAGAGCACTTGATTCAAGAAAGTGAGAAAGGAAACCAATTGGCAACATCAGTATTGGCAACCACAACTACTATTACAAATGAATCTCATAAAACTGATACAACCGAAGTAGTAAGAGTGAGACAACAGTTGGAAACCGCCAAGCAAAAAGGTGATCCACTTGCAACTTCTATTCTTGAAACCTTTAATACACAACAAAAACCGGCTCAACAAGCAGGAGCCCGTGGTGGTCCATCGGTAGTATTACCTTCTGTTAATCGTGTCCAGCATGTAAGCCTGGATGATTATGAGGCAGTACGAAAAATGTGGAAAGAAAATTATCAAAATATGGATGTGCCTCCAGCCGATGGAAATGATCGAAAAACGTGGTTACAAGGTGATATTACAAAAATGAATCGAATTATAAATCTATTAGTCTCATCTAATCCGCAAAGTGCTGAAGAAGCAATGAGAGAAGTATCAAATATTTTGCCGTTCCTTCTCATTGGAGGCTTCTCCCAAGAAGAAATTATTGCTTATTTGAAGGCAAAAGAAGAAGCTGCAAAAGAAGTACTTTCAGATTTAGATAAGAAAGAGGAAGAGGAAGATACCATGGTTGCCGCAGATACAAAAACGAAAGAGGCAGAAAAATCAATGCAAGCACAAGAAAGTTTGCCGGAAAATCCTGTATTTAAAGAAGAAAAAAAAGAGGATATACCAAAGACTGAAGAAACAAGTCATTGACAAGCCAATCAAAACTAAGCACAATAGATATAGAATATGTTAGGTAATTTATTCGGCCAAAAAAGACTGGATCAACAACCAAACCAACCAGGAGTTTCTGCAACCCCGTCGGTGGTATCTCCTGTAGATAAAGCAGTACAAGAGTCCAATTCAGCACCACCGGCACAGCCATCTGTCCCATCAGCTCAAAAAACAGTTGTAGGCTCGTCTATGGAACCCACACGGCGGGGAGATCTGTCAGCATTGTCACATTTGGATTCTCGTACCACGGCCGTGTTATCTCACGCCCAGGCGGAAGCAATGCGTATAAAACAAGCATTCATAGAACCTGATACCGTCTTATTTGGTTTGTTATACGATGAGGAAGTATTTAAATTACTAGAACAATTTTCTGTGGATGTTGCAAAGCTATCACGGGAATTACAGGCAAAAGAAAAACCGGGAACGTTTACCGGTCAACCAACCTTAAGTGATCCTTCAAAACAACTTTTTGAGCAAGCATTCAGTAATGCAAAAAATCGGGCAAGTGATTTCATCAGTCCGGAAGATCTTTTAATCTGCCTATTTGGGCCCAATCTTTCAACTGGTACTATTCTAAAAGAACAGGGGTTGGCTAAAGAAAAAGTAGAGGAAAAACTTTCCAAAGCTACCGGCAGTTCGTATGGGAAAAAATCAATGCTTGATAAATATGGTATTGACCTTACAGAGCAAGCAAAAGAAGGAAAACTTGATCCGATTGCAGGACGTGATAAAGAAATTGACCGGCTTGCTCATATATTATTGCGGCGTACCAAAAATAATCCGATTATTATCGGTGAAGCGGGAACCGGTAAGACAGCTATTGTGGAAGGATTAGCAGAAAACATTGCGGCAGGAAAGGTACCTAAAGAGTTGTCAGGAAAACGAATTTTTCAAGTGGATATTGCTTCTTTAGTTGCCGGTGCATCACACCGGGGCGAATTTGAAGAACGGCTCAAAGGGGTAGTAAATGAGGCAATGGCATCTGCAGGCCAAACTATATTATTTATTGATGAAATTCATACATTGATGGGTGCAGGAGGAGAGGAAGGAGCTTTGGATGCATCAAATATTATTAAACCATATTTGGCTCGCGGGCAACTACAAATTATCGGAACAACTACAACAAGTGAATACCGAAAATATTTTGAAAAAGATAAAGCATTTGCCAGACGATTTCAACCTGTCCTTTGTGAGGAACCAAATGAAGAAGTCGCTATTGAGATGCTCAAGATCTTGCGGCCGAAATATGAGAAATTTCATAACGTCAAAATTCCTGATTCCGCGTTGGAAGATGCAGTAAAATTATCAAAAAAATATATTGGAGAACGGTTTTTGCCTGATAAAGCGGTAGATTTGATAGATGAAGCAGCAGCAGATGTGAAACTAAAACAGTCTTCAGGACAATCAACCTCGGATGAAGTAACAAAAGAACAAATTCAGCAAGTAGTAAGTAGTTGGACCGGTATTCCGGTAACAAAATTGACAGAAGATGAAAGTGCAAAACTCTTAAAACTTGAAGATCGTATTCACGATCGTTTGATCGATCAAGCAGAAGCAGTAGTCGCTGTTGCAGAAGCAGTTCGACGGGGAAGAATTGGGCTTGCTGCTGCCAATCGACCGATTGCTTCATTTATTTTCTTAGGACCTTCAGGTGTTGGAAAAACAGAATTGGCAAAAACATTGGCTGAAATTCTCTTTGGACGAGATGATGCGATGATCAGATTGGATATGAGTGAATACATGGAAAAACACGAAGTCGCAAAGTTGATTGGTGCACCCCCAGGATATGTAGGTTATGAAGAAGGAGGACAGTTAACTGAAGCAGTTCGCACCAAACCATATTCTATTGTACTGTTTGATGAAGTTGAAAAGGCACATCCGGATGTATTCAATATGTTACTCCAGCTTCTAGAAGACGGGAGACTTACTGATAATAAGGGTAATACTGTTTCATTTAAAAATACAATTGTTATTTGTACTTCAAATATAGGAAGTGCATTGATTCAGCAAAAGCTGGGTGAGCAGGAAAAAGGAAAGCAGTTAACACCTGAAGAAGAGAATAAGAGCTTTGCGCAGTTATCAGAGTTAGTAACTGCAGAACTGCGAAAATTCTTCCGGCCGGAATTATTAAATAGATTTGATGATATTGTTATCTTTAAACCGCTGCGAAGACAGGACATGGCGGCAATTGCAAAACTTGGAATTGAAAAAACATCAAAACTACTAGGAGAACAAAATATAAAATTGACAATTACTGATAAAGCATTGAATCAGCTTGCTCTTGAGGGATATGACCCAGTATATGGGGCACGACCGCTTCGCCGATTGATTCAAACAGCAATTGAAAATCCTATCGCTCTGGCAATTATCAGTAAAAAATTTGTAGCCGGTGATACAATTACGATTGATTATGATGACACAAAAAAAGACTTTGTTTTTACCAAACAGCCGTCTGTCCAATCTCCTCCACCTGGTCAGCCGGGACAAAATAATTCTTCACCAGTATCAGCCCCTGCGCAGACAAACCCAACCGATGTTCAATCTTCTGAGCAGCAAGCTCAGGTAACTGATCCTACTGCGCTTCCACAGCAACCTGATAATCAATTGCCCCCGCAGCAACCGATGCCGGACGCTACAAATACGGCTCAAACGGCTCAGCCGTTGATTGTGCAACCTCCAGTGGATAATGGAGCACCTCAAGAAAAGCCTACGGTTACGGATCAAGGAACACAAATGCAGCCTACCAATCCATCCTAGCCCGCAGGTTCATGTATGACAAACCATGTGCAAAAAAAAGCCCTCATAGTAGCAGGCATATTATTTTTTTGTTTGCTGTTAATTGGGGCATTTATTTTTTCAAAAAATAATTACCGACAATCTTTCCCACGAGTTGCCAAAACTCCTAAAATTGCTACCTATGTACCCGGTCAATTAGTTATCAAATATAAAGAGGGATATAATCTTTCCCAGATTTCAGATCCTGTTATTGTACAAAAAGTGGAAGCAGCATTTGCGCAAATTGGAGTGGTATCTCAGCAAAAAGTATTTCAGTCAAAAGACAAAAATCTATCAGGATATTACTTATTGAAGTTAAAACCGGGAGTCAGGGTAATACATGCACAAGAACAATTGGTAAAAATGGATATCATTGAAAATGCTACACCGAATTATAACTTGGATTTACAAGTTACTCCAAATGATCCGTTATATCAGGTTTACCAATGGAATTTGAAAAAAATCAATATGCCCGATGCGTGGGGTGTAGCACATGCATCAAGCAAGGTTATCGTAGCAGTTTTGGATAGCGGTATTGACTATACCCAAGAAGATCTTCCTGGAAATATTATACGAGGAAATAATTATGCAACGAATACTTCCGATTCAACCGACACATTTGGTCATGGGACTTTTGTAGCAGGGATCATTGCGGCACTAACTAATAATAACAAAGGGGTGAGTAGTATTGCGGATGGTATACAGCTGATGGGTGTAAAAGTAACTGATGAAAATAAAGGAACAGCTTTGACTATGGTTCAGGGATTTGTAGATGCAGTAAATGGAGGTGCGAAGGTTATCAATTTAAGTATTGGTGCTACAAAGAGGTGCAGTGAAATTCCGATATTGGATGAAGCATTTTCTTATGCTGCAGCGCAAGGGGTTGTTATTGTTGCATCGGCTGGAAATGATAATCTGGATGCCGCAAATGTAATCCCCGCATCCTGTAACCATATTATTACTGTGGGGGGAACGATGCAGGGAGATGAGAGAGCGCCTTTTTCAAACTGGGGAGGTCCAGTTGTTATTTCAGCCCCGGCAGTGGATATTATTTCTACAAATTCAAAGCAAAATAAACTGGCAGCTGCATTTTCTTGTCCGGTTATATCCAGCAATTACAGCATTTGTCCCGGTACGTCATTTTCCGCTCCTCAAGTTTCAGCAGCAGCAGCGTTATTATTATCGGTAAATCCTTCTTTAACGCCGGATGATATCAAAAACTGTTTGGTCCAGAGTGGGGATCCCATTACTACAGATAAACCAATTGGTACCCGACTCAACGTTTATAAGGCTTTGCTTACTTGCGGCCATGTAACACCTGTTCCAAGTACAATAACTCCAACTCAAACAGCAACACTAAGCGGTACCATAATTCCCACCCCAAGCAGTACACTATCTGCCACTCCAGTGCCTACTGCACCTCCCGGTTGTTCTTATCAACCCATAAACTGTCCACAGATATGTAACACTACTCTCTGTCCAACTTGTCCTCCTGCTCAACTGATTTGTGACACTCCGACTCCGGTAGGAAGCAGTTCTGCGACCCCTACTCCTAGTATTACATCCTTGACTCCTACTCCCACTTCAAGCAACTCAGCACGCTGTAGCGCCGCAAATGGAAATGTCGGGTCTTGTGATCAAATTGGAAGCTGTTCGTATTATTTCTGCTCGCAGCAGTGCTGGCCGCCCGGTACGCCGCTGGATGTTGCTTGTCCTCCTCGATCGGAAACATTTTGTAAGGCATTTGATAATAGCGTTAATGCCTGTGATAGCGCCGGAAATTGTTCGTACTATTTTTGCACCAGTTCCTGTTGGCCGACCGGGACGGATGTGGCGGGAGTATGTACTCATGAAATTGTGCATGGTACTGCATTTATCGATTACAACAAAAACGGGATTCAGGACTCTACTGACCCCAGCTTTAGCGGGGGAGCGGTTGCATTAAGCGGTCAGGCTACTACTACACAAAAAACAGACGCAGAAGGAAGCTATACTTTCTCCGAATTAAAAGCAGGTACCTATCGTGTACAGCTGCATATTGGAAATAAAACGATACAGTCATCTCCGGTTATTTTAGACCAAACTATATTTAATACTACGGTTAATTTGCCTATTGATCCTGTGATACTACAGACCACAGCAAATTCTGCGTTGAATGCTACTATTTCCATACCGAAAACGAAAATTGGCGTGAACGAACCGATTACCATTACTGCCCAGGCAAAAGGAAGGAATATCTCAAAAATCGGAATTTACCGAGCCCATCCCGGTTCTTATACGGATTACCAATCAAATTGGAATTTAAACGTAATAGCGCAAAAAGATTGTAACAATCAAGATTCCTGTTCAGTTCCGGGAACATGGACACCCAAAGAACCGGGAGATATCGGGACATGGTATGTAATTGTTCAAGCTGTAACATCAGACGGTATACAGTGTACCGGTAACCCATTGGTAAATGATGGTTTCATAGGACCGGAACCGGGAGAAAAAATCTGGTACCGGTGCAATGATAAAAAAGATTCCGGAGAAATTGAAGTGCTTGCCCCTGCACAGAAAGCGGGAAAAGCATCAGTAACACCCTCAAAAAGTGGTCCAACTCCGACTCCAACACCTGTTTTATATAAGTGTGGTGAGGACCCAACATGCAGTAAACTACAAAAGAGTTTGAATCTTTGCCGTTTGAAATGTTGTCGAATAGATAATCTCAGTATTTGCAAGTAAAATCTATGTCTTCTTATATAAAATTACCGGTAGTTTTTTTCCATTTCTGGTTTTTAGAAGCACCTATGGAACTTATTTCTTTTTTCGGAACATTTAACCATGCGTTTCTACAACTATTTTCCCTACCACTTTTTATACGGACTTTTTTCAAACCTCTTAAAAATGAATATAGGAAGGGACTTGTTGAATTTTCTATCGTAATGGGGATGGCTGTAAAAGCAGTCCTTATTGCTGTTGATCTTGTATTGTTTGGGGGTCTCCTATTTATTGAAACAGGTTTTATTGTACTATTTTTTGTATTTCCCTTTATACCAATTGCATTATTATTTTGGTGATATGTTTTTTATACAATCAATTATTCTCGAAAAAATATACACATTTTTTCCTCTTCAGGTACTGAAATTTCTCCTGGCAGGAATTTGTATTATTTGGATTGTTATAGATACAGGTAGTGGCGGATTTGCGAAAATTCCTCTTATTCTATTATGTCTGATTGGTATAACCGATATCTTTTTTCGGTTCAAGATAGAACATATCGGCCCCGGTTATACTATTTCTTCTGTTGATCAACACCATCCGATACTTGCATGCAGCCGGGAAGCTGCAAGAATTCTTTTGAATGCATCAACTATTTCTGAAGTCAGAACGAAATTATTTATCTGTCCTCAAGTACAATTCTTATTTCAAAGATTGGGAATCAGTAGCAGTGAAGTATCTGCAGAAGATATATCTGTGGAGGAAGTTTTAGCTCAAGCGTTGCATATTGTTGGGGGATTACAAGGTCAGTATATAACAACAATGGATGTTGTAACAGCATATCTGTTTTTAACAGAACCCAAGACGAAATACTTATTTACAGCTCATATAAAAACGGAAGATTTACTTATGGTATTGGAATGGGGACGCAGGAAATATCACAATGAAGAGTTTCCGCCTCATCCTAAGATTCAGTATAACGGAGGAGGGATTGGAGAGTCTCTAATAACAGGATGGACACCAGAGACTCGAAAATATACTCTTAACTTAACTGCGGAGGCAGTAAATAATACCATTACTGTGATAGGGAGAGAACAATCATTTGATCTTCTTACTCAGACACTTTTGAAAAATGATAATAATAATGCTCTTTTGGTGGGTAATACCGGTACCGGAAAAGAAAATTTGGTCAAAGCACTCGCACAAAAAAGTTTTTCAGGACACTTATCACATGGGTTAAATAATAAAGTTATTTATGAACTATTATTGGGGCAACTTACTGCCGGGGCAGGAGACCAAAGTGTATTGGAATCAAGGATCCAATCTGTAATTGAAGAAATCAGTCATGCCGGGAATGTTATCCTCTATATCTCTGATTTTGAAAATGTAGTGGGGGCCAGCTCTTTCAATATGAATTTAACCGGTGCTTTATCTCCCTATATCCAAACCGGACAGTTACCGATTATTGGGACAGTAACTGAAGGAAGCTATAAGGAGTTTCTACAAAATAATCCTTTTACCCAGGCCTTTGAAGTAATTACTATTCCTGATCCATCGTTAGATGTTGCGCTTGAAATGGTTCTGTTTGGGATTTCCGATCTTGAAAAGAAAAATCCCGTGATTATTACCTATAAAGCGATTCAATCGGCTGTTACGTTAAGTTCTCGTTTTGAAGAAGGAGTAAGTCTCCCCGGTAGTGCATTAAATCTATTGGATTTTACCGCTCAGAAAGTATGTACGGGTCCCAAACAATTTTTTGCCAAAACAAAACGCAAATTAGTGGAAGAATTAGACGTTGTCCAAACGGTTGAAGGAAAGATTCATGTATCAATTGCTGAGCCAAATGCATCAGAGAAACAGTTGTTGCTTCATCTGGAAGAGAAATTGCATGAGAGAGTTGTCGATCAGGTAGATGCAATAACAGCACTATCTGAGAACCTGAGGCGGCTTCGTTCTGGGCTTGCATCTCCAACAAAACCTATATCATTTTTATTTTTAGGCCCGACGGGTGTTGGGAAAACCGAAACTGCAAAAGCATTGGCCGATTTATATTATGGAGGAGAAAGCAATATTGTACGGCTTGATATGAGTGAATATGGAGATCCGGCGAGTATACAACGGCTGCTTGGTGCCAAACCGGGAGAAGGAAATGAGCGGGGAGAACTAACTGATAAAATTCATGATCATCCCAATTCTTTACTATTGCTTGATGAGTTTGAGAAATCAAACCCCAAAATTTTGGATTTATTTTTACAGATACTTGAAGATGGCCGTATTACCGATAATAAAGGACGTACCGTATCTTTCATCAATACTCTTATTATTGCTACTTCAAACGCCGGATCAGAATTTATCCGAGAATCGGTACAGAAAGGGGTTGTGGTCAATAAACAGTTCCAAAAAAGTCTCATGGATTATTTACAACAGGAACGAATTTTCAAGCCGGAGTTATTAAATAGATTTGACAATGTTATTACCTTTAAACCGCTTGGTCCCCAAGAGTCACGGCAAATTATTCAGCTTTTGTTGCAAAAGGTCCAGAAAAATTTAGCAGAAAAAGATATTACTGTTGTATTTAACGATTCGGTTATGGAAAAGATTATGAACGAAGGTATGAATGAGGAATTTGGAGCCAGACCGTTACGCAGATATATTCAAGATTCAATTGAAGACAGAATCGCTCAGGCGATGTTAAAAGATGAGGTTAAAAGAGGAGATTCAATAATTATATCTGTAGATCCGGCAAGTAATACAGTAGGTATTAAAAGCGTTTAGTTGGTAAGGGTATAGCGTCTAGTTGGTCGGAACACGAAATAGGGGGCACGGTATGGTATACGAGAAGAGATAAAATTAAACAATTATTCTTATACTAAATAGAAGATACATAATACCAAATACTAGATCTACATAAAGCAGCTAAAGGGGTGTTTGGTGTCTCTTTTAAATATTCCTCCCCATTCAACAACAGTAAATCCTCTGCGTTGTGGAGTTTGGATAGTAGGTTCTGCAACAGTGACTTTTGTATCAAGGGCTTGAAAGTATAATGTTACACGAATTGTTGTCTGCGGTTGTGGTTGGACTAAAATCGGTGAAAGGCTATCCAATTCTTTTTGAGGAATAATTCCTATAAAATAGTAGGGAGAGTTAGGTAATACATGTGCCCAATACTGGGTAAATTCGTCCTTTTCGGAATTATTTAACCCCAGTTTACCTAAGAGTCCAGGAAGAAATGTTTTGATAGTATTATATTCAACAACAAATCCCGTCTGGGGTTTTTGTATCTTTTCATCAGGTAATTCCGCTTCATAATAAAGATAATTATAAGAAGCATTTTGATAGGTAATTTGTCCATCTGGATATGCAGTAACATTCCATCCCTCTTGTGGATATTGAGGAATCGTCAATGTCATTTTTCCTTGCGGTTTAACAACTACAGTCGCATCTGTTTTTTTCTCAGGATATAAATAAATAGCAGGTTTACAAAATGGAGAAACCCAAGAACTTGTTCCTGCTGCTTGTGTAGCTGTTTTTATCCAGAACCATCCTAATTGTAAATTGGGTTTATCAGGTATCTGAGTAGGAACAACAATTTCCTGTTTTGGTTTTTGAGCAGCGGTGGTGGGTGTAATAGAACTGGCGGCACTACAATTTTTAATAAAATCGGGAATTCCAGAGGTTTGTTCATCTGATTTCCTAAAGTAAACATCGTAAATTGTTTTAGGATTTCCATAACAATAAACGGTAAGATAGTTTCCATTTACACGTTCTGGTTTACCGTCACGTGTTGCATATCCCATTCCCTCAGCATTACAGATCTTTGTTAAGTCAGCAAGTTTACCAGTACCTGCTTCACCAAAAGTTTTTGATGTTTTGGGATCCCCTGCGTATTCAGAGCAATTCTCTTTACAAATATAAATCAACTCTCCTTTTGGTATTGGTGTACAGTCCGAATCTCCATTCCACACTGCTTCTTGACCACATTTTGTGCCTGCATGGAAGACTTTATTGTATGCATCAGCAGTGCTAATGATAATTGGATGTCCATCAGGAGATGTTTGTCCACTGTTTTTTAAATGAAGGACAGATTCAGTAAGATTCACATTTGATTTTAAAAGCCCATATTCTTGAGAGCCTTTCTCGGGATCATTATAGGTAACTGTTTTATTCGGTACTGTTGTACACTTTTCTTTATCTCCTGTATCACAACAGACTCCAGCACTTTCTGTTGTTGATGTGGTATCGGGAGTCTGCGCAGTTTTTGGGAATTTATAGAAAAGTCCTGAGAGGACGAGTCCAAGGATAATTGCTCCTATCAAAAAGAGTGTCGGATTTGCATCGCCGCGTGAGTTAAAAAAAGAATCCCTTTTTTTTCTTTGTTTGGGCATAACTTCATTGTAGAGAGGAGGATTAGTAGTTGTCAACAATACTGCCAATTTCCACAGCAGTTAAGCCGGTCCGTAACGGAATTTTGGGAAAAATCGGCAATGCCAGTTTATCTACTGGAAGGGTTTGAAAGTTTTTAAAGTAGAAAATAATATTGATATACGTATCAGGGTGGGGGTTGAAAGTTAAGGGTAACAATTCTTTGGAGGTTGTATCATCAAAAAATGAAACCATCACATACGGGCTATTCATATGAGTTTTCCCAAAAACAATTAAGTCTTTTTTCTCTTGAGCATTGAGTCCCAAACGGCTTGCATACCATGTCAGTGTTTTATCAAGGTTGCTGGTAGAGGTCAGAGTTCCATAAGAAGGAGGCTTAATTGTCCGTGTTGGCATAAAGTCATATTCAATACTTGGATAGAAGGTACTATTGATTTTTAGGGTATTGTCTTTTTGCAATATAACAGTATATCCATTTTCATATCCTGGGGTAATAGGGTGAACCGGAACATTCATCGTTATCTCGACACGGGTTCCCGGCTGACCATATATATAGAGGGGTGTATGAGCGCATTCTGCAACAACTTGTCCTCCTGCAAGACATTGATATATCGGGCGGCCGGTAACTGGGTCATATTTCATATTTGATGGAGTTGCTTTATATCCTTGGCATACAGATCCTTCAAGAGCTTCACAAAGAGGATAGCCGGTGGGTTGAGGAGCCGGTGTTGTTGAAGGAGAACTAGTTGGTGGCGTAGGCAGAGGAGGTACAAAGCAATTCTCTTCTGTTGGGCCTGGTGTTGTATTAGGATTTTGGATACTGCTTGTAGGTGGGGTAAAGGTGTTCAGATGGATATTCTTTCCCGGTGTCTGAGTGGTGTTTGGATCTAATTGGGTTGATCCTTGCGCGTTAGATGGTTGTAGGGTGATAGAAGGATTAATTGAGGTATAACAGACTTCCGGTTTACTTTGTTGTTTAATACGGTTGGGAATCAAAAGTGGATCGAATGGAATTTTTCCAATTTGGAGCGTATTTGTTTTTTGGTTTTGGTTTACTTCTGTTTTGGGAATATTTACCGTAGAGGTGAGTGTAATAAACTGAATGGGATTAACTTGTATATCAACCGGGATATTTTGTCCTGTGGTAGTTACATACTGAGAAAATCCTGTGGCAAGAGGTTGATACGGAGAGGTAGAACCTAGATTTGAAAACTCATCAGATCCCTGGCTGAGATTTTCTAGTAAGACAATATTTCCAATTTTTGCCAGAGGTACTATTGTAGTAAGATTATCTGTCCCTACAGTTAATTTAGAAGGGGGTGAGGGACGAGACCCGACAGAAGAATAATAAAACCCTGAGGTTTGCGTAGATTCTGTAAATTGCTTGAAAAAGAGAGTGTCATTGTTAAATTGCCATTGTAGTGAGGAATATACAGCATTAGGTAGGTTGGTAACTTTCGTCCGTGTTTGAGTTGTAGTACTGAGTACTTCTACGGTATTTGGATTGGTAAGTGCTTTCCTAAATCCGTTTTCCATCCCCGTTCCATCTCCACGTGATCCGTCATACCCCGTAAACGCAATAGAAGCTCCATCGGAGGAAAACAACGGTACTGAGCTATATGTTCCATTGGTCATTGAAGAAATGGTTTGTTTCTCTGTTCCTGTAATATCTGTCTTGCTCATACCATATGCCCACCCAGCTCCGGTATTCGGAAGAAATGTATCAAAAAAAGCAGTACCGCTACTCGTGACTCCAATTGGATAGTGAATAGGATCTTCTACCAACTCGTCATAGATGAGATATTTTTGATCAGTATTTGACAATTGGATACCATAGATTTTAGATCGGCCACCATATAAACCGGTTGAGCGATCCTGAAATTTCACTTCCCAGACTACCAGATATTTCTTATTCGGAGATAATACGTAGTCATCGATTCCGTAGTCAGAATCAGCTGCAAAAAGTGTAGTAGAAGTATTTGTTAAAAAATTATATTGAATGATTTCTTTTCCGTGATCAGAGTTGTCAACATGATCAATAAATAGAAATGAATTTGTTCCAAACGGCACAATTTTTTTAATATGTTGAGGAAGTTGGGCTAGAAGGTAGTTTTTGTGAGTTGGAATATCATACGCATAAAGTTGAGTAGTATCAGAGGAAGATGATCCATACACAAGAGCTTGTTGTATAGTCGTGAGAGTTGATAATTGAGAAGGATTTGTCGGTGAAGTCGGAGGGCTTTGAATAATAGATGCTCCTCCAACTATTACTAAAACTAAGCACAGCACAAGAAAAAGAGAAAAAGGGTATCTATTCGTACTCAGCCATGCAGTATTTATCCGGTAATTTTTTTGATTATTCACACGTTATTCTTATATAGTACCGTTTTGCTTCAAAATGTGTCAAGCAGACCCTGTACCAACACGCAGTATCCAGTATTGAAGGTTCATAGACGTTCTGGTATACTAATGACACGATTGACACGGATAGAACCTGTTCGTGTACGCATATGATATGCCAGCAATACAACGAAGTGAATTTGCATTAGCACTGAATCAGATAGCCAACGAGCGTGGTGTAGACCCTTCTGTTGTTTTGGAAACGGTAGAGAATGCAATTTTAGCCGCTTATCGAAAGGACCACCCTGGAGTTGAAGTAGAAGAATATCAAGCAAAACTAAATCCGAATACCGGTGAAGCCCGAATTATACATAACGATGAGGATGTTACTCCCCCTGGATTTGGAAGAATTGCAGCTCAGACAGCCAAGCAGGTTATTCTACAAAAAATTCGTGAGAAGGAAAAAGAAGCAATTATTTCAGATTATAAAATAAAGATTGGATCGATAGTAAATGGTATGGTGTTGCGATTTGCAGGGCCAAATATAATCGTTGATCTTGGGAAGGCAGAAGGAGTTATGCCTCCTGCAGAGCAAGTTCCTGCGGAAAAATATCATCTGAATCAACGTATGTCGGTATATTTGGTTGAAATTAAAGAAGGAATGCGTGGGGAAGAAGTAATTGTATCCCGCGCGAGTACTGGACTCTTGGAAGGATTATTCAAACGGGAAGTTCCTGAGGTTGCAAGCGGAAGTGTGGAAATAAAAGCAATCGCACGGGAACCTGGGAATCGTTCCAAAATAGCAGTATATTCAACGCAACCGGGAATCGACCCTGTTGGTAGTTGTGTAGGTCAAAAAGGGGTTCGAGTTCAGGCTGTTATTCAAGAACTCGGAGGCTTTGAAAAAATTGATATTATTCAATGGCAGGAAAATGCCAAAGAATATATTGCCCAAGCTCTTTCTCCTGCAAAAGATTTAAAAGTAGAGATTAAAGAAGATGAAAAAGTAGCCTATGTATATGTACAGAAAGATGAACTCTCTTTGGCAATTGGAAAAGAAGGCCAGAATGTTAGGCTTGCATCAAAGTTAACGGGATATCGCATAGAAATTGAAGAGAAAAAAGAAGAGGGTGTCAGCGCAGAACCAGAAAAAGAAGAGGAAGTAGAAACAAAAAAAGCAGAAAAACCGAAGAAAATAAAAAAAGTAGCTGCGGAAGAGAAAAAAGAAGAATCAGTAGAACAAAAAGAGGAGATAACCACAGATTCAAAAGGAGACACTCAAACGCCGGGAGAGACAGAATCCATGAAAGAAGAGTAATTTTCAGGTCTCCTCATTTTACTTTTAAATTTAAACGTGAATAATATACAATGGCTAAAAATAAACATGAAACCCCATCATCCAATTCTATTCAACACATTGTTCCCGTTGTAGCGGTTCTGGGTCATGTAGATCATGGAAAAACAACTCTTCTTGATGCCATCCGAAAAACTTCTATTGCGCAGCGTGAACATGGAGGGATAACCCAGAAAATTGGCGCTTCAGGTATTGAAGTTGTCTATGATAATCATACTCGTCGTATCACCTTTATAGATACTCCCGGACATGAAGCATTTATGCACATGCGTGGCCGGGGGGCTTTAGCTTCGGATTTAGCACTTCTTATTGTTTCCGCAGTTGATGGAGTAATGCCGCAAACGAAAGAATCAATCAGATTACTTCATGAGACAAAACTTCCTTTTATTGTCGTTTTGACCAAAGCAGATATCCCTGATCGTAATCCACAAATGGTAAAACAACAGCTCGCCAAAGAACAAGTACTAGTAGAAGGATTTGGTGGAGAAATTCCAGTCATTGAGGTATCGGCAAAAACGGGAGAAAACATAAAAGAGCTGTTAGATCTTATCCTTTTAGTATGGGATGTTACCTGCGAAACAGTATCAAAGCAGCATTCGCAGCCGTTTAAGGGGATCATTATTGAGTCAAGATTAGACACAAAAATAGGACCTCGGGCAACTCTTATTGTCAAAAGTGGAATGTTGAAGATAACAGATGAAATCATAGCACAGCATATCGCAGGGAAGGTACGGGCATTTATCACAGATTTGGGAGCTCATGTCTCAGAAGTCGGAGTAGGAGATGCTGTTGAAATACTGGGATTTGAGAAAGTACCCGCAGTTGGCAGCATCGTTCAAAAGAAAAGTGAAGCACAAGTTCAATCACCTCTTGAAGAAAAACAAAAACCTTCCGGACAATTTCCTCAGCAGTTACCAGACGGGACGCTGTCTGTTATTCTCTGTTGTGATACGCAGGGTTCTTTGGAAGCCGTTGAGAATGCGTTACCCCCTGAAATTAATCTTATCCAAAGAAAAACGGGAGAGATAACAGAAGGAGATGTTCTATTAGCACGATCAACTCAAGCAATTCTCATAGGCTTTAATGCAAAAGTACGTCCCGAAATTGAACGACTTGCACTTACAGAAAAGATATTATTAAAAAATTATCATCTTATCTATGAATTATTACAAGAGCTTCAGGATGTAATTGAAGGAAAAAAACTGGCAGCTGTAGAACAGGTTTTTGGGAAAGCAAAGATTTTAGCTACCTTTCCTTTTGAGAAACAAATGGTATTGGGAATATCGGTTCTGGAGGGACGGGTTGCCAAGGGTGATAAGCTGCGCATTATGCATGGAGAGGAAATTAAAGGAGAATCTCATATCGTATCCTTGCGACGTGGGAAAGAGACAACTTCCAAAGTTGAGGCAGGAAACGAGGCAGGCATCATCATTGCTCCCGCGCTTGACTTTACTATAGGGGATATGGTAATATCCCATGGATAATATAGGCCTATGAATAACGACACAGTACAACGCCTCAAAGACCTCATTTCAAACACCCAATCGGTGGGTATAAGTGTGGGTAAAAACCCAAATTTGGATGAAATGGGAGCAGCATTAGGACTCTACTTGAGCCTCAAATCTATGGGCAAGCAACTTACCATAGCTTCTCCAACGAATCCCTTAGTCGAAATTTCTTCTTTGGTGGGTATTAATAAAGTAAAAAAGAGCCTGGAAAGCGACGGAGGAGATTTGGTCGTATCGTTTCCATATCGAGAAGGAGAAATTGAAAAAGTATCCTATACGTTGGAAGATGGTTTTCTCAATATTATTGTAAAAGCAGGAGAGTTAGGATTGTCTTTTGATGAAAAAAGTGTCGAATATAAGCGTTCGGGTGGTGTTCCCGCACTCCTTTTTATAGTAGGAACTCCACGGTTGTCTGATTTAGGAGCTATTTTTAATCCCGAAGCTCTGAAAAATACCACAATTGTTAATATTGATAACAAATCTGATAATCAAGGGTTTGGGGATATTGTGTTAGTATCTCAAAAGTTTTCTTCAGTTTCTGAACAAGTGGCACATCTGTTGTATTCACTCGGATTCCAGCTAGATTTAGATACCGCACAAAATCTGTTGGCTGGTATTTCCTTTGCAACAAATAATTTCCAAAAGCCCGGAACCAGTATTGTCGCGTTTGAAATGGCAGCTCTGCTTATGAAAAAAGGTGCAATTCGAGAAAGAAATACTCAACAGAAGAATACTATTGCAGATGGGTATGGGAATAAGCATCAAGGACCGCAGCAACAACCATCACAACAACAACGACAATCTCAACCAGTTATGGATATGAGAGGAAATGGTCAACAACAACGACCATTCAATAGGTCACAGTTTGGACCACAGCAACAGCAACAACGACAACCGTTTGTTCCACAACAGCAACAACCTCAGATTTCCCCTACTCAACCACAACCTGTAATGCAACATTCACCACAGCAACCACAGCAGCAGCCTCATCAAGTACAACCACAGAGGGCTCCGATGGCTATTACGCAACAGGATATGCAAGGTACGCAAGAAGCAAAAGAATCATCTGTACCACAAAGTAATGAAGCTCCTCCTGATTGGTTAACTCCCAAAATCTATAAGGGTTCTACTGTGGTATAATCTTCTTAGACTATTGAGAATGGATAAAGAAGCTGCTATAATGTCTTCATGCCGTTAAGTTCGAGTCAAAAACTTGATATCATTAAGGAATATCAAACAGTAGAAGGAGATACCGGAAGTCCGGAGGTCCAAATTGCACTTCTTACTAGAAGGATTGAAGGAGTAACTTCTCATTTGGGCTCCCATCAACAAGATACCCATAGCAGACGTGGTTTGCTCTCAATGATTGCTAAAAGAAGAAGATTATTAAACTTCTTGACAAAAGTAGATAAAAAACGAGCCGAAGGAATTGCCAAAAAAGTAGGCATGAAAAATTGATTTGTACGATTAAGCGGTTATAAACCCTCTTATTTTACATAAAACAGAACAAAATAAAGAATGAAAACCTCAGTAGATTTAGAATTAACAGGAAAAAAACTCACATTTGAAACAGGTCAACTGGCTCCTCAAGCGACAAGTTCTATCCTTGCCAGGATGGGAGATACGGAAGTTCTCGTAACAGTAGTGCAAGGAAAACTGCGTGAAGATATTGATTATTTTCCTCTCTCTGTTGAATATATCGAACGGCTCTATGCCGGAGGAAGAATTAAAGGAAGTAGATGGGTAAAACGTGAAGGGCGTCCTACTGATGAAGCAATACTTATTGGTCGTTTGATTGATCGATCAATTCGTCCGTTGTTCCCTAAAACTTACAAAAATGAAGTTCAAATAGTTATAACAGTTTTATCAGTTGATGGAGAAAATGAACCTGATATTTTATCCCTGAACGCGGTTTCTGCAGCGCTTGCTATTTCCCCAATTCCTTGGAATGGTCCTATTGGTGCAGTTCGAGTAGGAGTTATTGCCGATCCACAAGCACAAACTTCAGAGTATATCTTTAATCCTATTAGTAGCGAGATGACGCATTCAGAACTTGATTTAGTAGTATCACAGTTGATGGATAAGACTGTCATGATTGAAGCAGGAGCATTGCAAGTATCTGAAGACCTTATGCATGGAGCAATAGTAAAAGCTCATGCAGAAACACAAAAAGTAATTCAGTTTATTAATGAATTGGTAAAAAAAGTTGGACAGAAGAAAATAAGCGTTACAGATAACACACAACTTCAAGAGCTCATTCAAATCATGGAGAAATCTTACAAAGCAGAGATCAAAAACATGATTGCGGGCCGTGTTAATAAAGAAGCTGGAGGAGGAACAGAAACAGAAGACTTCATCAAACAATTTATTGAACAGCAACAAGTATCAAATCCAGATGCCACAATTGATAAAAAAAATATTGCAAAAGCATTGGAATATGTCATGTATAAAATAATTCGGCATGATACGTTAAAAACCAAAAAACGAGTAGATGGTAGAGCAGTTGACGAAATTAGAAAAATAGATGTCCAAGTAGGTATTTTACCCCGAACTCATGGTTCTGCTATTTTTCAACGAGGGTTAACACAGGCTTTGACAGTTGTAACACTTGGGTCACCCCGTATGGAACAGCTTATAGAATCTGCGGAAGGGGAAGAAGCAAAAAGATATATCCATCACTATTCAGGTCTTCCTTACTCCTATGGTGATACAGGAAGAGTAGGGACACCCGGACGACGAGAAATCGGACATGGTGCACTCGCAGAACGAGCCCTGATGCCGGTAATCCCCAGCAAAGATAAATTTCCTTATACCATTCGGTTAGTATCTGAGGTACTTTCTCAAAATGGATCTAGTTCTATGGCATCTACCTGTGGTTCCACTCTTGCTCTTATGGATGCAGGAGTACCAATTACAAAACCCGTTGGAGGAATTGTTGTAGGAATGATGTCAGAGGGCGATGAATATCTTTTATTGACCGATATTATCGGACTTGAAGATTTTTCAGGAGATATGGATTTTAAGGTGACCGGTACCGATAGCGGAATTACGGCGATTCAAATGGATGTGAAAGTCCCCGGACTTACCGATAAGCAAATCGTAGAGATTCTGGAACAAGCCAGAGTGGGACGGCTGTTTGTATTGGATAAAATGATGTCTATTATGCCGCAATCTCGTACACAACTTTCTGAATATGCTCCAAAAATTGAAGTTGTTAAGATTGCTGTTGAAAAAATCGGAGAGGTTATTGGTCCCGGAGGGAGAGTTATTAAAAACATTATTGCTCAAACCGGTGCAACAGTAGACGTTGAAGATGATGGAACAGTTACGATTTCAGGAACAGTAACTGAATCGGTGGATAAAGCAGTAGAGTGGGTACAGGGATTGACCCGGGAAGTTTCTGCAGGAGAAGAATTCGAAGGAGAAGTGAAACGTATTCTTCCTTTTGGGGCATTTGTCGAAATATTACCCGGTAAAGAAGGCATGGTTCATGTATCACAGATGTCTGCGGAATATGTTAAAAATCCGGCAGATATAGTAGCAATCGGCGATCATGTAAAAGTAAGAGTAGCGGAAATTGATGACCAGGGAAGAATTAATTTATCCATGCTTTTTGGAGAAGATGCCAAAAACAAACAATCATCCAGAGAAGCAGCTCCTCGTGAACGAGAACCTATAGAAGCACACAAGCCCCATCCGTTGTCAATGCAATTTCGAAGGGAACGTTCGGAAGAACTCCGCAAAAAATCAGGAAGAATGAGATCCACATCAGGGAGTCGTCCCCGTTTTCGAAAACCCTACTAAGTAGGCTTTGATCTCTTCCAAACCTCGTAATTTAGTAAGAGATATTGTATTATTGTATATATGGAACCAACAGTGACTCCCGATCCTGCAGCAAATGCGGCTCCTCAATCTATCAACCAACAAACGGCGGCGAGCGATCAGCTCAGGCGGTTGGGAGAAAAGGTTGAGAAAACAGTCCTTCCTGATGATCTCAAAAGAAATCTTACTGAGCGTATACAGCGATTGGCATTGCTGAGAGCCTCTTCAGGATTCTTGAGCTCAAATTACATTGTTGAATATGAAAGTACTGCAGCATATGTCAATTGGGTTACTAATTTACCCTGGGCTATTCGGACAAAGGATATATTAGACTTAAATCATGCAAAAACAGTACTCGATCAGAATCATTATGGCTTGAATGTTGTAAAAAACAGAATTTTAGAATATTTGGCAGCTATTATTTTGAATTTACAAAATAAAGATTCAGACCGTGTCTTACGAGCTCCAATTCTGTGTCTGGTAGGATTGGCAGGTACAGGAAAAACCACCCTTGCCATTTCAATAGCAGAGGCCTTGGGAAGAAAATTCGAACGTATTCCTTTTGGAGGAATGGGTGATTCTCGAGCACTGAGAGGACAATCCCGGGCTTTTCCGGATGCGGAGCCAGGGCTTGTTATTAAAAAGCTTGCTCATGCGGGGGCAAAAAATTGCGTAATACTTCTTGATGAACTTGATAGAGTATCAGAATCAGCTCGGGCAGATATTATGGGTGTTTTGATTGAGCTCTTGGATCCAGAACAAAATAAGGCATTTACAGATCATTATATTGATTATCCATTCGATTTATCTGAAGTTTTATTTATTGCTACATCCAACAATACCAGTAATATTGCCACAGCTGTTTTGGATCGCCTGGAGATTATCCAAATGCCTTCCTATTCGGATGAAGAAAAAAATACCATTGCGAAGAGTTATCTATTCCCCAAGATTTTGAAAAATACCGGTCTTACCCCGGCTCAGTTGGTAATTGACGATAACGTATGGGACAATGTTATACGACCGTTGGGATTTGACTCCGGAATCAGGAGTCTTGAGAGAACAATCGGAGGCGTATGCCGGAGAGTTGCGCGATATATTGTAGAAGGTAAAACTCCGGCGATTCGTATCACCAACGAAAATGTAAAAGAATTTTTACCAATGTATTAAATATGGATATAACTCCACAAACCAAACCAGTATCAGCAGTCATGCCAGTACCCAACCAGGTATCATTTATTCCCATTGGAGGAATTGGCGATGTTACCAAAAATATGTATCTGTATGAATATAAAGATCAAATTCTTATTGTTGATTGCGGAATTGGTTTTGCGGATGAGACAATGATTGGCGTTGATTTGTTATTGCCCGATATTTCCTATCTGGTCAAAACAATATCTGCCAATCCGAAAAAAACAATTGTTGGGTTGGCATTGACTCATGGTCATGAAGATCATATTGGTGCGTTGCCGTTTCTATTGCCTCAATTATTATCGTTAAATTCATTTCCTATATATGGAACTCCCTTAACAGCAGCACTGGCGAATGGAAAATTGGATGAATTTGGAATATATACTAAAGTAAAGACGGTTTCCTTTGATAAACCTCTTGTAAATTTAGGTAATTTTCAACTCGAGTTTATTCGTATTACTCATTCGGTTCCGGATACCTCAAATATCTTTATAAAAACCCCCGTAGGAAATTTCTACCATGGGAGTGACTTTAAGTTTGATTTGACTCCAGCTGATGGGAAGAAAACTGATTTTCAGAGTATAGCGCAAAGCGGAGCCACAGGAGTAATGACATTACTGTCTGATTGCTTGGGATCGGAACGGAAAGGGAGAACGCCCTCTGAGTCTGCATTAGGAGAAACTATTGAGCGGGAAATGCGAAACTGCCGTGGAAAATTTGTAGTCACTACGTATTCATCTAATATTTCACGGCTCAATCAGGCAATTGAGGCTGCTAAAAAAACGGGAAGGAAAGTATGTTTTATTGGGCGGTCTCTGATGAATGCAAAAGAAGTAGCCGTAAAGATTGGATATATGCAGATACCTCCCGGTATGGAGCTTGAGATGAATCAAATCCGAAGAGTAAAAGATAATAAGCTACTTCTGATTGCAGCAGGAAGTCAAGGCCAAGAAAACAGCGCAATGACAAGAATTGCCAATGGCGAGCATAAAGAAGTTAAGCTTTCTTCGGATGATGTAGTTCTTTTTTCATCAGACCCAATTCCCGGAAATGAAGTATCCGTCAATTCTTTAATAGATAGCCTTGCTAAAAAAGGTATACGTGTTGTGTATTCAAGCTTATATGAGAATGTTCACGTTTCAGGACATGGTTCTTCTGATGATTTACTGTTGATGATGGCATTAACCCAGCCGCGATACCTTGTGCCAATTGGAGGGAACTACAAACATATGGTTGCCTATAAGGCATTGGCGCAAAAATTGGGGTATAAAAATTCCGATATATTCCTTCTTGAGGATGGTCAAGAAATCCTATTTTCTCATAATAAAGTAACACCCGGCAGAAAAATTGAAGTAAGAAATGTATATGTGGATGAAATAACAGGAGAAGAAGTTGACAGTTTTGTTCTCAGGGATAGAAAAAAACTTTCAGAAGGAGGAATGGTCTTGGTTATGGCAGAAATAGATTCCAATACAGGACAGATTATTGGAGATCCACAAATTTTGATTCGAGGATTTAGCCAACCTGATACAACAATGCTTGAGAAGAAATTAGCATTAGAGCTTAAAAAAACTCTTAACAATAATAGAGGAAAGACTAATTGGGTATACATTCGGAAATTAATTGGGGAAGTTGCCGAGCGTTTTATATTTAGACAGCTTCGAAGGAGACCTCTGGTCTTGCCTGTTGTTATTGAAGTGTAATGAACGAGTTCAACTTGTAGTATTGAGCGTAAGTCATTTATAATAAGTGTATGAGTAAAAAGAAAAAATCAGCATCCAGAAGAAGATCTCGGAAAATTAAATTTAAGCTGAAAAAGAATACGGTTTATACACTTTTTTCTCTGGGGTTGTTTTTGGCAGCAGGATTAACCCTTTTGCCCTATATTCAAGGAGATGGTGCTCTTGCACCGGTTCATACGGTTTTGGACGAACATTTCGGGTGGGGAGGGGTAGTTATTCCATTCCTTTTGGCTCTTTTGGGATTTTTATTTTTACGATTAAAGTTTTTTCTTTCTCAAGTAAATGTTTCGATAGGATTTCTGTTGACATTTGTATCTCTTCTGGCATTGACACAAGCGGGAACTATTGGATCACAATTATTCATAATACTCTCAGAGCTGTTGACTACAATTGGAGCAAAGGCAGTATATATTGTAGGAACCTTAATTGGAGTAATTGTTCTTTTTGATACCTCTGTTGACGATATGCTTAAATCAGTGAGTTTCTTATTTCATCACCTTGATAGACTCATTCCTTTTGGTTTATTTTCCGGCAACAAGAAAATCAAGCCTATGGTAGTCAGTAATAAAGCGTTGGAAATAAAAGGCGGACAAAAGGATGCCGTTTCTCAATCTCCTTCAAAAGGAATGGCAGTTACTCAGCCTACTATTAAAAAGGAGCAAATACAATTGACAGACAAATTGATTACCAATACTATGACAACCACAGGTATATGGGATTATCCGCCATTATCGTTACTTTCGGATGCATCCAATCAAAAGGCAGAGCGGGGAGATATTAAAAAGATTGCGACTGTCATTGAAAAGACACTCCAAAGCTTTGGAATTGAAGCACGAGTTGCTGAAGTAAATTTGGGTCCGGCGGTTACTCAGTACGCACTTGAAATTGCTCTTGGAACAAAAGTTTCAAAGATTACCTCGTTGGCAAACGACATCGCTCTTGCAACAGAGGCACCTACTGGACAAATTCGTATTGAAGCTCCTATTCCAGGAAGAAGTTTGATCGGAATCGAAATTCCAAATCGATCTTTAGAAATTGTAACGCTTCGTACCATGCTTGCTTCTCAAGCAATGCAAAAGTCGAAATCAAAGCTGGCTGTTTCAATGGGTCTGGATGTATCGGGAACTCCGGTCATTGCGGATATTGCTCGTATGCCACACGTGCTCATTGCTGGAACCACTGGATCTGGAAAATCGGTTATGATGAATTCAATTATCTCCTCCTTGCTGTTTCGGGCATCACCTGATGAGGTGAAGCTTATTTTAGTTGATCCAAAACGAGTTGAATTTACCATTTATAATGGTATTCCTCATTTACTAACTCCTGTTATTGTAGAGCCTGAGAAAATCCTTTCTGCCTTGAAGTGGTCAATGGCAGAGATGGATAGACGATATAAGCTATTTGCCGAACAGGGAGTACGAAACATTGATGGATACAATGAATTATCAGGGTTTCAAGCGCTTCCTTACATTGTGATCATTATTGATGAACTTGCTGACTTGATGATGTTTGCGCCTGTTGAAGTTGAAGATGCGATTGCCCGTATTGCTCAGATGGCTCGAGCTACCGGTATTCATTTGGTAATTGCCACACAACGGCCTTCCGTCAATGTTATAACGGGGCTTATTAAGGCTAATATTCCAACGCGTATTGCATTTAGCGTTTCATCTATGGTTGATTCCCGCGTTATTATCGACGGACCGGGGGCTGAAAAATTGCTCGGAAGGGGAGATATGTTATACATTCCTCCTGATCAGGCAAAACCGACTCGTATTCAAGGTGCTTTTGTAGATGAAAAAACAGGAATAAAGAAATTGGTTGAATATCTGAAATCAAAATCGCCTCATGTTGAATATACAGAAGAGATTACAACCCAACCTTTGCCGTTGAAAAAAGGAGCAGGGGGAAGCAGTATTGGGGCAAATGGACATGACCAATTGTTTGAGGAATCAATCCGAATTATCTGTCAGCATGATAAAGCCTCTGCGTCACTTCTTCAACGACGGTTATCTATTGGTTATGCACGTGCTGCGCGAATTTTGGATCAACTAGAAGAAGTTGGAATTGTAGGTCATGCGGAAGGTTCAAAGCCCCGGGATGTATTGGTAAGAAATGCCGACGATTTTTTAAGAACAATGCAAACACAGTAAATTTCCAATAATTACCAATTTCAAATATCCAATTTCCAATAAGTTTTTATTTGGCATTTGAAATTTGGTATTGGAAATTTGAAATTTAATTATGGTACGGATTGGGCATAAATTGCAGGAGAAACGGTTACAAAAGGGTTTAACCATTGAAGAAATTGCCCAAGCGACCAAAATACGTCCATCATTTATATCGGCAATAGAGAAAGGTGAGTATAACAAGCTTCCAGCCAGTACCTATGCTCAAGGCTTTGTCCAAAATTACGCTGATTATTTGGGATTACCTAAAAAAGAAACTCTTGCATTATTTCGTAGAGAATTCGATAGTGAGCGGTCATTTCGAGTATTACCTAAAACCCTTGATCAACAAGCAGACTTTCCCATTCATAAAGTAAGAGTTTCAAAAATGGTTTACCTGGTTATTGTGGTTTTCCTGTGTTTTGCAGGATATTTGATGTTTCAGTATCGCGGAGCTTTTATAAATCCGCCACTTGAGATAACTACTCCGGTAGATGGGAGTGTAGTAAAAGCACAAACAATTGAAGTACGGGGTAAAACCGATCCCGCGGCAAGTGTATATATTAACAATGACTTGACGTCGGTAGATTCCAATGGCATATTTACCAAACATGTAGAGATCCTCTCAGGTGAGGAATCAATTACTATACGAGCAGTGAATACGTTTCATAAAGAGACGGTTATTCAACGGAGCATAAAAGTTCAGTAATACGATTTGACAGGGCAATAAAAATGTTGCTATGATAAAGGTATGATGGATACTGCTCAGCTTGTACTTCTCATCGTCGTGGTAGTACTGACAATACTTCTGATTGTTTTGGGAATTCAGGTTTTTTTCATTCTTCGAGAACTTCGTAAAACTGTTCAAAAAGCAAATAAAGTTTTGGATGATACAGGCAGCATCGCCGATAGTATTGCGGGACCTATTTCGTCACTCAGCAGCTTAACAACCGGCCTTCAGGCCACCTCATTTATTGCCGCCGCAAAGATTTTGAAAGGAATCTTCTTTCAAGGCAAGTCTAAAAGAAGACACGTTGAGGAGGAAGGATAATATATGGATCAGAGGAATCATTCAAATGGAAACGGATTTAGCGTTTTTTTAACAGGTGTTATCGTGGGAGTTCTTTTAACCCTTTTATTTACTACCCGCCGGGGGAAAAAGCTACTGGATAAAATTACAGATGAGGGTCTTACTAGCTTATCTGATTTAAAGACATTGATGCAGGATGAAGATTTGGAAGAAATGGAAGATGAGCAAGAAGCATTAGACGATGAACCGATAGAGGAGGAAGAAGAATCAATGCCAATGAAAAATCACAAAAAACCATCTTCAGTAAAAAAGATTGCAGCTACAACCCGCCGCTTTTTCAAACGTCCACAGAGAAGAAATTAATTTTTACTCCGGTTATTTTTATCTGTTATAATCTTCCTATAACAGAAGAGATAGTAATTACTATACTCAAGCAGGTAAAATAAATTAAAGCAATGAAAAGTAATCAAACATATAAAAAAATAATTGGTATTTTAGGCGGAATGGGACCACAGGCCACTATGGATTTTGAGCAGAGAGTTCATGCTATTGCAAAAAAGCTACATCCTCCGAAATTCAGCACAGGATACCCAACTATGATTTCTTATTACTTTCGGGAAGTCCCCATCGCAATGAACGAGGATGGCAGTTTTATTTCTCCTCCACAGCCAAATCCTGATTTATTGGAAGCAGCACGAAAGATTGGAACTATTTCTGATTTTATTGTTATTACATCCAATACTCCTCATTTTTTCCAAAAACAAATCGAAGAAATATCAGGCAAAAAAGTATTGAGTATGATTGACGCAACTGTTGAAGAAATTAAAAAGAGAAAAGATAAAAAAATAGGATTAATGGCAATCGGATTTAGTTTAAAAAACAGGTTATTTCAAAATAAGCTTGATCCGTTCGGTTTGGAATATGAAGTAATGCCGGATGAAATGGCACAGCGGTTGGATCAATCCATAGAAGCAGTAATGGAAAATGAACCGATTACAAAAGAATTAACAAAACCTGCAAAAGAGGCGCTTGCCTATTTAAGGAGTAAAGATGTTGACAGTATTATTTTGGGATGCACGGAAATTCCATTTCTTCTTGAGGATGAGTTGGATACTCCCGATATTGTTAATCCCATCCAGCTTCTTGCCCAATTCACCGTCCGTTACAGCCTCTAATACACAATGGCTAATAGAAATATCAAAAGAATTATTGGAGATTACCAACTCTTCTTCTTTAGTTTGTATACGCAGCTGAATAAGCGTAATGTTGATATAACAGGAATGCCATTGAGTCATCTTTGCTATAGGGTTTCTACAGAATTAGAGTATAAGGAAATTCGTGATCAGTTAAAGGATTTTTGTAGTGAATTTGTAGAGACACAATTTAATGGAAGATCTGTTTCAATTCTAATTCTCAAAACATCATTAGTTTTTAAAGAAGGTTTTACGGTATCCGTTATTGAATTACCAGCTTCAAGAGCAAGCCATACCTATCCAAGTGGTCTGGAACATGTAGGAGTACTTGTTGGGAAAACACTTCCTGCATTTAACAAACAGTATAAAGATGTATTAACGGGTACAAAAGATCATGGAATAAATTGCAAACCGTCATTTATATCATTTAATAATGGTAAAACGGTAAAATTTTATGACCACTCTTTGAAAGAAATAGTGTTATTAGAAGGTTGGGAATTCCAATCTCTATAAATTAGAGGCTATATTTTTCGATGTTGGCGTTTTGTTGATCATTCGTTGTGGCGTAGTGAATATTCCCATTTCTATCATGTAAATAATACACATAGCTTGTCTCTTGAGGATGTGCTGCGGCTTGTAAGGAAGGAAGTCCGGGATTAGAAATCGGTCCTGGCGGCAGTCCCGGGAATAGATACGTATTGTAAATTGATTTTACCGATTTATATTCCGAGACACCAACCGGTGCCCACCACAAACTTCCTACTTTCCCTTTCGCATATTGGATCGTAGCATCAATCTGCAGAGCCATTCCTTCGTCAAGCCTATTATTAATAATTCCTGCAATTACCGGTTTTTCATCATTCGTTTTGGCTTCGCGTTCCAGAAGAGAAGCAATTGTTACGATTTTCTTGAGATTGGGAGAATCTTTAGACAATCCAATACTGCCAATCTTGGAATAAAAATTGTTCGTCATAATAGTTACGATAGCATTAATAGTTGCATCTTTTGGAATTAAATACGTATCAGGAAAGAGATATCCCTCATTTTGATTCAGTATATCTCTCCACGTATCCTGATATTGCGGCATTTTTTCTTTAAGAATATCGGCTATTTCATCAGCTCGTTTACCTTCTGGGATTGTTACCCAGATGTCCAAAGTACCGTGCGTTAATGTCTCTGCAATATCTCGGGCATTTTGCGATGGAGAAAGTCTGAAATCTCCCGCTTGGATTTTATCATCATATCCTTCTTTCTTGACGACAAGGAAAAAGACAATGGGATCTTTAATCAAACCCTCTTTTCTTAATTGATTGGCAATGTCTTTTACACCTTCCCCCTTCTCTACTACAAAGATTTTGGTATTTTTATTCGTTGAATCTACTGCTTGTAATCCTTGTTTCCACCAAATAAAAAGTCCCAGTCCTATACCTCCTAGAATGAGAATGGTGGTGAATAATCGTTTCATATGTTAGTAGTCCATGACCGGGAAATTAGTAAGAGAATCGATCGCCTCCTTCATATTAGATTTGTTATCGGTATAGATTGTATACAATACATCTTTTATATGTACAGTCTCGTTTAATTTTTTTCCCAAATAAATACCTGCTCCTTTTTCTTTTGGGGCACCTAAAATCTTGGAGATAATTGTAGCATTTTTACTATAAATTGTTTTGACTTTTCCTGTTTTTGTTGCATGGACCGTATGAGTATATGCTCCAGGTTTCAAATCTTCAGAGTCTTTGGGGGGAATGCCTTTTTGTGCTTTAATAATTTCCTGCATTTTTTCCCAGGCTACCTTAGACTGCAATAAGTACGTTGCCCATCCAATTGGATTACCGTATGTTTTTTTGACATGCTCCTTTAATGTTTTGGAAGAATCTTTCAGACAAATATCCAATAGATTTCCGGCCAAATTCAAAGCTCGTACTTCTAAGTCAATTGGGCGGTCGTGTTTTTGTTGCAAAACCCGTATGGCTTCCCGAGTTTCCAATACTGGTCCAATCCCTCTTCCTGCAGGTTCATCAGTTTTATGAATCAGTACGCGAATTCTGATTTTAAACATTGTGGCCAGATATTCAAATTTTTCCTGAAGAAGTTGTGCATCTTTTAAGGTATGAACTTTTACCATTGCTCCATATGGTAGATCAATAACGACATGGTTAGAACCAAATGCAACCTTTTTTGCCATGATTGATACTAAAATTTTATCAAAACTTTCAAATAGCAGTGGTTCTTCTACTTTTATAATAATGTCATCAGCCGGAGCAAGTCGGAAACTTCCTCCCCATACAATACATCCATTCGTTTTCTCAACAATTTTATAAATTTCATTTTCACTAAATTCTACTTTTGCCAAAACTTCCATATCATCTGCGGTTCCTCCAGGAGTTGTAATTGCGCGAGAAGAACTTTTGGGTATTGTAAATCCTGCAGCAGCAATGATCGGTACTACGATCATGGTGGTTCTGGTTCCTGGTATACCTCCGATTGAATGTTTGTCTGCAACAATTCCTTTGAAGTGAAGTTTCTCACCTGTCTCAACCATAGCTTTGGTGAGGTAATACAGTTCTTTTTTACTAAATCCTTTTGAATATCCTGAGGCAGCAAAATAGGTAGTGAGAACATCTCCTAGACGATGGTTGGCAATCTGGTCCATGACTGAGTAAATCTCCGGATATGTCAATTTCTTACCAACCAGTTTTTTTTGGATTGCCTCGAGTGCTCGTGACTCAACTGTCATTACATGGATCCTTTCAATTCTTCAATAGCATACTTCACAAAGCTTTTGATAAGGTTTATCACAAAATACAAACAGCCATTAATAACTTTATATACTGTTGGCCAGATACTTTTTAAAATAACCAGAATGCGTTCTTTCATAGGGCTTGAATTCGTGATCGTATTACTAAGCGTTTCCAGGTTGTGCCTGGTGGAGTACAGGTAATAATAGTAAGATAGGAATCATCATAATTTTGAGCAAAAACAGATGTATCTGTCGGTTCAACTACGGATATATTATAAATTTTATAGTAATATGTAATATTTGCAATAGTTGTTGCTACTAAATCTCCTGATTTTAGTTTATATGCGTTTGCAAAAATTGTTCTATAGTTTTTGGGATTAAATAGCTGTGGGAGTGTTGAATGGCCAAATACCACCGCATTCCCTTTTGCTGCAGGAATTGCAGTTCCTCCATAATTTACCAAATGGTTGTCTAAGTCATAGTCAACGGTTGAGACATATGCATTTTGAATGTTCAATTTGGGAATAGAGATCGTATATGAAGAAATTTTTGGTGTCGAATTTGAAGTTTTTAGAGTAGGGAACCAATTTTGAGCGTTTGAGTAGTCAACTGTCTGAAAGGGATTTACCTGTGAAAGCAGAGTATCAATAGAAGATTTTGTTACCATTGTTGTTTTTGGAATTGGTATTGCAATATTTGAAGCTGCAAAAACAGGAGCAAAATATATTTGCCATGAAATCATGGGAAAAAAAACATACAAGATTGAGATTATTCCAAACCCAATAAGAATGACACCAAATACGCGTGATTTTTTCCGGATGGTGCCGGACCCTTTTTTTGTGTAGTAGTATTTATTCATTTGTAGAGATAAGGATCTGTATGTTTTGTGCAGATAAAGGAAGTTTTTTCGGTAAAAATGAGAGATTGGGTTGTAACGTAATATCTACTGATTTTACCTGGTCAATTTTTTCAAGGATAGTCTTGGCTTCATCAAAGGATTTACCCGCAATTTCTTTCGTTAGTGACGAAATATCAATATGAGGAAGTAAATGCGCTTTCAGAATCAGGGTGCCATTGATTGTTTTATCTTTATTTTCTTTGACATCTTTTACGTCTTGTTCAATACCGCTTGAGGTGAGAATCATATTGTTCATATCATCATGCAATACAGATTGTGCAAAACTTTTGGCCGTGTCTTTGGAATAGATAAAGGCATCATAGGATACGGTACCGGTGAGGGATACTGATGTTGCTTCATCACCAATTTTTTTACTCAGTGACTGATTTTCTATTGTTGTTGAATATGGAAGAGGAAGAAGTATTTTATCTGCAGAAATCTTGCCGGCAAGATCATTTTTTGCTTTTTCTTCAAGCTTATCCGTCAAATCTGAAGTTAAACCATCGACATCTTTTTTTGAAACGACGGTGACGTCTTTCTTACTTCCGCCGGAAAAAGCACTATCATTTTTTGCCTCAACTGAAGATCTGTCAAAGTCTCCCACCGAAAACTTTGTTCCTGAAGGAATATTATAATCTTTTCCGATGTTTTTTGCGGTTACCGATGCTTGAATGCTTTTTATATCGCTTACTCCTGAGCTTGAAGCAAGATTAACCGAATTATCCAATACAAAATCCAAACCATTTGAAGAGGTAATAATAGTTCCGCTTGGAATTGATTGAGATTTAGTTGATGAGCTTAAAATAGTAACACTTCCTTTTGCTTTATCTCCAATTTCTTTTTTTCCTGTTACCGGTGCTGATACTGTGCCATTTTCCGTGACTGAAGCTGTTTCTATCTGAATGCTATTTTTGTCTCCTTGTGTAGAATCGGGTGTAAATACTACGGCTGTTTCTTTCTCAATATCTTTTGGAATCACATGCAGTTGTATTGAAGCTTTTAGAGTTGTTAGATACAGTATTACGAGTCCAATACAAATAATAAGAATTAATGGAGGTATAAAGATAAGTTTATTGCCACGGCCTCCTGGGATTGCAAAAAGGAATGACGGTTTTGAAATTGATATTTTTCTTAGTCGTGCAGTAAATCCTTGCATAGTACTGCTCAAAACCTCGACAATATGGGAGCCTGGTTTTTCTTTTTTCTGAAATGAATTTTTGTCTGAGATCTCCGGAGAAGAAATCTCAGGTTGATGATGCTTTGCATCTTGGGTGCCATGGATTACAAAATCATGACTTTTCTTCGTTAGTAGTTCTTCCGGTATTGCCGTTTGGGCTTCAGCTACTGCTTCTGTTGCAACATCTTTTTCCGTTACGAAGCCGAATTCATTGGCATCACTTAACTCTTCTTCATGTGTTTCCTTATGTGTATCTTTTTTTTCTTGTGCAAGAGAGTGTGACGATGCTTTTTCTTCCTCTAAGGGTTGGGTTGATTGATTTTCATCATCAACGGAAGTAATATGTTTAATTGCTCCAATATCATGAGGGACAGAAAAACCCATTTGTGTTGCTGCTCCAAAAACAAGTGCTTTTTCATCAAAACTTTCCGGCAGGATTGTAATTTGAGGGATATGGAGAAATGGTAGACTTTTACTCCACTTGTGTTGAATAAGCTCTTGAGACAATTCATTCTCAAACCCGTTTTCTACAATGATTCGTGCAGGTAACACCTGGTAATTGGTAAAATAATGAAGAATCTTATCAGTTGTTTGGGAAATTGATTCTTCCAAAGCACCATGATGAGTTTCAATTACTTTGCCTGCCCGTAGCAAAGATACTACTAAATCTTTTTTTTGGATTTCAACATATATTGCTGATACAGGGGCACCTTCCTCGCTTTGAAGCAATTTAGAAATTGCTTCATTAATAACAATAAACCCAATAGGTATTAGTCCTAACACATCACAGGCTTTTTTGAGTTTTGATAAATAATTTTTCTTTATTTTATTTTCTTCGATCCAATCTTCTTTTACCCCAAATAGAGTTTTTTGGGTTTCAATTTTGGGAGGAAGGTTACTTTCTGCTGTAGAAATCACTTTATCTAAAATATCGAGGAACGCTTCTTGATCAACTGTTTCTATAGGAGTTGGAAATGCCTCGTGATGTTTGCCAATAATATGAAGTTGTCCTTCCACCTCACGGAAAATAACTGCATTTGCACTATCTTCTTTGAGAAGTAATATCAAAAAATATTCAGACTTTTCTTTTTTCTCTTTATTTAAGAAGGGCAGTTTCATATATAGTTCAAAATTATGGTATCTTTATAAATAAAGTACCATAGCTTTTAATTTTTCACTTTAAACTTTTAATTTCCTGTCTTGGCGTATAGTCTTTGTTTGCCTACGCCAATAGTTTCCTGTTTTATTATCTTAAAACTTTTTAGCTTCGATGTAAACTCAACGTGTGGACCTCCGCAAAATTCCACTGAATATGCCTGATTTCGATTATCTTTAGTTCCATCACCAATGAAGTAAATTTTTACTTTATCACCATAGGTATCAACAAAAAGCCCTATTGCACCAATGTTATCTGCTTCCTCTTTTGTCATAATTTCAAAATGGACCGGTAGGTTCTCTTTTATTTTTTGATTAACCATATCCTCCAGGTACTTTATTTGATCAATAGTTAATTTTTTGTCATAGTTAAAGTCAAATCGAAGCCTTTCAGTTGTTATATTTGATCCGCTTTGATGGACATGGGTGCCCAGCATATCCCGGATTGCTTGATGAAGTAGATGGGTGGCAGTGTGGCCCATGATTGTCTGTTCTTGATGATCTGCAAGTCCTCCTTTAAATTTGTGTTCTGCTCCTTTTCGGGAAAGCTTCTGGTGTCCTTCCATCTTTTCTGCAAATGTCTGGTCGTCAAAACTATATCCTAAGCTTTTTATTTGAGTTGGTGAAAGCCCATGGGTAGTATAGAGAACAAATGCGTCATCGGCTGAGATTTCTTTGACTCCCATTAATTCATCTCCCATTTTTACTTGTCCTGAGGGGGTCGTTGGATAGTTTTTCTCTATAAAGCGTTTTGCTTCTGTTTTTGTTTTTTCATATTTTGCAGTCTCCTCAAGAATAGTATTTTTTATAAATTCATAATCTAATCCTGGATCAGTTTTGCTATATTCCTCAAGTATCCCTTCTAGAATAGACGATATGCTGGCATTATTACTACTTGAAAGTAAATGTAGGTTATCAAGTCCTCGTCTGATAAGCCGTCTGAGAATATATCCCTGTTCTTTATTTGAAGGAACTATTCGAGCATTGGTAATAAAGGATGCTGCAATAAAATGATCGGCAATAATTCTCATTATTTCTTGATGAGAGGCATAGTCTTTTTTGGTTGCAGCTTCTATAGATCGAATAATTGGTTTGAGCAAGCTTGTTTGAAACACATCTTGTTGATTCTCAACGGCTGCGAGAAGTCGTTCCAGTCCACCGCCGAAATCAACATTTCTTTGGGGTAATTCTTTAAAACTTCCGTCTTTTTGTTTTTGGTACTGCATAAAGACCGAATTCCCTATTTCCATAAATCTTCCACAATCACAATTCACATGGCATTTTTCGTTTTTAAACTTACTTTTCTCATGAATCTTTAGATCCTTACCGAAGTCATAAAACACTTCCGAATCTGGTCCCCCCGGTTCTCCAACGGGCATCTTGTCTGGTATTCCAGATCGTGACCACCAGTTTTTTTCAACACCATAGGTAAAAATTCGTTCGCCAATTTTTGCATCAATGCCTTTATTTGCAAAAACTTCTTTCCATAGAGCTATACTTTCATCATCTTTTGGAACATCCTTATTTCCTTCAAATACGGTTACATAGAGATTCTTGGGATCAAGTCCCAAACCATTATTGGAATCGGTAAGAAATTCAAAAAACCAGGGGATTTGTTCCTTTTTAAAATAATCACCGAGGGACCAGTTTCCCAACATGCGGAAAAAGGTAGTATGCCGATTGTCGCCAATCTCCTCAATATCCTGGGCACGGAAGCTATTTTGAACATTGACCAATCGCTTACCATGCGGGTGGGTTTCTCCCAATAAATAGGGTACTAACGGCTGCATGCCTGAGCTGGTAAAAAGCGTTGTAGGGTCGTTCTGGGGAATCAGAGGAGCATTTTCAATTCTGGTGTGGCCATTTTGCTCAAAAAATGTGATATATTTTTTGATAATATCCGAAGCTGTCATATCAATCTATTATAGCACAAGAGGACACAAAGCCAGGATCAAACCGGGCTAGGTATTGACAAAGCTAAATAGGTATGATATACATAAGAGACTTTAATCTTGAAAAAAGATTTGAAGGGTGGTTCACCTGGATTTTTTTTGTTGTATAAGGCCACTATAGCTGCTGTTTATAAATTTCGTTGTCGCCAATGCCAAAGATTGCTAAAGACTCACTATCACGAGAAAATTGGGGGAAACAATACTCTGCCTTACCCACACTTGACTTGCTTGCTGTACAAAAAGAATCATACAAATGGTTCTTAGATCATGCCATTGGGCAGATACTGCAGGAAATATCTCCTATAGACGATTTTACTGAAAAAAACTGGAGTCTGGCCTTGCAAGACTATCGTATTGGAAATCCTACTATTACTCCTGATACCGCACTTCTGAAAGGTCTTACATTTGATGCCCCTCTCTATGTAAATACCGTTCTTACCAATAAAAAAACCGGAAAGTCTCAAAAAGCAGAGGTTTTTTTAGGTGATATTCCTCAGATGACTGAGCAAGGAACCTTTGTTATCAATGGTATTGAAAGAGCTGTTGTAAACCAAGTAGTACGATCTCCTGGCGTCTTCTTTACTGCTACTCAAGATCCTGTTACCGGAAAAACTCTGTATAATGCAGAAATTCGTCCAGTTCACGGTTCATGGCTTGAATTCTCAACAACTCGACACGGAACAATTTCAGTCAAGATCGATCGAAGACGAAAGTTTTTGGCCACCACTTTTTTGCGAGCACTCGGAGTGTCAACAAATGAAGATATTAAAGAAAAATTCCAGAGTGTTGAAGATACAGAGCATTTTATTGAAACAACGCTGGGAAAAGATGAGACAAGTGGTCAAACAGATGCTTCTGTAGAAATTTTTAGAAAAATGCATCCAGGTGAACCTGTTGTTTTGGAAAAGGTTATTGAAAATTTTAATGGACTCTTCTTTAATAACAGACGATACGATTTGGGAAGAGTTGGCAGATATAAGATGAATAAAAAATTAGCTGCAATTGCAGGATTTGCTGCGTCAGATCTGCATGTTCTTACTGTAGACGATATCATCGGTACAATAGCTTATCTTATCGGGCTCAACAGTGGGAAGGGAAGTATTGATGATATTGATAGTTTATCAAATAGACGAGTAAGAAGCGTTGGAGAATTGGTTGCAAGCACCGCATTCCGTGTTGGAATACTCAGACTTGAGAGAAGCATCAAAGAAAGAATGAGCTTGCTCCAACTCGATGCTCCTGTTGCCGTATCAAGCCTGATCAACGCAAGACCAATCATGGCTGCTATTAATGAGTTTTTCCGAACATCTCAACTTTCCACAATTCTGGATCAGACCAATCCTCTTTCAGAAGTAGATAATTTGCGCCGTTTAACCGTTATGGGATCAGGTGGAATTTCCAGGGAACGAGCAGCATTTTCAATTCGAGACATCAATAGCTCTCAATATGGAAGGATTTGCCCAATTCGAAGTCCCGAAGGGCCAAATATTGGCCTTGTTACCTATATGGCTTTGTATTCCAAAATTAATGAATATGGATTTCTGGAAGCTCCCTATAGAAGAGTAATAAAAGAAAAAAGAAATGGTAAAACTGTTATGAAAGCCACTGATGAAATTGTCTATATGGCAGCCGATGACGAGCGTGAACATTACATCACTCATGCAATGGCACTTTCCGATGATAATACCATTACCAATGAACGTGTTGCCGCCAGATATAAAGGAGAATTTATTGAGACGGAACGGGAAAATATTGAATATGTTGATATTGCTCCTCAAGAAGTAGTTGGCACTGCAGCGTCTCTTATTCCATTTGTTAGCCATGATGAGGCAAACCGTGCGTTGATGGGAACTCACATGCAATGTCAAGCAGTACCATTGGTAAAACCGGCAAGTCCTATTGTAGGCACCGGAATGGAGGCTGTTGTATCTGCAATCATGCAGCGAGTTGTAAGTGCCCCTGAAGATGGAGAAGTAAATTATGTAGATGCAACTACAATTGAATTCATCAACAAAAAAGGACAAAAAACAGTTTATCCTATTGCTTCATTTAAAAGAACCTCTGCAGCAACAGCCTATACTCAAAAGGCAGTTGTCCGAGCAGGACAAAAAGTAAAAAAAGGAGATATCCTTATCGATGGTCCCGCCTCGGATAATGGTGAATTGGCTTTGGGACAAAACCTTGTTATTGCCTATGCATCAATTGATGGATTGGGATACGAAGACGCTATCGTTATCTCCGACCGACTAGTGAAAGAAGACATCCTTTCATCAATTCACATTGAAAAATATGAGGCATCTGTTGTTGAGACAAAACTCGGCCCTGAAGAGACAACTCGCGACATTCCCAATGTGGCTGAAGATGGCCTTATGCATTTGGATGAGGAAGGTATTGTCGTTGTAGGGTCAGAAGTTGAACCGGGCGATATCATTGTTGGGAAAATTGCTCCAAAAGGCGAAACTGAGCTTACTGCTGAAGAGCGTCTGCTTCGAGCAATTTTTGGGGAACAAGCACGAGAGGTTCGGGATACCAGTCTTCGTATGCCTCATGGAGAACGGGGAACAATTATTGGTGTACAGATCTTAGATCGCAAACGAGGAGATGAACTTGAGCCGGGAACACTTCGCAAAATTATTGTCGAAGTAGCACAATTTAGACATGTAGTTGTCGGGGATAAATTGGCAGGACGACATGGTAATAAAGGGGTTATCTCCAAAATATTGCCGGCGTCTGATATGCCGTATCTTGGTGATGGAACCCCGGTTGATATTGTTATCTCTCCAATCTCAGTGTTGGCTCGTATGAATTTGGGACAATTATTGGAGGCACATTTGGGTTTTGCAGCGCAAAAAATGAACATGAAAATTGGTGCTCCTGTATTTGAATCAATAAAAGAGGAAAAAATTGTTGATTTGCTCAGACAAGCAGGGTTAAGTCAAAATGGGAAAACTGTTCTCTATGATGGCAGAAGCGGAGAACCATTTGAAAATCAAGTAGTCGTCGGTATTGAATATATGATGAAGCTGATTCACATGGTTGAAGATAAGACTCATGCACGCTCAACCGGACCATATTCACTCGTTACCCAGCAACCACTTGGTGGAAAAGCCCAAATGGGAGGACAACGTCTTGGAGAAATGGAAGTATGGGCTCTTGAGGCACATCGAGCCCGATATATCCTGCAAGAGATGTTAACCATCAAATCAGACGATGTAGTCGGTCGTGCCAAAGCATTTGAAGCTATTGTAAAAGGTACCGATATTCCAACTCCGAAAGTTCCTGAATCATTCAAAGTATTGGTCAAAGAACTTCAGGCATTGGGTTTGAATGTTGTCCCCACCGGTGCGCAGTTGTATGCAGATTCAAAAGATACTATAATCGAGAACAAAGCAGAAGAACTGGTGGAAGGTGAAGCAAAAGAGCTTCAAGAAGAACTCGGAGGAGAACAAGTCATGAATACTCAGGATGCAGCAGAAGGAGGAGTAGAAATAACAAATGAATAACGAATCTATATCAGCACAAAGAATGAAAGATCCTACATTTGTCGATTTTAAATCGTTGAATATTTTACTTGCCAATAAGGATGATATTATCGGGTGGTCTCATGGTGAGGTAACAAAGCCTGAGACAATTAACTATCGAACCCTTCGTCCTGAAAAAGACGGACTTTTTGATGAACGAATCTTTGGCCCAACCAAAGATTGGGAATGTTACTGTGGAAAATACAAGAGAATTCGCTATAAGGGGATCATTTGCGACAAATGCGGAGTGGAAGTAACTCTTTCCCGTGTTCGAAGAGAACGTATGGGGCATATCGGTCTTGCAACTCCCGTTGCTCATGTATGGTTTTTCAAAGGATCATCTTCAGCACTCTCCTTGATATTGGATATTTCTCAAAAGAACCTAGAATCTGTTATCTATTATGCATCTCATTTGGTTATCGGAGTTGATGAAGAGAAGAAAAAACAGGCGCTTGAAACATTCATGAAAGCAATTGAGAAACGTCAAGAGCTTCAAACTGAAGAAAAAACAAAAGAATTGGAAAAGATTGACGAAGAAATAGAGCAGAAATTGCAAGATACTGAGAAAAGCAAAGTTCCTCAAGATCAAAAAGCATTGATTCGTCAGGAATTAGACTTAACCAAAAGACAACGTACCGTTCGGTTGAACGAACGATATGAAGGAGAAGCAAAAAAACTTGATGAAATTGCCAATTTGATGGCGACACTGCTTAAGAACCTGAAGGTTGGCAGTGTTATTTCAGAAGATGAGTATTTTAAGCTGTTGGAATATGACATTCCTATTTTCTTCACGATGAAAACCGGCGCTGAAGCTTTGATGGATTTGTTGGAAGAGATTGATTTCAATGCCTTAATCGTTCAACTCCGACAGGAAGCAGAAAAATCAAGTGGCGCCAAATACCTCAAACTTATCAAGAGACTGAGATTGATTGAATCTATGAAAAAAGCAGGAATTTCTCTCTCTTCAGTTGTTCTGACATCACTTCCGGTTATCCCGCCTGATCTGCGGCCAATGGTACAACTAGCAGGAGGACGATTTGCTACGTCTGATCTCAATGATTTGTACAGACGGGTTATTAACAGAAATAATCGGTTGAAGCATCTTCTGAGTTTGGGAGCACCGGAGATTATTCTTCGCAATGAAAAACGAATGCTTCAGGAATCTGTTGATTCATTAATTGATGCATCTCAACGCGGAGTAAAAACCATCGCAGCACCACTTCGATCTCTTTCTGATATGCTTCGAGGCAAACAAGGACGATTTAGACAGAACTTGTTAGGTAAGCGTGTTGATTATTCAGGACGGTCAGTTATTGTCGTTGGTCCTGAACTTTCACTGTCTCAGTGTGGGCTTCCCAAAGAGATGGCTCTTGAGATGTTTAAACCCTTTGTTTTGCGAGAAGTCATTGTAAGAGGATATGCTCCAAATATTAAAAGCGCAAAGCGCTTTATCGAAAAACGACCACCGGAAGTATTTGATATCTTAGAAGAAATCACCAAAAACCACCCGGTTTTGCTCAATCGTGCTCCAACCCTGCACAAACTTGGTATGCAGGCCTTTTTCCCGGTTCTGATAGAAGGTGCAGCAATTCAGCTGCATCCTTGTGTCTGTTCCGGTTATAATGCAGATTTTGACGGAGATCAAATGGCTGTTCATATTCCTCTTTCACAAAAAGCACAGGCAGAGGCAATAAGCCTTATGATGCCGATGCACAATTTACTCAAACCGGCCGATGGAAGTCCGATCACTCTTCCCAACAAAGAAATGGCTTTGGGTGTATATTTCTTAACAACTCTTGATGAAACCTCCCGTAATCAAGATATGTCGACATTTTCAGACCAGAATGAGGCGCACTTAGCATATTCATTGGGTAAAATCAGGCTTCGACAACCAGTTTCAGTCCGAATTAATGAATCAGTTGTTGAAACTACTGTAGGTAGGCTTCTTCTCAACGAGCGATTGCCAAAAATACTTGGATTTATTAATGAGCCGATAAAAGCATCAGGAATCAGAAAAATTATCGAGAAGGCATTGCGTATTTGTTCATCTGAAGAAGTAGCAAAAATGATTGACAATATAAAATCTCTCGGGTTTTATGGGACTACCATTTCAGGAATTTCAGTATCAGTTTTTGATAATGAAATGATTCCACAAAAGGACGACTTAATTGAAGCGGCAGAAGGAAAAATTACGGTGATCGAGAAAGAATATCAACAGGGATTAATTACATTGGATGAAAAAAAGAGACTTTCCAATGATTTATGGCTTAAAACTACCGATGAAATGGCAGATCTTACCTGGAATAATTTGAAAACAAGCAATGCGATCAAGACCATTATTGATTCAGAAGGTGCTCGAGCCGGAAAAGAGCAATTGAAACAACTTTCAGCAATGAGAGGACTTATTCTCGATCCGTTGGGAAAGATCGTTGAGCTTCCGATTAAATCAAACTTCCGTGAAGGGCTTTCAGTATTTGAATATGTGGCTTCAGCTCGAGGATCTAGAAAAGGATTGACTGATTCGGCTTTGAAAACCGCCAACGCCGGGTATTTAACCCGAAGATTGGTTGACGTTTCTCACGATGTAATTGTCATCAAGGATGATTGTGGTACCAAAGAAGGAATTCTGATTGCAGTAGCTGACAAAGACAGAGGACCGGCATTTCCATTGCGAATTCTAGGAAGAACTTCGGCAGAAGATGTTGTCGGAAAGAAAAGCCGAAAAGTTATTGTAAAAGCCGGAGAAGAAATTAATGAAGAAGCAGTCATCGCAATTGTTGAAGCAGGAATTACCGAAGTTATCATTCGCTCACCACTGATGTGTAAACTTCCGTATGGAATTTGTGCTACCTGTTATGGATGGGATTTCTCAACCAGACAAACTGTTGAAATTGGTGTCCCAGTCGGAGTTGTAGCAGCACAAAGTATTGGAGAACCAGGAACTCAGCTTACCATGCGTGTTCGCCATTTCGGAGGAGTCGTTATGTCTGACGTTACCCAAGGGTTACCTCGCGTTGAAGAAGTGTTTGAAATGAGAACACCCAAAAACCTTGCTCCAGTCTCTGAAATTACCGGACGAGTCAAAATAGAAACAACAGATGATGGATATATCATTCGTGTGAGAAATAGCAAGATCAAACCAGTTGAAGAACGAGAATACTTTGTCCCGCTTGCCGCAACAATTGCTGTTGAAGATGGACAAGAATTGTCAGCAGGAACACCCCTTTCAGAAGGATATTTGGATCCAAAGGAAGTATTAAAAGTTGAAGGACTTTTGCAAGCACAACGATATCTGATTACTGAAGTCCAAAAAGTATATGAAGCACAAGGAATTCAAATTAATGATAAGCATTTTGAGGTAATTGTTCGAAAAATGTCTGATAAAGTTATTATTGAAACAGTTGGAGATACGTCTCTCATTCCAGGAGACTTTATTACCAAGACAAAATTTGACGAAATGAATGCTGAGATACTTTCTCAAGGTGGAGAACCGGCAACCGGACGACAAGTTATCTTGGGAATCACCAAAGCATCATTATTCTCAGATTCATGGCTTTCAGCCGCATCATTCCAAGAAACTACTAAAGTTTTGACAGAAGCTGCTTTGGAAGGACGAGAAGATAAGTTGATTGGACTTAAAGAAAATGTTATTATCGGGCGACTTATCCCGGTTGATAAATCCTCCTTTGAAGAGGTACAATAAGAAACTTAAAGCGTAAAGTGAAAAACGCAAAAGAATATTTTTAACTTTACATTTTTAGTTTTTAATTTTAATTATGCCAACATTATCACAATTAGCAAAACACGGAAGAAAGAAAAAAATAAAGAAAATCAAAACTACCAGTTTGAGACGGCTTTATAATGCAAAAAATAGAGAATATAGTAACGTTGCTTCTCCACAAAAAAGAGGAGTAGTAACGTTAGTTAAGACAATGACTCCAAGAAAACCAAATTCTGCTCTTCGGAAAGTAGCTCGCGTAAAGCTTTCTAATCGTGTTGAAGTAACAGCATATATCCAAGGTGTCGGGCATTCCCTTTCAGAGCATGGAATCGTCTTGGTTCGAGGTGGACGGGTAAAGGATTTGGCAGGAGTAAAATACCATATTGTTCGAGGGAAATTTGATCTCCAAGGAGTAGAGAATAGAAAGACTTCACGAAGCAAATATGGAACGAAAAGACCGTCAACGGGAGGCAAAGCCCCCGCTTAAAACGTAAAGTGCAAAGTGAAAAATATTTTACACTTTGCGATTTTAGCTTTTAACTTAGTTATGAGACATAAAAAAGTACAAAAAAAATTAGTAGAACCGGATCGAGTTTATCAAGACAGAGTGGTTACTAAATTCATTAATCGATTAATGAAAGATGGTAAAAAATCAACCGCAGAAAAACAATTTTATGCGGCATTAACTCTTATTGAGCAAAAAGGACAAAAAAGTATGGAGACTTTTGATAAAGCTATGATCAATGTCTCGCCAAAACAGGAAGTAAAAGCGCGTCGCATTGGAGGAGCAAATTATCAAGTTCCGATTGAAGTTCGAGGAGACCGCAAACAATCCCTTTCTGTTCGATGGTTGATCGAAGCAGCACGAGCACGATCCAGCAAAGAATACCATACGTTTGCAGAAAAGTTAGCTGCAGAACTTATGGATGCGGCACAGAATCTAGGAAGTGCCGTCAAAAAGAAAGAATCAATGCAGAAAATGGCAGAATCAAATCGTGCCTTCGCCCACTTTCGCTTCTAGACTCACATCTTGTTTCAAAGACTTACTTACAGCATTTATTCTACGGTAACTTTGGTCATTTTATCGCCTACTACAATCTTTTTTACTACATCCATACCACTGGTTACTTTGCCAAAGATAGTGTAGTTTTTAGGAAGCGTATCGTTGTCTGCCAGCATGATAAAAAACTGTGAGCTATTGGTATTGGGTCCGCGATTTGCCATAGCCAGCACCCCCTCTTTATATCCATCTTTATAACTTTGAGTTTCAGGGTTTAATTCGTCTTCAAAAGTTGATCCATAGATTGATGTCCCGCCGGTACCATCGCCCTTGGGATCTCCTCCTTGAATTACAAATCCCGGTTCAACGCGATGAAAGGAGAGGCCATTATAAAAGCCTGACTTTGCCAGTGTTGCAAAATTGGTAACGGTTTTTGGAGCATCTTGTGGATAGAATTCTACAACAATATCTCCTTTTGCTGTGCTAATTGTTGCCCTAGTTGCAGAAATTGGACTTATTGAAGGTAATGGTGAGGTTTGAGCAGAGGAGGGAGGTGTTGGTTGGTTTTGTTGTGGTGAAGTTTGTAACATTGGTGAAGGAGAAGGATTAAGATTTAAGTCGATTGGCGCAGTAGAATTAGAAGTGTTGGTTTTGGTTGCAAGGAGTATAATGCCCAGAACTACCGCGAGTACAATTATAGTAAATAAAACCATTTTGTTCATTCCAAGTTTTCTAAGATTACTGTATTTTCCAAAGTATGTCAATAGTGTTACTGTTAACTTTTTCTCATGTGGGGAGGGAGTAAGTCTACCGATTGGTCTCCTTTTTTCTTCGCTTCATGGTTGGAACTATGCTTGATATATGCCGATTTCATGATATTTGTTCCTTTTCCACTCGTTGATACCTTTGGGTGTTTATTTTCCTTATTCATAGAACTATAGTATACCAACTACTTAATAGAGGAGTATAAATTACGCAAAGAATCAGTAAGAACTTTATTAGCGTTTAATACACTTCAGGCTGCAGATTTGGATTTTTTTGTTTCCCTGGGTACACTGTGGATCCGGCTCACAAGAGATAGTGTTGTTGGTAGGTTGGGATCCATTTGGTCGTGGGACTATTGTATATTCCAGGTTAGTCGTTCCTACACTCAATGGTTCGGTGGAATAAAGGGACGTCACCACGGCACTATTAAATTCTATATGTCCGGTGCCCGGTTTTACTGCATGAAATGTAATGACCCCAATTTTTAAAGCGCCTTTTATCATCCGGCCCTCATAGGTATTAACCTGTGAGAAACGAATGATATTTTTTGAGTTATTTCTAGTATTAAATATAGTGGAAGTAAACTGAGAAGAATCCGTATCCTCTACCGGTTGTTCCGGTACAAAAGAATCCTGATAATGAATAATGGTATCAAATCCGTTAATGCTTTGATCCTGGGTATTGAGTACTAAATGAAGTTCAATAGCATCACCTTGAGTGATCGTAAAGCTTCCGAGCGGCTGTGTAGAGTCTTGGGTAGAGAAATATAAATATGTATCTTCTCCTGAGGCATGTTGTTGATTTGTTTGGGTGGTCTGTGCCAAAAAAACAGTTAAAGGAATTGCCAGGATTACCAGTGCAAGACCCATAAATCCAAAGAGTTTTAATGGTAATTTATTGATTAATTGCATACTATTTTTGGCATAATATATCCTCCGGCGCATTGCGAATTGCGTTGAGCCATACTCCAAAATCTACCGTGTCGACGGTACCATCATGGTTGGTATCAACTGTGGTACCCTCAGCAGTCGTTTGAAACTGTTGTGCCCGCATAATAAAATTAAAATCTCTCAAATCCAAACACCCATTATGGTCAACATCGCCGTTTAACGTCATAACTTGTCCTGATGTCGATGCGTTTTTGGTTACCGTAAAGGGATTACTCGTAACAATACGATTGGTATTGCTAAAGAGTCTGACTTCATATGTTCCTGCCTGGCTTGGACTTTGATATGACAAAGAACATGAGGTGAGTGAATTACAGGAAATTGTTTTTTTGCTGATAAATGCAGTATCTGATGCACCCGGTAAGAATACGCCGACCCAAAGATTTTGCCCCGAAGTATTTTGTGTGCCGGTGGGAGTGATTTCCTGGGAGGGATTATTGGTTACGGTAATTGACCCGAAGGATTTACTTTGTCTTACACAGCAATTTTGGGATGTTCCAGATTGAGTCGTAAGCAGAAGGGGATACACGCCGGTTTTAGTAGGAGCAGTACAAACAAAATGATACAACAGTTCTCCTTGCTCATTCGTATAAGCATCTGTATATACACAACCTGAGATACCAATGGTTCCGCAATTGGTCCATTCACCAAAATTTGCAGTAATATTATATTTATCATTGGGACGGATTTGGGTCTTATCAGATTTTGCACTTAAGAAATTAAAATATTCACATTTGTTTTCCGTAGAATTTCGTACGTGGAGTGTACTGTATTGGATACTTGTCTGAGTACAACAGTTTTGGAATGAGCCGCCGGCAGTTTGAATCATGAGCGGATAGTCGCCTGGACTTTGTGGAGCTGTACAGATAAATTGACTCAAGTAATTGCCCCGTCCATCAGATAAAACTTTTGAAAATTTACAGCCAGGCACACTTGCTGAAGCACAGCTTAAAGGATTGGTAAAAATACCATACACATAGTATGTTTCTCCCGGATTCCAGGACGTTTTGGGATGTCGTTTGGAGTCGGCAATATATGCCCCTTTAAAACTGGCAGTTTTACAGATACCATTTCCCGGGGCGGGTGGGGGAACTGAGACACCAGGGGGTATTGGGGTACCTCCTGAAGAATTCGTTGATTTTCCGGCGTCCTGTACCGCAGTAGCAGGATCGGTAAGATAGATCCACCAGTCATTGAGGAGTTTATCAGGTCCCCGGCCGTCATTATGGGGAATATGGCCAAGCCACCATTTGTAATAGCCGATATCAGTGCATTGCCAGGCAGAACAGGAAATTTGATTGCCGGTGGCAGAAATATTCGGATAACTATCGAAAGAATCACAATAGGAAGCAACACTAGTTGGTAAATCATAATGATATTCGTCGCTTTGGGTAGTAGTATTGGGAGGAAAATGGACAGACCCGCATCCGAATGTGGTAAAGCTTGGAGATTGTGCCTTATCCAGACCGAATTTATCCCAATTTGTTGTAGTCCTATTTTCTTCCCATCCTCCATACAGGTATGTCATTGTTGCTTCAACCCGGTGTCCGAAATCGTGGATCATTTCCCCGGGGCCTCTTTGATAATTAAATCCCATAATGGGAATGGGTCTATTACAAGAGGTGCCGGTAAGCGGAGGAGAATTGTAATTGAACGCGTTTTGTCCGGCAAGCCGTGATTCATAAAAACCAAACCATGGTCCCCCAAAGAACCATACTTCATCAATGTCACCTTTATTGACTTTTGAGCAAATGTCATAGGTGTTAAATATGCCATTGTAATCAACTTCATCTGGCGTATGGGCATTGGCTGAATCTTTCGCTGCCTGCAGGTATTGAGACGGTGTATATGAAAAACCGTCAACCTTTTTGGGAAATTCGTTCACTTCCACTTTTTGAGCTACCGTATATTGAAGCCTGCCATGGGATGCTTGTTGCATATTAGTGATATATTCGGAAGTAAGGGTGTTAGGATCACCCCAATTTTCGTATTGGGTAAGTTTCTTGTTTTCAACGGTCGGGTTAAAAATAATGACCATCACTTTCTTATTGAGATTTTGAGTTTGAGCATATTGTTGTGGTGCAGATGTGGTACCAATTCCCAATACGATAAGTATACATAGCGATACTATACTAAATAAGAATGATAATCTAATAGATATGTTTTTCATTTATTATTTTGTGTACCCGTTGGTTGATTAGACCCAGATGAACAATTGGAAATGGTAAGGGAAAGTGGGTTATTAATTCCTGTATGGTTTGGAGAAACAGTAAAGGTGCATGAGCGATTGGACGTTATGGTAGGGGTAATAGGTTGCGTAATCGTAATGCTAGGTACCAGACTGGGATTAGGGGTGGGTGTGGCAGATTGAGTCGGAAGAGGTGTCACATGTCCACAGGTAATAAGGGCTTTGTATACATTCATCCGCGGTGCGAGTGTACCTTCTAGCGGGTCTGCTGTTTGGACCAGGCAGTCTCGAATTGCTTTTGAATTCAGCGATGGATTGGTAGCCACCAACAGAGCAATTGCTCCCGCAACATGTGGCGAAGCCATAGAAGTGCCGGTACAGGCAAGATAATTTTCTTGTATAAGGGCACATTTGGATTTCAGCTGATTGTATATGGTAGATTTGGTAGAAACAATATTTTCTCCTGGTGCATTAATATCTATCCGGGACCCATAATTTGAGGACTGCACTTTTTGGTCATTCATAGTGGTTCCTCCTACGGTAATGACTCCGTCACAAGAAGCAGGAGTAAAGGCTGCTACATCCATATTATTGTTGCCTGCTGCAGCAACAACGATAACATTTTTTGTAAGTGCATATTGTACAGCGTCATTGATTACTGATGCAGCGGGGTTATTGCATTGTATCGTAACACCAAGACTCAAATTAATTATTTTTGCGCCATGGTCTGTAGCATATACAATTCCCTGGGCTACATCGGATCCGTTTCCCAACCCATCCGTTGCCATTGTTTTTACTGCCATGAGTTTGGCATGTTGATTAACAGAGCTTATCCCTATGTTATTATTTGTAATTGCTCCAATAACACCTGCTACATGTGTTCCATGTCCGCTGTCGTCCATAGGATCATCATCTCTATTTACATAATCCATGCCTTTAATAATATCGGTTGGTAAATCAATCTGGTGGTAATCAATTCCGGTATCAACGATTGCAATAATGATATTGGTTGAACCTTTTGCGACATCCCAGGCCTGTTCCATATTAATTTTTTTCATATCCCATTGATATGTATCAAATAGAGGATCATTGGGAACTTCCTGGGTAGAATAGATATAATCCGGCTCTGCGGATTGTATCGCATCAAGTTTTTTAAGAATTTCCTTTGATTTCAAAACATTGGCTCCACGTTTGAGTTTGAGTCGATAATAATTCTTAAGAATCGGGTTGATTGAATCATATACTTTTTCTTGGGAAATAACGCCTCCTTCATCCAGCACTGCCTGGACAGCTTTTTTTTGTGCTTCCCCCATCTGGTCAGGTGTTTGACCCGTCTTATATTTAACGATAATTTCATCAGATACGTAGGTTGGAGTAGGGGGAGCGGCCGCAGGAGGTTTGGGAAAAATACTCTTACTTTTCAAAAATACAAGAAAAAAAGCAGAGAAGAATACAATTATTACCACAAAAACTCCGATAAGAAGTCTGTGAAGGTTTCCCCACTGAAAAAAATACTGCAATCTCTGCATATGACTCTTCAATTAGTGTACGAGATTTAGGATGCGGTTGCAATGAATGCTAGTGGAATGACTACGGAGAATATGGTATACTTTAAGAAGTTAAAAGTTCAAAATGCAATCCTTCGACTAACGCTCAGGATTGATTGCTCAGAGTGAAATCGAATGGGCAAAGTTCAAAATTGTGGTACTCTTATCAATAAGATACTATATTTTTAGCTTTTCACTTGAAACTTTTAGCTTTTTTATTTTATGGCTGATATTACACAAGAAAAAAGACACGTAGAGCTTGATCGCATCCGCAATATAGGAATTATTGCGCATATTGATGCGGGAAAAACTACTACAACGGAACGCATTTTATTTTATACCGGACGGACTCATAAAATTGGAGATATTGATGAAGGAAATACCGTTATGGACTGGATGGCAGAAGAACGAGCCCGCGGTATTACTATCGTATCTGCTGCAACAACCGCTTTCTGGAAACCAACTACCGGACCATATGCAAATATGGAATATCGTATTAATATTATCGACACTCCCGGTCACGTTGATTTTACCGCGGAAGTAGAACGATCATTGCGTGTATTAGATGGTGGAATAACAGTTCTGGATGCTGAGGAAGGGGTACAATCTCAATCGGAAACCGTGTGGAGACAGGCTGATAAATACAAAGTTCCGCGTATTTGTTTTGTTAACAAAATGGATAAGCTTGGTGCCGACTTTTTGGCAACAGTAAAAAGTATTGAGGATCGACTGGGAGCAAATCCGGCAATTATGGTCCTTCCCATCGGGTTTGAAGCAACGTTTAAAGGAACTGTTGATCTTCTGACTAAAAAATCATATATCTGGGGTTCGGATGAGCTGGGTGCAACATATGAAGTATTAGATGAGGTACCGCAGGATATGCAAGCTCAGGTAGAAGAATATCGTGCAAAACTTGTGGAAAAGATCTCAGAAACCGATGATACTTTGTTGAATAAATATCTCAATGGAGAAGAACCGACGATTGAAGAGTTGCGCCAAGCACTTAGGCGTGCCGTTATTGCATATCAATTAGTTCCTATTTATGCAGGGTCTTCTCTTCGTCATAAAGGTGTACAACCGTTGTTGGATGCAGTAGTAGATTATCTTCCTTCTCCTCAGGATTTGAAGGAAGTAAAAGGTATTCATCCTAAAACGGGTGAGGAAGAAATACGGCAACTCACCGAAGATGCGCCTCTTTCAGGACTCGCATTTAAGATCCAAAATGATCCTCATGTAGGCAAGCTTACTTATTTCCGTGTATATTCCGGTACTATTCATGCGGGTTCATATATCTATAACAGTACAAAAACCACACGAGAAAGAGTTGGCCGCCTTCTTTTGATGCATTCAAACCAACGGGAAGAAATCAAAGAAGCATATGCCGGAGAAATTATTGCAATTGTAGGGCTGAAAGAAACCGGTACCGGAGACACTCTTTGTAATGAAGAAAAGCCAATCATCTTGGAAAAAATTTCTTTCCCGGAACCGGTTATTTCACTTGCTATTGAGCCAAAGACCAAATCAGACCAAGAAAAACTGGGTTTTGCCCTCAAACGCCTGATGGATGAAGATCCAACATTTCAGGTCAAGACGAATCATGAAACAGGGCAGACTATTATTTCCGGAGTCGGAGAATTGCAGCTTGAGGTAAAAGTAAATACCATGAAAGCAGATTTTGGAGTGGAGGCAAATGTCGGTGCTCCCCAAGTTGCTTATAAAGAGACAATTCGTCAACAGGCAGAAGGAGAAGGAAAATATATTCGACAATCAGGAGGAAGAGGGCAATATGGACATTGTTTCCTGCGTATTGAGCCAAAACCCCGAGGTGAAGGAAATGAATTCGTGGATGCTATTAAAGGCGGCGCAATTCCGGCAGAATTTGTAAAAGCGGTTGGAAAAGGTGTTATGGAAACATTGGATAATGGAATATTGTTGGGATATCCGATGGTTGATATGAAAGTTACCTGTTATGATGGATCCTTCCACGATGTTGATTCTTCTGAAGTAGCATTTAAAATTGCTGCATCTCAAGCATTACAAGCAGCTACTAAGAAAGCTGAGTTAACGCTTCTTGAACCGATTATGATGGTTGAGGTGACAACTCCGTCTGAATTTATGGGTGATATTATTGGTGATTTATCCTCAAAACGGGCTCAAATTATGGGAACTGAGGATCGTAACAAAGCAACTATCATCAAAGGAATGGTTCCACTAGCTGAACTTTCAGGATACGCAACACAACTGCGCAGTATGTCTCAAGGTCGGGCAAGTTATTATATGGAGCCTTCCCATTATGAAGAGGTACCCAAAAACATTCTGGAACAAATGATTGCTAAATCAACCTTCTCCGGCCGCGTTTCAGCCCAATAGCTCTCAATACTTGTCAAATTATCCCCAAAAGTATATTCTAGTAGAATACTATGGATAAGCTTTTCTCGCAAGATCGTCATTTATTACAGCATCCAAAACCTATCGTTTTGGCAATGCTTGGAATATTTATCCTCAGTGCTATTCTTATTTTTGCGGTATTGTTTTATAAAACAATACCTCCAGAAAATTCTCCACTTCTTGCAGTTCCTACTCCTATTCCACAACAGTATGGGGTTAAAACTCCATCTGGAATTGTACAAGCCCCTCAGGTAAAATTCCAGCAATATATAATACCCTCTAATCAACCTGTTATACCAACCCCTGTTGTTTCATATCTATTGAAAAATGTATTTTCGGATCAAGATGTGAAATCTTTTGCCGGCAAGATTGGTCTTGAGGAATATACAACTTCGGGGCAACAGGCAACGGTATACAATACTACCGATAAAAATAAGCGGGGGATTTTAACATTTGACAAGAATACTGGTGCATTTTTTTACCAATCGTATGGGATGTGGAAACCTCAGGGTATTATTTCCACCAAACCCCTGAGCAATGCATCGGTGGTACTTCATCAACTTGGATTAGATGATACTGGTATTATTTGTACGACAACGTACCGGCAAAAACAATTCCCAACGCTTACTTTTGTAGAATGCCATAGGGATTGGAATACATTAGGGGAACCTCTTGTGAATCTAGGAGGAGTATTAAACCTTTCTGAAACCCAAAAAATCCAGCAACTGAAAGTTGGAACACCTGATCCTCAGGGTCCGTTAAATACATCCATCTATAATGCAAGTGATGGAATGAATGGGAAAGCACGTCCAAATGATTTCAATAGCATAACAATTGGATTTTTTCCTGAAGGAAGTGTCTATTCGATTACTTCAAACCTAAGGTGGATCACAAATAAAACTTCTATTCCCTCCAGTGACATCATATCTTTCCAGGATGCATTGTCACAGATAAAACAAAACAAAGCAACCTTTTCATTGACGCTTCCTGCCGGAACAGGAACTATAGATTTTACCAAAGTTTATCCTAACAATGTTGCACGTGGAGATATAGCAACTGTGACAGATATAGCACTTATTTATTTAGAAAAACCGGAAAATACCCAGCAAGATTCTTATATTCCCTTCTATCTCATTCGGGGAACCTCACAGCTTACCTCTGGCTATACCGTAAAGTTTGTCCAGGTAGTCCCGGCGCAAAAAAGTTTACTTTCACAAAAGAATAAGCGGGTAGTTGCAGGCGTACAGACATCATTATTGGCAGGAAATCCCATACAGATTGGTTCTTTTACCCCTCCTCCAACTCAATCTCCAATTCCCACTCCTTTTACAAATCCCACAACAGTTCCTACGACACCTATTGTTTCTCCCATTGGTTCTGTACCATCTCAGCAGCCGGTTTCTTCCCCTACACCCACGCCGGTAACCAGTGTTCTTCCGGCTCAGTGTACCGGTTCTATTCCACAGGGAACAGATATCACACTTGATATACCTGGGTATGGACAAATGACGATTATTGCTACATTTGAAAGTGGGTATGGGGTTGGTAATGGGAATACTGTTAAACATACAATATTTTTTAAAAATACGACCTCTTCTCAGATTGGGATGAATAATTTTAAAGAAGCATTTTTTAGATCTGTTCAAGAACAATACCTGATTAGCTTAGCAAAATGGTTAAATTCGGGATATGACACATCCAAACTCAAAACAATTGATGATATGTATACTCTTTTTAATAGTATTAATAAGCCAGTATCCGGAACAGGAGAGGATTGTGAGTTGATACCCGGTTCCGCGGCTCCGGTTACCCATAGGACAGCATGTACCAGAATTGACCGTGGATATACCTATAACTATTCAGCGGCAGAACGAATAGAGTCTGATCTGGCCACACGGGGGCTTCAAATGATCAGAGACAATAAAGTTAATGAAATTGCAAATAAAGCTGATTTATTTCCGCAAGAAGTCTTAACAGATTTTAGCTGGGTATTTTTCGAGCTGCCTGTAGCCTCTGACCAAAGGACGCTATGTTATATCTCAGGAATATCTCCCGTTGTATTTATCTACCCTTTACACCCGATAGCAGTGACTATTACAACACAAATACCAGTTACTTACAGTGATCCTCCCATACAATCCTATACATGGGATATTACTGCATTACCGGACGGAACAATAAAAATAGGAGAAAACTATACCAGGAAAAATATCTATTATGAATATGATGGAACTCGGGTCATTTTTTCACACCCAACTTCAGGATTTGTTATTAAAACGACAGAACTAAAAACCTTTATAACAAGAGACTTAAAACAAAGACTGGGTCTAAATGAACAAGAAGCAACAGCTCTTTTTGCTGATAGTAAAAATGCCCTGGTCGGAAGGAAAAATACTCCCTATCTTCAGTTGAGTATGGTTTCTCAAGAAGAACTATCTTCTCAGCTACCGCTTAAGATATTGCCACAACCGGACCATCTTTATAGAATGCATCTTATTATAAAACCATTGAATGAGTTTATTTCAGGATCTAGCCCCGCAGTACCATCAATTACCCGCGATGGATTTACGGTGGTTGAAATTGGTGCACGAGTTGATCAATAGTGTATAATTCCTCTTTATGAATATAATAAAAGATTATCCGTTGGGTGAAATTCTTTGGTACGAAATTGGCGGCTCTGCAAAGTACCTATTGGAATGTCGTACTCCGGAAGATATCCAGGAATCGTTACGATTTATCCAACAAAACAATATCTCCAACTATTTTGTAGCAGGACTGGGAGCAAATCTTCTGGTGTCCGATGCTTATTTTGACGGTGCAGTAATAAAGCTATATAGAGACTCTGATATTCGAAAAATCCACAAAGATGAAAATGGAATTGTGACAGCTTTTGCCGGAGAACTGCTGGATGATGTTATACAGTTTTGTTTTCAAAATAACCTGAAAGGTCTGGAATGGGCAGGAGGATTACCCAGTACTGTGGGGGGAGCAGTCCGGGGCAACGTTGGGGCATTTGGACATGAAATAAAAGAGCACATTGACTCGGTGACAGTTTTAGACCGGATAAATGGAGAAGTTACCATTTTGGATAATGAACAACTGAATTTTTCTTATCGTACGAGTACCGTGAAACTCAATAAAAACCTTATTGTGATGACGGCATCATTTCGATTTGAGCCGGGATCTTCAGAACTTATGGCAGAAGCCAAAAAAGTATATCATGATAATAATGACTATCGAAAGATAAATCATCCTATTGAGTACCCCAGCTGCGGGTCAACATTTAAAAATATCAAAGACAGCCAGCAAGTCGAAAAAGTATTGTCGGTATTTCCTCAGTTTCGAACAGATAGTCAGACAAAATGGCATGGGAAAGTTGCCATTGGCCCCATTATTACTGCGTTGGGTTTGAAAGGATATAAAAAGGGATGTGCTCAGATATCTGAAAAACATGCAAATTTTATTATCAATCTGGGAGGAGCGTCTTTTGATGATGTGTATGGGATTATTCAGGAAATCAAGAAAAAATTTACAGAGACATTTGGGTTTGAACCTGAGCCTGAAGTAGAAATCATCCAATAATTCCTCTTGCAAACTATTTTTTCTTCATGCTAAGCTTGATATGGAAGGAGGTAAAAGAAAATGGCAAAACAAAGTAAAATGGATCAAAAAATGAAAGAATGTTTTAGCACACATTCTATGATTCACAGTCTTTCAGGTCTAGGGATTGGACTAATTTTAGTTGGATTAATTCCAGTTTTGGGTCAATATGCGTTGGTTTTAGGAATTGTAGCATTGGTCTTCTCGGTAATCTGGGATTACATGAGATAATATCTTGACACCGAATTTATTTCGATCTATTGTTAGAGTATGACAAAGTGGATAGTGGTAACTGTAGTATTTGCGCTAATTTCATTTTTCCTTACTCCGGTTCTCTGGCCGCATCCGGTCGGCATGACAATGCCTCCAATGAATTTACTCCCTTTGTACATCCTTCTGGGCGTTTTGGAATCGGTTATATTTGGAATTGGTATTTCCTTTCTTATGTTTGGGTATCCTCTGGTTAAAAAAGCTTCTGAAAAGACGAAGCCATGGTCATGGTTGGTATATATTGCCATTGCCTGGATGCTGGTGTCTTGGTGGCCTCACGACAATTTACATATGATTATTGGCCTTGATATGTCACGGTTGGTTTGGTTGGAATATGGTTTTCACGTAACACTGATGATTGCGGGACTTATCATCGCCTATACCTTTTTCCACCCCCTTGTATATTCTGCAAAAAATAAATAGAATCTTCTTACACAAATTGTTCCTATTAAACTGAAATATAGAAAGGAGGAACTATGGATAAAAAACAAGACGATCAGCAGCAGATTGCAATTAATGTAAATTTAGATTCTACACCGATTCTCTATACTGATAATGTCTATATGACAGCAAATGAAGACGGGATTGTTTTGGATGTAGGACAAAAATTAGGCACAACAAATCAAATTAGAATTGTGAGCCGGATTGGGATGAGTAGAATTCATGCCAAGAAATTTATAAAAGAAATGGGAAGCCTGTTGGCAATGACTGAAGGCAATAGCCAGACCGGAGAAAAAAAGAAAAACTAAAGGGTTTCTATATCAGACGTGTCCAGAAGTGTTTCAACCTCTCCTGTAATTGGTGTTTGTACTGTTTCTTGTTGAGTAAATCCTCGATTATCCCGTTGCTGTCTATGAGTCATCCCAATTCCCATAACCGAACCAATAAACCGTTTCGTAGCAGTAGGATCAGGTTTGGGCGAGAGTACACACAACTCATCAAGCCGGCGATATATTTTATCAAGGAACAGATTAATATCTTTTCTTTCTCCAACCTTCCCAATCTCATACCCGCAGAGCAAAACCGATTCTATCTGTTCTGCTACGGTAGGAAATGCAATTGATTTATCTAATAATTGCATATCCCGGCCAGTGACTGTTAATGCCTGGATGAGGATTGTTGAACCGACAGGAGTGAGTTGTTCTTGCAATTCTTCTTTCATATCTGTTCCTAAGGAGTGGAGTTCATCTTTCCATTGACTTCTATCCAACCAGGGAACAGGTCCGGTAAATTTATCCAAATAAGGGGCTTGGCCTAAAATTTCAGTCCTTCTTGCTTCCTGTTGTCCCTGATTTTGTCGTTCACCACTCATATCGCACACGAAATTATAGCACGAGATACAGTATAATATGAGCATTATGAAAAGAGGAGTTGATTATATTGGAGTTGGGGTAGGCGCGGTAATTGTAAATCGGGAGGGAAAAATCTTCCTGGCAAAACGAGGTAAAAAGGCACGAAATGAAAAGGGAAAATGGGAATGCCCGGGAGGCGGTTTGGAATTTGGGGAATCGTCGTTTGAAACTACTATCAAACGGGAGATGCGGGAAGAGTTTGGGATTGAGATAGAAGTTTTAGATGAATTGGCGGCATTTAATCATCTCATTCCTGCTGAAAAACAACACTGGGTGGCGCTTTGTTTTATCTGTAAATTAAAAAGTGGAACGCCTGTTATTAAAGAACCTGATAAGTGTGACCAAATTGGTTGGTTTACATTGGAGCAAATGCAGACTATGGATGTAACGATTGCTTCTGCTCATCGTCTCAAACAAATTTTGGATAAAAAGTATCCGGGAGGGCTTAAAAGCATATATGAAAATTGATTGTTTGGATAATTTTGGAAAAAAACATACCTTTGATGAATCGGAATATGTATTTAGAAAATCGTTGTACGGTATGTATATCAAAGATAATTCAGTAGTAATGGTGCAAGATGCAACGTCTAAAAAGTGGGAATTTCCGGGGGGAGGAATTGAGGAAGGAGAAACAGAATTAGCAGGATTCAAACGTGAATTTAAGGAGGAAACCGGAATGGAACTAGTGGGGGAGACTCAATTACTTGTCTGTAATAACAGTTATTTTTATCATGTATTAGCCGGTGTTCCCTGGAAGAGCGAACGATGTTTTTATCGGGTGAAAGAAATAAAAGGAAACATTATTACACAGGGAAACGGGTATGATGTTATGGCATGTAGATTTGTTCCCTTTGATCAGATACACGTTTTTCCAATGGATCAGGAAATCAGAGAAGTTTTTCACCAATTTGTTCTTAACTCATTGAAGTAGTAAGAATCTCCATGCGATAAATAGTTATATCAATTTCTTTTTGAATAAAGTCGCTATCCATTTCTGATCTGTTGAGTTGATAGGCCGCCGATATATCTCCCGAGTCTTCTTGCAATTTTGCTTGTGCAGTTTGTATTTTTGCTGTAAGTATGACCCGTTTTTCCTCCAGCGCCCGGAGGGATCTGGTAAGATGAGCAAGTTCCATGATGCGAGCTTTATTAGGATCTTCTTCCTGTCTTATTTCTTTATTTTTTTCTTCATCTTCTGCATTGGGTCTTTCTTCCATTTCCTCCGGATTTTCCTGTTGGGGTATTGTCTCGGTGGGTGATTCCTCATCTGCAACAACCTGCCTATGTTCTACCTCATCATAGGTTTCAACTACCCTTCCGTTAGGTTTGTCAGTCGATAATTCTCGTTGTTCTCCCATTTCAGCCAGAGGTCTTCGGCCCTGAGTGCTCAGACCGAAGGGCTTATCGGGTTTTGGCCGAGATACTCCTGATCCCGATTCAATCGGGATTGATCCTTTCTCTTCATCTGCGTGTGCTAATGTCTTCCACTCTGCCCAAATTCCATTGCGTTTTGCACCGGCCAGAATATCTCCTGCAGGTTGTAGGCCGGTATCCATCCGGGCCTGGGAATTGTATATCCTTACCTCTTCCAGCCGGGGAGCATCATCGTATTCCTGAGTTGCTCCCAACGTTTGATGACCGAATTTTCTCCCGACATCTTGCGTATTAGTATCGGGGGTTGTTGTTGCTAGCTGAGTTGTAGACGTGTTGCCAGTTTCAATTGCTTCTGCCATGATGAGTCCCTCCTTTCGCCAGAATTAATGCATGATCGATGTCATTTTGTTGAATATAAGAAGATATTTGGCTCAAAACGTCTTGCTTTTCCATTTCGTAATATGAGCGTGCATATTTAATAAATACCGGCCTGACTTCTTCATATATTTTTCCCAATTCATACAATTTATGCAAAAAAATATGGATATCATCAACGGGGAAAAAAGTAACAAATTCTTTTGCCAAAGACTGTGCTTGTTGCATGGTTATTTTGTAGTGACGCATATCTAAAATGACTTGGAACATCAGATCCCGTTGTACGTCTTTTGTCAGTTGTTGTTGTATGGTTTGTATTTTCATATTGCTCCTGTAATTTCACCAATTTGTTCTTTGGTTTCTTGTGCTTTTTCTCTTTCCTGGTCTTCTTCTTGTTGTACCAATTCGGCTTCTCTCAGATCCTGTTCTAATTCTTCTGCCTCAACTCTTGCTTCTTCCAGTTTTAATCGTTCATCACTTATCTGATAATTTGCATTTTCGCGGATTTGTCCGATTTGTTCGTTGATTTCAGTTGTTTTTGGTTCGCTTGGCATATATTCCTTTCTGATTGCAGTATAAGTCTGTAAGCTATACCGTGCTTGATAAATACATTACAGGAACTTAACAAAAAATAAGGGAGAGGGAGAATTGTTCTCCCTCTCCGTAATGTGAGTGCTCTTCTATCGCTAAAGGCACAAGGACAATAAGTTATTTCGAGCCGCTTCCGATACTGCCATGCTCCATAGCAGTAACAGTAGTATTTCACCCACAATGAGTATAACAAGAGGCCAAAAGATGAGACGAGCAAATAGTTGTCCCCCATCCAACTGAGGAGTTTGTGGCCGAAGCTTTTCGTAAGCTACAACGACGACAACTGTCCAGACAAGACCGCCGCCGCCAATCCACAAAACTGCTATTCCCTTAAGTGTATCTGTTAGTGGCCAGCACATGTCTGTCTCCTTATGGCAGTGTTTGGAGTATGCACCACCAGTCGTGAGCATATCCAATCGGATCGTGGAGTATAAATTGATCGTGAGATATTGCAACTCCCATCGTGCTTAGGAGCCAGATAACGGCTATGCAACTCCAGAGAAGGCCTCTCCGAAATGGAACCTTGTCTGACTGCATTAATGGTAGTATAAGTAACCAACAACTAGCAGCTGTAAAAAGTCCTCCACCTCCCATCCATACTATTGCTAAAGCACTGTCAAAAACTTGCTTGATTGGCCAGCACATGGTTTCTCTCCCTCTTATCGACGATGATGTATGTGGTTGATGATACCTCTTATAGTCAAGCTTCCCACCATGAGGATCCAGCTAATAAAGGTAACATAGGATGCTGCCCAAAAGAGCCATTCTCCAATGGCTGGGCTAAGAGTTACACCGATACACATACAAACTGCTGCCCCTGCGAAGATGTAGACTAAAAGAGATTCCCAACGGTTGAGTCCCTTTGAAGAGTTGGGAGATTGCTGACTCATTTTTTCCTCCTTGGCTCTAGCTTTCTGTGCTAGCGTCGATTTCTCGTTCGTAGTTCGAGACTTACAATGACGCGACACCAGGTATCAGGGCTAGTAGGATACTGATCAAGAGTATCTCTTCTCGATAGGCTACCAATGACAGTACAAGGCTGCCCATAAGTATTCCTAGAGTGAGAGATCCCAAGAGGTTTTCCCACCATGTAAGACTTTCCGGCTTGGTGTCGGGGGAATTCTGGCTCATATTGCCTCCTTCTGGCATCTATCTTAGTCCTACTTGATCATCAATAGCTTTAATAAATGGCGTGGCAGCAAGTACTCCCAAAAGAACACAGCCTATGGCTACAAAGAAAGCTACCTCATTTGAAAAGGTAACTCGAAGAACCACAAGGATGATGGCTATTATCATTGGTATGCCTACAATACACAGGAGCATTCCGGCAAGTGCATCACTCAGAGACATTCTTTCCTCCTTTTGTCAACGTACTGGTTTTACGAGCTGAGCAAAAATAACACCGTATACATAAATGTGTCAAGAAAATTATGTGCGAAAATGCCCTTTTTAAAGACTTTTTTAGATATTCTAAAACCATGATGTCAAAAGTATTGACAAATTTAAATTTGTTTGTATAATGTAATCTCATGGATATCAAGGCTACATTTCATCATTTGGGGCTCCAGCAAAAAGAAATAGAAATTTATTTGGCACTGCTTGAACTTCGGGAAGCGACTATTTTGGAAATCGCTAAGAGATCAGAGGTAAAACGTCCTACCGTGTATGTTGTGATAAAAGCATTAGAACAAAAAGGATTTGTTATCAGGAGTTTAAAAGGAAAAAAGAGTTTATATACGCCTCATCATCCTAAAAAATTAATAACAGAAGCAGAGTTCAGGCTGAAAGAGCTTACCGACGTGATGCCCCAGCTTGAATCTATGTTTCAACACACTGCAGATAAACCACGAATTATGATGTATGAGGGAAAAGATCAACTTGATAGGGCATACGATGATTATTTTGCAGAAAAAGGGGAAGTTGTATACATGGGTACGTTGCAACTTTCCAAAGAAGTATTTCCAAAAACATTTATTAAGGCAGATTACGTAGCAAATTCTTCATCGTATTTGATGAGAGAACTTTTGGATGAAAGCCCGGAAAGTTTGGAGTATGCCCAAAAAGTTGCGAGCAAATATCGACTCGTTCGGTTCATTCCCAAGAAATTTTTACCATTTGAAGTAGATATTGGTATATTTGGAAATAAAACTCTGATTACTTCGGTTAAAAAAGAGTATTTTACCATTTGTATTGAAAGTCCTGAAATTGCAAAGGCATTTAAAACTCTTTTTGAAGTGATGTGGAGTATTTCAAAAGCAGTGGTATAATACGGATTATGAAAACAGTTTTGGGTATATTTGCCCATCCGGATGATGAAGCTTTTGGACCAGGTGGTACACTTGCAAAGCTTTCCTCAGAAAATGAAGTATATCTTATTTGTGTTACTAATGGTGATGCAGAAGGCAAGACCAAACTGCAGAAGAAAAAAAATGGGGAGATACGAAAAAAAGAACTGCTTGAGTCGGCAAAAATACTTGGAGTAAAACGAGTATTCTTTTTAGGATATGGGGATGGAATGCTTTCCAATAGTCTCTACCATAAAATTGCCGATGAAATAAGTATGATTTTAAAAAGATTGCAACCAGGTACAATTATAACATTTGAACAGCGAGGTATTTCTGGACATATTGACCACATTGCAGTATCTCTTATTACGACATTTGTCTTTATCAAGCTCAAGTTTGTCAAAAAACTGATGTATTATTGTATTTCCCAAGAACACCGGCGTGATATCAAAAACTACTTTATTTATATGCCACCGGGGTATGACCGAGAAGAAGTAGATGAGGTAATTGACGTTTCACCTTATTGGGACACAAAAGTTGCAGCAATGAAACAACATCAATCACAAAAAAGTGATGTCAATATGATCCTTAAATCAATCAGCAAATATGCCAAAGAAGAATACTTCCTGGTTTTGAAGAAAGAATGACTACATCATTGCCAACACTGCTCCCATTACTAACAGATTGACCAGATGATACCCTGCATCGATAAGAAATAACGGGAATGGTTTCTTTTCAAATAAAACATTTGAGAACATAGTAGTTGCTACAAATCCTAGCCATGCCCAAAATCCTACCATTGCCCCTGCTGACCACGTCTGTGCTCCGGCGTATCCGACAAAATTTGATAATATCCATGCGGTCAAAAGAGCTGATACAAACATCATACCGTAGGTTTTACCCATACTTCCCTTTTGTTCTTCCATGTCTTTTTTTGTCATTCCCACCAATTTCATCCAGGGTTTGCTAAACAATGGCCCATACCACAGAAATCCCAGAACCATTGCCAAAACTGCCGCAATAAGTACTGCTATAAAATTAACTGCCATTTTTACTCACCCCCTCTCATCTATATTATTAATAGTAGCAAAGCTACCAAACAAAACAAGGTGTATAATTGAAATGAGTATGTTTGTTCTGATTCTCTTCGGATTTTTGGCAGGAATCGTAACCGTTTTATCCCCCTGTATTTTGCCGGTTCTTCCTATTGTTTTATCAGGAACTCTTACCGGAGATCGGAAGAGGCCGCTTGGAATCATCCTTGGTTTTATCATCAGCTTTACTTTTTTTACCCTGTTTCTCACCGCAATTGTTCGTTTGACCGGATTACCGTCTGATGCGTTGCGTACAATAGCTATTGTTGTTATCTTCTTCTTTGGATTGACGTTGATTATTCCCCGTACACAAGTATGGATGGAAAAACTATTCAGCCGTTTGGCATCAATTCATCCAGCAGCACAAAATAATTCAGGATTTGTCAGCGGAATTTTAGTGGGGCTCAGTTTGGGGCTCTTGTGGGCGCCATGTGTAGGACCAATTTTGGCATCGGTTATTGCCCTTGCCGCTACCAGTACTGTAACTGCTATCAGCATTTTTGTAACTCTTGCATATGCAATCGGTACGGCGATTCCGATGTTGGCAATTATGTATGGGGGTAGAAGTTTGCTGCAAAGATTTTCCTGGATTACAAACCATACTACAGGAATTCAGAAAGCCTTTGGGATTTTTATGATTGCCACTGCAGTGATACTTTTCTTCAATGTTGATCGACAATTTCAAACAATTATTTTGACTGCCTTTCCACAATATGGAGCGGGATTGACTCAAATCGAGCAAAATAAAGCAGTACAGGATCAGCTGAAATTGATTGGTGGGAAGTCAGGTCAACAGACCGATTTTTCTGGGTCTCAAACATCTGCCTTGCCAAATATGGGTCCTGTTTCTGATTTTGTCGGTATTACGAAATGGCTTATTCCTCAATCAGATGGTACGTTTAGTAACACACCGTTGACTATGCAGGATTTACGGGGGAACGTTGTTTTGGTCGATTTCTGGACCTATACGTGTATTAACTGTATCCGGACATTGCCGTTTGTAACAAAATGGTATGACAAATATCATGATAAAGGGTTTGTTGTTGTTGGAGTACATACTCCCGAATTTGAATTTGAAAAAATTACTTCAAATGTTGAAGGCGCAATCAAACAATATGGTATCCATTATCCGGTTGCGCAAGACAATGACTATGCCACATGGAATGCATATCACAACCAGTATTGGCCGGCAGAATATCTGATAGATGCCAATGGAAATGTTCGTCATGTGCATTTTGGTGAAGGAGAGTATGACCAGACAGAAAAAGCAATTCAGGATTTATTAAAAGAAAAAGGTGCTACCGTTGCATCAGGACTTATAAAAGCTTCTGATCAAACTCCAAGGGAAAGTTTGACACCTGAAACATACATCGGTTCCAGCCGGCGTGAACGGTTTGGTTCGCCGGAAATAGTCACTAACGGAGACCAAACATTGAGTTTTCCCAAAGATTTATCTAATGATAATTTGGCTTTACAAGGGCAATGGAATATTGAAGACGAAATGGCAACAGCAGGCAAAGGTTCACAACTGGAGTTTAAATTTCATGCGCAGAAGGTTTACCTGGTTATTACTCCCAAAGATAAAACAGATAAAGTCAAAGTATTTCTGGATGGTAAGCCGATTAGTTCTGCGCAAGCAGGCAGCGATGTAAAAGATGGATATGTACAATTGGATATGCAACGTCTGTACAATTTGGTTCATCTGGACAGTGGTGACGGATATCATATCTTACGGTTAGATTTTCAAACTGGTGGTGACGCCCTGTATGCTTTCACCTTCGGATAAGAGTGTAATACCATCATTTTTTCAGTTGGTATGTGTATAATGGATTGATGAAGAAAATTCTCTGTATTGTTCTTCTCATTTTCGGCCTGGGGTTACTCCTCTTTTTATTCCCAAAAAATTCTTCAAATACTTCTTCAGGTTTGTATCCTCAGTCAACATCAGTGCCATTTCCAACTCATGGAAATTTGCAAACAATAACCCTACTTTTTGTTCCATATTGGACGGTTGCTTCTCAAATGGAAGGATTATCGGATTATAATTCGTTATTATATTTTGGTATCAGTGCGGATAAAAATGGTATTGATACCCATGATGCCGGATATCAAAAGCTCAAACAATTTTCGCAAGTTGCACCTTCTATACAGAAAAAATATTTGGTTGTACGGTTGATTAATTCAGATCTGGATTCTGAAATTTTGAAAAATTCCAAACTTGCGCAAAAAATTATCACCCAAAGTATTACGATTGCAAAACAAAACGGTTTTGATGGAATTGTTTTGGATTTTGAACTACCTGCGCTTGCTTTCCAAAGTGTAACTGACAGTATCAGCAACTTTTATAAAACGTTTTATGCTGCGGCAAAAACAGCAAACATGAAGTTTATTATTACATTATATGGAGATACCTATTATCGTGCCCGACCGTATGACGTAAGCTTATTAAGTGGAAATTCTGATCAAGTACTTATTATGGCATATGATTTTCATAAATCGCGGGGAAATCCCGGTCCCAATTTCCCCCTCAACGGAAATGAACAATATGGATATGATTTTTCTCACATGATTGAAGACTTTAGTAAAGATGTTCCGAAAGAAAAGTTAGGAGTAGTCTTTGGTTTATTTGGATATGATTGGCATGTTGATGTAAAAAAAGAATCTGTTGCAAATGGAGAACCATTGAGTTTTTTGGAAATTAAACAGAAATTTCTAGATAATTGCGAGTCTATATCCTGTCAGATCATATCTGATCAGACTTCGACTGAGACAAAAATTGAATATAAAGATGGGTCGGATACTCATATTGTTTGGTTTGAAGACCCACTATCAGTACAGAAAAAAATAAAATTTTTGAAAAAACAAGGAATTTCATCATTTGGTTACTGGGCATATACGTATTTTTAATTTAATAGGTATGATTTAATATTTATTATTGAATACTGAAATAAACAGAGAGCATTTAATCATAAATCATAAATGATACCTGATAAATAAATTCCAAATAGGGTATTGACGGGTAAAAAGAAATAGTGTATATTTAGATTTACCCTTATTAAGGGTGTTTTTATTTTTACAAAATTATGGCAGACGCAAAAAAATTCGATCGCTCAAAACCCCACGTTAATATTGGAACCATTGGTCATGTAGATCATGGTAAGACCACCACAACTGCGGCAATTACTACTGTTCTTTCTAAAAAAGGACTTGCACAGGCAAAAAAATATGAAGATATTGATAATGCTCCTGAGGAAAAAGCTCGCGGAGTTACTATTAATATTTCCCATCAGGAATACGAAACAGAAAAACGACACTATGCTCATATTGATGCCCCAGGTCATGCTGATTACATCAAAAATATGATTACCGGTGCCGCTCAGATGGATGGCGCAATCTTGGTAGTCTCGGCTCCGGACGGACCAATGCCACAGACTCGAGAACATATTTTACTTGCACGACAAGTAGGAGTACCTGCAATTGTTGTTTATCTCAATAAATGTGATATGGTACAGGATCCTGAACTTTTGGATTTGGTAGAAATGGAAGTTCGAGAACTTCTCTCAAAATATCAATATCCAGGTGATGATGTACCAATTATTCGTGGTTCATCTCTGAAAGCTCTCGAAGGGGATCCTGAATATGAGAAAAAAATCATGGAACTTATGGATGCTGTTGATAGCTATATTCCAACTCCAGTCCGCGATACTGAAAAAGCATTTTTAATGCCGGTTGAAGACGTTTTCTCAATCAAAGGTCGAGGAACAGTTGTTACCGGAAGAGTCGAAAGAGGAAAATTGAAAGTAAATGACACCGTTGAAATTGTAGGAATCAAAGCAACCAAATCAACTGTCGTTACAGGAATTGAAATGTTCCGAAAGCTCCTTGATGATGCACAAGCCGGAGATAACGTTGGGTTACTTCTTCGAGGAATCGAGAAAAATGATGTAGAACGAGGACAAGTTATTGCCAAACCAGGATCAATTACTCCTCACAAAGAATTTGAAGCTGAAGTATATATCTTGACCAAAGAAGAAGGCGGCCGCCATACCCCATTCTTTACCGGATATCGACCACAGTTTTATATTAGAACAACCGATGTAACCGGAGAAGCTACTCTTCCTCAGGGAGTTGAGATGGTTATGCCGGGAGATAACGCAAAAATGACGGTAAAGCTTATTAACCCAATTGCATTGGAAGAAGGTATGAGATTTGCTATCCGAGAGGGTGGTAGAACAGTTGGAGCAGGAGTTATTTCAAAGATTATTGCCTAAGCGGCAAAAAAGCGTCGAAGGAAAGGCCGAGAGGCCATTTTTTTTGCCTAAAAGAATTATTTGTTAGCTCATAGTTTTTTAACTTCTGTAGGTGCTAGAGACATCTCATATTAAATCTGCTATAATAGGGAACATTCAAAAGTATGACAAAAGGAAAAATTAGAGTTCGTTTAAAAAGTTATGATGCACGCGTTATTGACGCCTGCTGTCAGCAAATCCTCGATACGGCCATTCGGACCGGTGCAAAGGTAGTGGGACCGGTGCCGCTTCCTACACAACGATCACTCTATGCCATCAATAAAGCCCCGTTTATAGAAAAAGACCACAAAGACCACTTTGAAATCCGCGTTCATAAAAGACTGATAGATATTGTTTCTCCAACAGACAAAACAATTGATAGTTTGACCCATTTGGAACTCCCCGCAGGAGTTGACATTGAACTCAAGATTTAACCTCATTTCCGATTATTCATTCTCCTTCTAGATTTTATTTCCTTTGTTTCGGTCTAATGTTTGTGGATGAGCAGGTAAAAAGGGCGGAGAATACTTCTGAGGTACTCTCCGCCCGAACGTGGAATGGCTCTCTATGCGACAGGGACTACTTTGCGCGGCCGGCCGCGCTTGCGGGCTCCCCCTTGGACCACTGTTGGGGGTCGCTGGGTAGGGAGCCTTCTCGGCTCCGGTGCCCCAACGAGCACATATTCTCCGCAGAACAGACACGAGTAGTCGTCGTCATAGCCCTTATACATAGGCCCTGAACACCTGGGACAGCGAGCGACCGGTGGCAATTTCTGAGTCATGCCTACCTCTTTTCGTTCGTCCACCGGATCCTATATCCGGATGAGGCCACTATGAAATATTATACTTGAGCTTTTTACACAACGCAATACTATGAGATTCAACCTTATGCTTCTTTTTGAAACAAATTAAGCTTAAAATAAATTGTTGCTTTTGGGCACGGCATGTACTATAATAATTTAGCTTTGAAAAGGAAGACAACAAAGTCTGCTAATAAAAAGTATTCATAACTAGCTTCAGGACTACAACCCCGCAGAAAGGAAGGTAGCCCAAGGCTACCTTTTTGTTTGGGAGTCCTTCTTATAAAGTCCTTTTCACCATAGTATGTTACAGACAGTATCAGCAAGGAAATTGGATCAAACACAACGCTTTTTGGAAAATGGGATGAGAATTCCCGTTACCAGCGTTCTTGTGGTACCAACCGTGGTTACCAGTCATAGAACAGCGGAAAAAAACGGGTACTGGGCAATCCAAATTGGAGTAGGACAGAAGAAAAATGCAACTAAAGCAGAATTGGGACACGGAAAAGGAGCTAAATTAGAAAAAGCTCCTCTTTTTTTGCAAGAAATACGACTTGCGGAAATTACGACTGGAGAAGAACTCCCTCCTATTGGAGAGAGACTCAACGTTGAAGATATTCTCAAAGCCGGAGATATTGTCAATGTTACTGGTATATCCAAAGGAAAAGGATTTGCCGGAGGAGTAAAGCGATACCATTTTCGAGGGGGTCCCAGGACTCATGGACAATCAGATCGAGAACGTGCCCCCGGTTCTATCGGCCAAACAACAACCCCAGGAAGAGTATACCGAGGGAAAAAAATGGCCGGCAACATGGGAAATGACCAGGTAACTGTAAAAAATCTGGAAGTTATTGCAATAGAGGGAGATACCATTTTTATCAAAGGAGTTGTTCCAGGTGTTAAAGGAAAAACATTTGTAACTATTAAAAAGGTTGGAGAAAAGAAACATTTTGTTCCTTTTTATAAAGAAGTAGCCGATGAAGGTAAACAACCGCAGGAGCTATCAGTAGAACAAGCACCAGAAGAAAAAATTGAGCCAGTTCAAACAATGTCAGAATCACAAGCGGAACCAGTAGGAGATGTTCAACCTGAAGAAAAAGTTGCTGAAAATTAAAAATTAATTATATGCCTAGAATAAATACAAAAGTAAAAGAATCAAAAGAAACTAAAAAGGTTTCTGTTGCAAAAATGGATACAAAAACAAAAATAGTATCAAAAACAGCTTCAAAAAAGGCGAGCGGGTTAACTGTTGATGTCTATGGAGTGAAAGGGACTGTAGTTGAGACAATAGCACTTCCACAGGAAATGTTTGGAGCGAAAGCAAATCCGACACTAATGGCTCAGGCAATCCGGGTGTATTTGGCAAACCAGAGACGAGGAACAGTTTCTACCAAGACTCGAGGAGAAGTAGATGGATCAACACGAAAAATTTATAGACAAAAAGGAACCGGTCGTGCCCGGCACGGTGGCGCTCGAGCACCAATTTTTGTGCATGGTGGTCTTGCATTTGGTCCAAAACCACGAGATTATTCACTCAAATTACCTCAAAAAATGAAGCAAAAAGCACTCTTTTCGTCTTTATCATCAAAATTGCAGGATGGAAAAGTGACAGTAGTTTCAGGGTTTGAAACGGTTTCACCAAAAACCAAAGAAATGGTAGGAATTTTGAAGAATTTCAGCAAAGAGAGCGGAAAAAAGAAAAAGATCTTGATTGTTACTCCCGCCATTTCACAACAAGCAGTACAAAATGTCCACAGAGCTGCTCGAAATATCGAAGGAGTCCGGTTATTGGAGGCTAATAAGCTGAATACCTATGACGTTTTGAATACTTCCCGTCTGGTTTTGATGAAAGATTCCATAACACTCATGCAACAGACATTCGGACGAAAGGAAAAACATATCTAATATGGATTTAAGTACTATTATTATTGCCCCTATTATTACTGAACAATCTATGGCTGACGCACAACGCGGAAAGTTCACATTTAAAGTGGAAAAAGATGCTGATAAGAATTTCATAAAAAAGGCTGTTGAGAAAAAATTTGCAGTACATGTAGTAGGTGTTACTACACAGATTAGAAAAGGACAGAAGAAACGATTCGGTCCCAAACGGGAAGAAGTAAAAATGGGAGTTTGGAAAAAAGCAATAGTCACCGTAAAAAAAGGAGAAAAAATAGATCTGTTTGATCTGGGAGAACAGAAATAATCCAACGACCCGCTCAGGATAATAAGTATGAGAAAATTAAAAGTTATAAAAAAGAAAAATTCAGGACGGGATAATCAAGGCCATGTGGCGGTACGTCATCAAGGGGGCCAGCACAAACGGTATTATCGTATTGTTGATTTCAAACGAGGGAAACTGGATATTATAGGAAAGATTGTCTCCTTGGAGTATGATCCCAATAGAACAACGGACATTGCTCTGGTACAATATGCAGATGGCGAAAAGCGCTATATTCTTCGTCCGGAAGGGTTACAAGTCAATGACGCGGTAGTTTCAGGTGAAAAATCAGATATTCGTACTGGAAATTCCTTACCCTTGGCTTTTATGCCAATTGGTACTGTTGTACACAATGTAGAGTTAAATCCCGGACGGGGTGGACAAATGGCACGAAGTGCCGGTACATCAGCAGTTGTTTCCGCCAAAGAGGAAGGAATGATTCATCTTAAACTTCCTTCAGGAGAAGTACGGAAAGTAAGACAAGAATGTATGGCCACGGTTGGGCAGCTTGGAAATGTTGAATGGAAAAATGAAGTAATTGGAAAAGCCGGCCGGGCACGACATATGGGAATTCGTCCGACGGTTCGAGGAGTTGCTCAGAATCCACGGTCTCATCCGCATGGAGGAGGAGAAGGAAGAAGCCCGATTGGTATGCCGGCGCCAAAAACATTTGCAGGAAGAAAAGCCGTTGGAAATACACGAAACAAGAAAAAATATTCAACAAAATATATTTTGCAAAGGAGGAAGAAAAAGAGATAAAAATCTTTAATTAATATGGCACGAAGTACAAAAAAAGGTCCGTATATTGATCCAAAGCTCATGAAAAAGGTTCTCAAACAAAAAGAAGGAAGTAGCCGTGTAGCAATAAAGACATGGTCACGATCCTCTCAAATTCCGCCTGAGTTTGTGGGACATACCATGGCAATTCATAATGGAAGAGTATTTATCAATGTTCTCATCTCAGAAGGTATGGTTGGGCATCGTTTGGGAGAATTTTCCCCCAGTCGTACTTTTAGAGCGCATGGTCGAGTTGTAGCACGAGAGGTATCAAAGACGTAAGAAGCGTCTAGTTAGGAAGGGTTTAGCGTTTAGTTGAACTATACGCTCTACGTTTAGCAAACTAAAAGTTAACGAATATGGAATTTAAAGCACGAACAAAATCAACACGAGTGGGGCCGCGTAAAGTGCGGTTGGTTGCTGATGCAATCAGAAAAACATCTGCGCATGAGGCAATGAGAAGACTTTCCGTTGCCGATAAACGGGCAGCCTATGTTTTGGGGAAAGTACTCAAAAGCGCTATGGCAAATGCCGTTAATAATGGCAAGGCAAAAGAAGAGGCTCTTATGGTAAAATTTGTCGAAGTATCTGAAGGGCCTGCTTTAAAACGATATCATCCCTCCACACGGGGAAGAGTACATCCATACAAGAGACGAAGTAGCCATATAACAATTATATTAGAAGAAAGGAAGAAAAGCGTCTAGTTAGGAAGCGTTTAGCGTTTAGTTAACTATACCCTATACGCTTAACAAACTAACCGCTCATAATTATGGGACAAAAAGTAAATGCACATCTTTTTCGGCTTGGCCCAGTATATAACTGGAGTAGTCGTTGGTTTGCCGCAAAAGGATACAAAGATATATTACTTCAAGATGTAATACTGCGAAAATTTCTTGTGAAACGGCTGGAAGCGTCAGGTGTATCTCAAATTGAAATTGAGCGATCAATTAATAGCATTAAGGTTATTATTCACGTATCTCGTCCCGGAATGGTAATTGGACGAGCAGGGACAGGGTTGGAAGATTTGAAGAAAATAGTCAATACGTTGCTTTTACAGTCACAAAAAGGTAAAAATATCCCAAAGCTTGAGATTCGGGTAGAACCGATTAAGGAACCGAGTTTGGATGCGTATTTAGTAGCAAAAAACGTATCGGATCAAATTGCCAAGCGGCTTCCTTATAAAAGAGTTTTGAATCAGACAGCAGAAAAGGTGATGTCATCCGGAGCTAAAGGAGTGAGGATTGCTTTGGCAGGAAGAATTGCAGGTTCTGAAATTGGACGGAGAGAAAAGATCCAAAAAGGCACCGTTCCTTTGTCAACGATACGTGAACATGTCCACTATGCGAGTGTTCCATCCCTGACAAAAAAAGGATATGTAGGAGTAAAAGTCTGGATTAATGTACCGGAAGGGAAAAGTTAAAAGCTAAAAGTGGAAAACGAAAAGTAATAATATAACTATTCTTTTACCCTTTACACTTTGAACTTTAAATTAAACTTATATGTTACAACCAAAACGAAGTAAATATAGAAAAATGCAACGAGGTGTCATGAAAGGGAACGCGACCAGCGGTACTGAGGTTTCCTTTGGTGAATATGGATTATCAGCGATGGGTACCGGATGGATAACCAGCAGACAAATTGAGGCTGCCAGACGTACTATTACCCATTATACGCAACGAGGTGGACGGTTGTGGATTCGTATTTTTCCCGATAAGCCGATTACCAAAAAACCTGCTGAAGTAAGAATGGGAAGCGGAAAAGGTGATATCTATGAATATGTAGCACGAATTCGTCCGGGAAAAATGCTGTTTGAAATGGGAGGTATCAATAAAGATATCGCACATGCAGCACTAAAATTAGCAGCATATAAATTACCAATTAAAACAAGAATTGTGGAGAAATAGCTATGGCAAAAAAAGCAAAACAAGCAAAAACACAAAAAGAACAAACGATACAGGAATTGAAACTTGCTCTTGATACAGCACGGGATGAGCTTGCAACCGCTCGGCTGGAAAAAAATATCGGAAAACTGAAAAATCTACGCTCAATTTTCCACAAACGAAAAGAAATTGCCCGAATTTTGACATACATGAAACAAAAGGAGGTAAAAACAGCATAAGTTGATTTATAAAAAATCAACCTGCTAAAAATAAACAATGAGAACACTAGAAGGAATTGTCATCGCAAATAAAATGCAAAAGACGGTTATTGTTGAGATTACACGACGAATACCGCATCCTTTGTATAAGAAATTGCTCAAACGAAGCAAAAAATTTAAAGCAGATACAGGAGAGTTTTCTCCAAAAGTCGGGGAATATGTAAAAATTGTTGAAGTTGCTCCTTTGTCAAAGGATAAACATTTTAAAGTTGCGCAGATTATACAACATGGAGGTAAAAGTTTATGATTCAACATAGAAGCATGCTAAAGGTTGCGGATAATTCAGGTGCACGTTTGTTGCAAGTTATTCATATTTTTCCTGGAAACCGAAGAAAGGGAAGTATCGGAGACATACTCAATTGTGTCGTAAAGCAAGCAACCCCAACAGGAGGCGTCAAAAGCGGAGAAATTGTAAAAGTTGTGTTGGTTCGGAGCCGAAAGGAATTCAGACGACCGGACGGGTCTTATATACGATTCTCAGATAATGCGGGAGTATTGATTGATAATCCAAAAGATAAAAATCCCAAAGGTACTCGTATCTTTGGTCCCATACCACGAGAGATTCGAGACAAAGGGTATGCAAAAATTGCCAGTATGGCGGTTGAGGTTTTATAAGAAGTATCAGTAAACAATGAGCAATTAACAGTTGCAAGGATTATATGAAATTAAAAAAAGGAGATAGTGTCAAAATAATAAAAGGCAAAGATAAAGGAAAAAGCGGTACTGTTGAGATAGTATTTCCCATCAAACAAAAAATTCTTGTGTTGGGAGTAAATGAGTATAAACGGCATAAAAAAGGCAAAGGAGATGGTAATCCTTCTGAAATCGTATCCATCACCAAACCCATGTCATGGAATAATGTTCAGATTATGTGCCCGAAGTGTCATTTACCTACACGAATTGGATTTTCAATAGAAGACGGGAAAAAAGTACGGATTTGTAGAAAGTGCCAACAAAAGATATGAATACATTTCAACAAAATTACATAACAGAAATTGTGCCGAAGCTGCAAAAAGAATTGAATATTAAAAATCGTTTTGCAGTTCCAAAACTGGTCAAAATTGGTGTTAATATGGGTGTGAAAGACGCAGTAGCTGATAAGAAAAATATTGAGCGCATGACAGAAGTTATGGTTCAAATAACCGGTCAACAGCCAAAAGTAGCTCGGGCAAAGAAATCAATCGCAGGCTTTAAGTTGAGAGAAGGGGATGCCATCGGGCTCGTGGTAACTCTTCGAGGAAAACGCATGAATGATTTTTACCAAAAGTTGGTGAATGTTGTTTTGCCTCGGTTACGGGATTTCCATGGAGTAAAAACAACCAGTTTTGACGGAAAAGGAAATTATACCTTGGGACTGACGGAATATAGTGTTTTTCCTGAGATTGATCCGGGTAAAGCTGACCGAGTACAGGGAATGGAGATCAATATTGTTACCTCTGCTCATACAAATACGGAAGGGGCGCAATTATTAAAAGCATTGGGGATGCCCTTCCAAAAAGGAGCGAAAGAATAAGGAGTAGAATGATAAGTTGCAGATTTATCATGATAGCCTTATAATCTAATATCTTAAACGTATGGCTAAAACATCTGATATCGTTAAATTTAAAAAGAAACAAAAGTTTGAGGGTCGGGAACGGAACCGATGCAATTTATGTGGAAGAGCACGAGCATATATGAGACGGTTTGGTCTGTGCAGAATGTGTTTCCGTGAGCTTGCTTCAAAAGGAGAATTGCCGGGAGTAGTAAAGGCAAGTTGGTAATTATATGAATCATCAAGTATCCGATTTTATTATTAGAGTAAAAAATGCATGTCTGGCTAAAAGAAGGACTGTTATTGTTCCTTTATCCAGGATGAATAAGGCTTTGGCCGAGTTATTGATCAGGGAACATTTCCTTGAATCAGTAAAAGAAGTAGATCAGGATGGGAAAAAAGTTTTAGAAGCAAAAATAAAATATAACAGAAGAACACCATCGGTTACTGATATTAAAATTGTTTCAAAACCTTCAATTCGGGTATATACAAAAACAACAGAAATTGGCATGGTTGAGCGAAAAGGAAGAGTTGTGCCGGTATTATCCACAAGCATGGGAGTATTAAGCGGAAAAGAAGCAAAGAAGAAAGGAGTCGGTGGAGAATTACTCTTCACTGTGTGGTAAATTCCACCCAGAGAATATATGTCACGGATCGGAAAATTACCAATCGAAATTAAACCAGCAGTAACGGTAACTCAGAACGATGGCCAGGTTATAATGACCAGCCAAAAAGGTACGTTAGCATTTGTTCTTCCTTCCGATATGCAAGTAGTTGTTGAAAACGGATTGTTAACGGTAGCTCCGTTGAAGCAGACTCCTACATCAAATGCAATGTGGGGAACAGTACGGGCAAGACTTGCCAATATGCACAAGGGGCTTGAAAGTGGATTTGAGAAAAAATTGGAATTATCAGGCGTAGGGTATAGAGCGCAAGTAGCAGGTAGTAGTTTAAATCTATCGGTCGGGTTTTCACATCAGGTAAAAATAGATGCTCCTTCCGGAATTCAATTTGCAGTAGCTGAGAATGTCATTACGGTATCAGGGGTTGATAAAGCATTAGTTGGAGATATCGCAGCAAAAATCCGTGCGGTTCGTCCGCCGGAGCCCTATAAAGGAAAAGGAATTAAGTATCAAGGTGAGAGGATTAGACGAAAGGCAGGAAAAGCCGCAAAAGCAGTTGGCGGAAAGTAACAATATGATAAATACAAATTCAAAATTGAGAAGGCAACGAAGAATTCGATCAAAGATTTCAGGTACACAAGAGCGGCCACGGCTTTGTGTGGCGCGTTCGAATAAGTATATTTCCGTGCAGTTGATTAATGATGAGACCGGCACGACACTTCTGTCGGTTAGCGAAAATACAATAAAAGATATCAAAGGTACAAAAACAGATAAAGCGAAAGCGTTGGGTATCTATGTGGCTAAAGTTGCAAAAGAGAAGAAAATAAAACAGGCTGTATTTGATCGTGGTTCCTATCGATATCATGGGCGGGTTAAAGCAGTAGCAGACGGAGTTCGGGAAGGGGGAGTACAGATTTAATGAATCATCCATCGGGACAAAATCAGGGATTTGGAAGAAGTGGAGACGGTTTTGAAGAGAAAATCGTACAGGTGAATCGGGTATCCAAAAAAACAAAAGGAGGAAATAAGATCGGATTTTCAGTACTGGTGGTCGTTGGAGATAAGAAAGGAAAAGTAGGCGTAGGGTTGGGAAAAGCAGGAGATGTAGCTTCTGCAATCCGAAAAGGAATTAATGTGGCAAAAAAACATTTAATCGAAGTACCTATTGTACGAGGTACAATTCCTGTTGAAGTATATGTAAAAGAAGGTGCGGCAAAAGTACTTCTCAAACCGGCACCACCTGGAAGCGGGGTTATCGCGGGAGGAGCAGTACGAAGCGTGGTATCAGCAGCAGGTATTATGAATATCTCCTCCAAAGTGTTGGGTACCAAAAATAAAGCGTCCAATGTATACGCGACACTTCGAGCACTGGAGAAAATTGCGGAGCGAAATATTGGACACAAGAGAGGATAATTATTATGAATTTAGCACAATTACCAAAAACTACTACCAAAGGGAAAAGAAGACTCGGCCAGGGACATGGATCCGGGAGAGTCAAAACTGCGGGACGAGGTACCAAAGGACAGAAAGCCCGTGGCAAAATCCCTTTGTTTTTTGAAGGAGGAGCCTTAAGTCTTATTAAGCGTATGCCGTTTCATCGAGGAAAGGGAAGAAATAAAATCTTTCGAAAAAAACCGCTCGTCGTAAATCTAGCCGGTCTTTCGGCATTCCCTATGGGTGCTGTTGTAGATATGGAAGCTCTTATCAAGGCACATATCGTGGATAAAAAAGAGGCAAATACTTATGGAGTAAAGATTTTAGGAGATGGTATCATTAAAACGTCTCTTACCATAAAATTACCCGTTTCCAAACAAGCTGCAACAAAAATAGAAAAAGCCGGTGGTACAATAGCACAATAATTCATGGATACGATTCTCGCTACGTTTAGAAATAGCCTCAAGTCACCCGAGGTACGTAAGAAGATTCTTTTTACTGCACTCATTCTCGTCATTTTTCGAATATTTGCCCATATTCCCGTTTCTGGGGTAGATGTAGTCAGCTTGAAGCATTTATTCGCTCAAAATCAATTCTTGGGCCTTCTAGACATATTCTCCGGGGGTACCCTGGCTAACTTTTCCGTTATGGCATTGGGATTAAACCCTTATATCAATGCTTCTATCATCTTACAGATTTTGACAATTGTTGTTCCCAAGCTGGAAGAATTATCCAAAGAAGGAGATTCGGGACGACAAAAAATTAATCAGTATACCCGTATGCTTACGGTACCGCTTGCTATCGTGCAGGCAATTGGTATGTTTGCTCTTCTCAAAAACCAGGGTATTATTGGGCAACTGGCTCCTCTCTATCTCATTTCCTTTGTTCTTACGATGACAGCAGGCACTATGTTTTTGGTATGGCTGGGAGAATTAATAACTGAAAAAGGCGTTGGAAACGGAATCTCTCTTCTTATTTTTGCCGGTATTGTGGGACGGGTTCCTGTAGTATTTACTCAAACCCTTTCAACAGCTTCGCCTGAGAATACAATGAATTATATTATTTTTGGAGCATTAGGCATTTTGGTAGTTGCCGCAATTGTCGTAATGAATGAGGCGACCCGGCAGATTACGGTATATTATGCAAAACGAGTGAGGGGAAATAAAGTGTACGGTGGTCAATCCACCCATTTACCGCTTCGTCTCAACCAGGCAGGTGTTATTCCTATCATTTTTGCAGTATCCCTGGTGCTACTTCCATCACTGATTGCAAATTACCTGAAAGCTTCACCAAATACTGCTTTGAAAGACTTTGGTTTTTCTCTCTCATCCACTTTTAGTCCTGACGGGTTGGTGTATAATATACTATACTTCTTGTTGGTGATTGGGTTTACCTATTTTTATACGGCGGTAATATTTAATCCCAAAAAGATTTCAGAGGAAATACAAAAACAAGGCGGATTTATCCCGGGAGTTCGTCCCGGTGCTGCCACTGCTTCGTATTTAAATTATATCTTAACAAGGATTACGTTGGCAGGAGCAGTCTTTTTAGCACTCATTGCGATTTTGCCAAATATTGCCCAGGCTTTTACTGGTATTCAGACATTGCTTTTGGGAGGAACCGGTATCCTGATCGTAGTAAGTGTAGTTTTGGAAACAGTAAAAAACATAGAAGCACAGTTGGTAATGAGAAGTTACGAGAAGTTTGTCCAATAAGAGCATCGGGTTGGAATAACTAAACCCCCCGCCTGCAGTGCTTATGCGCAGCATTGCGGGCAGGTATACGCTTATGAACTAAACGCTCAGTATATGAAGTTAATTTTAATTGGTATTCCCGGTTCCGGGAAGTCAACTCAAGGAAATTTGCTGTCTAAAAAACTAAAAATCCCGTATTTATCTACGGGACATATTTTTCGTGAACTTGCAAAAGAGCATACCAAACTGGGGCATCAGATAAAAGTGGTTATGAATGCCGGTCTTTTGATCTCTGACCGTAAGACTATCAAAATTGTCAGTGATTATCTAAGTCGTCCGGAGTATGAAAAAGGCTATATTTTAGATGGGTTTCCCAGAACCTTGACTCAAGCAAAGTCATTTAAAAATGGTATCGATTATGTTATCTATTTAAATGTATCGGATAAAGAGATTCTATGGCGACTTGCATATCGAGATTCTGAGCGTGAAGATGACACTCTTATGGCAATCCGCAAGAGAATTGAAGTTTTTCATAAATTTACCGATCCTGTCATCAAGTACTATAGAAATAAGGGTATTTTAATTGAAGTGGATGGAGAAAAGCCTATTAAGGACATTCATGCAGAAATAATTAAAAGAATTGGACACAAGAAAAAATAATCAACTGCTCATCGGTATAACCGGACCATTTGGAAGCGGGAAAACAACCGCTGCTTCTTTTTTGGAAAATAAAGGATTTAAAAAAATAACTCTTTCATCATTTCTTGAAACAGAAGCACATAAGAGAGGTCAAACCCCTATTACGCGCCAGATACTTCAAGATATTGGAAACGAATGGAGACAAGAGTTTGGCCCCGGAATCCTGGCTCGCAAAGCACTTGAATATATAGAAAAGAATTCTATTTCTCATGCCGTTATTGATGGTATACGCAATATTGGAGAGATAGATGAGTTGCGAAAGCATTCACAGTTTAAACTCCTTGGAGTAGTAGCTAATAGAACTGTTCGGTTTAATCGGTTGGTAGGTCTCAAAAGACGAGAAAATCTTACCTGGGAGATTTTTGATAGACTGGATCGAAGAGATTTAGGTATTGGAGAAGCACGGACGGGTTTACAGGTGGCTTTTTGCTTGGCACTTGCTGATATCTTTATAGAAAACAATACATCTGAGGCTGAATTTGCACAAAAATTGCAAGAAGTACAACAGCTATTAGAAACAGTACGCTCATTATGAAAGAAGGTTTTATTATTGCTATTGATGGGCCGGTTGCAACCGGAAAAGGCACGATTGCCCGTCTTCTTGCACAAAAACTACATGGGTTTGATTTGTGGACAGGAGCAACCTATCGTTGCTTGGCGTTGTATTGTATTGAGCATACAATTGACCTTGCCAATACTCAAAACGTATTAGAAGTTTTAGAGCATGTGGAAGTTGATATCAGAAATAATACCGTATTTTTGAATAGGAACGATGTAACTGGGCGTATTAATGAGCCGGATGTGGCTGCGGGGTCTGCTATTACTTCATCAATTCCCCAGGTGAGAAAATATATGGTTGCCATGCAGCAAGCAATCGCCAAAAGAAGGTTGGCTGAGGGCATTATCGTTATTGCCGAAGGGCGAGATACTGCAACAAAGGCATTTCCTAATGCTGCAATGAAAATCTATTTGACAGCACGAGTAGAAGTAAGAGCAAAGCGCAGATTGGAACAGTTCAGAGAGCAGGGGCAAGAAAATATGACCATTGAAGAGGTTTTGGCAGATGTACAACTGCGAGATAAGCGAGATATGGAACGAATAACAGATCCTCTTGTTTCAGATCCTACAAAGTATGGATATTTTATTGTTGACAACTCAAATATGAGTAAAGAAGAGACAGTTGACTATATTATTTCAGAAATACATAAGAAAGGACTATTACATGATTGATATCAAAACAAAAGAAGAAATAGAAATAATGAAGCATGGCGGTAAAATATTGGCTGATGTTCTATTTGAAATAGTTGGAAGGATTATCCCGGGAGTATCAGAGCTTGAAGTTGATACATGGGCACAAGATCTCATAGTGCAACGGGGAGGATATCCTGGATTTAAAAAAGTACCAGGATATCATCATACGATTTGTGCTTCAACCAATGATGTTGTAGTTCATGGAATTCCCGGTAACTACATTTATAAAGATGGGGATGTGGCAGGCGTAGATTGTGGCGTATTTTATAAGGGTTTTCATACCGATATGTCCGAAACGATACGGGTACAAAGCAAAAAGCGAAAAATGCAAAACAAAAAGGATGATATTGATATATTTCTTGAAACAGGAAAAAAAGCTTTGGAAGAAGGCATAAAAGTTGCAGTAGTAGGGAATCACATTGGGGATATATCAAAGACGATTCAAAAGATTGTCGAAGGAAAAGGATATTCGGTAGTTCGAGAGCTAATCGGCCATGGTGTGGGGCGGCAGCTGCATGAAGAGCCTGAAATTCCAGGGTATTTGCTAGGGTCTATTCAAAAGACGCCACTTTTGAAAGAAGGAATGACGATTGCTATTGAAGTGATTTATAACATGGGAAAAAAACAAGTTAGCTATCGAGGTGATGATGAATGGACAATCGTAACGGCAGACGGTAGTATGTCTGGGGTTTTTGAGCGTACGGTAGCTATCACCAAAGAGAGTCCATTGGTAATTACAGCCTGAGTATTGCTTCGCCGCGGCTGGTTTGTTATAATAACATAGATTAACGCGGATCAGAAACGGATTTACACGGATAAATCTGTGTTTATCGGTTTCGATATTCCGTGTTTATTCGTGTTAATATGGTACATCAAGGATCCTATGAAACGGAAGGAATTGTAAAAGAGTCACTTCCCAATACCCTATTTAGAGTCGAATTAGCGGATGGATCACTCATTGTTGCTCATTTGTCGGGTAAAATGAGAATGCATTTCATCAAAATTCTGCCAGGAGATCGAGTAAAAATAGAAATGACGCCATACGATAAAACCAAAGGGCGAATAACGTATCGTCAATAAAGGAATTCTCATGAAAGTACAAGCAAGCGTAAAAAAAAGATGTCTCAAGTGCAAGATTATCAAAAGAAAGGGTGTTGTTCGGGTAGTGTGTGAAAATCCACGCCATAAACAACGCCAGGGTTAACATTATGAGGATTGCAGGTATTACTATTCCGGATGAGAAAAGAGTTGATATTTCCTTAAGTTATTTATATGGCATTGGAAGGAAAAACGTTGTAACCATATTAAAAAAAGCAGAAGTGGATGCTGCAAAGCGGGTCAAAAACCTGAATGAAGAGGAACAAAAAAGATTACAAAAAGTAGTTGAAGAATATAAAGTTGAAGGAGATTTGCGGGCAGAAGTACAAGAAAATATCAAAAGACTGAAGGAAATCGGCTCATATATTGGAACAAGGCATAGTAGAGGTCTCCCTGCCCATGGGCAGAGAACTCGTTCAAATGCACGCACAAAACGAGGAAAAAGAGTTACTATCGGAGCAATCAAAAAAGAAGTTGCACAACGTATGGGGCTTTTGGATCAAGGTAAAAAAGCGGCACCGGCAAAAAAATAATACATTCGACAAATACTATATAACATATGGCAGAAAAAAGAAAAACTCAAGTTACAAAAACAAAGAAGAAATCAACCGTAGCTCTCTCTACACATGGAAGAGTCTATATTACTTCGACATTCAACAATACTCTCATTTCTATTACCAATGAGAAAGGTGATGCTATTTCATGGAGTTCATCAGGAACAGTAGGTTTTAAGGGAACCCGGAAATCAACTCCCTATGCCGCAAGTTTGGCTATGGAGCAGGCAGCTAAAAAAGCGGTTTCAGGTGGTATAAAGACAGTGGAAGTATATGTAAAAGGGCCCGGTTCCGGACGGGATTCATCTCTCCGTGCCATAAAGGCTGTTGGATTATCTATAACTCAAATTGCAGATGTTACTCCTATTCCACATAATGGGCCACGGTCAAAGAAAAGGAGAAGAGTTTAATGGCTAGATATACAGGACCAAAACATAAATTAGCCAGGCGTGAAGGTGTTAATATTCTTGATAAAACATCAGCAAGTCTGCAGAGACGGTTGAATATTCCTCCGGGGGTTCATGGCAGAAAACGAGCACGACGGCTTTCCGAGTATGGATTACAGCTTCGCGAAAAACAAAAACTGAAGGCAATGTATGGAATACTTGAAAAACAACTTGTACGGTTGGTGCGGGAAGTCGAAGATAAACCCGGCGATACAGCAGAATTACTGTTGTCACTTTTGGAAAGTAGACTTGATAATGTAGTATATCGGCTCGGATTTGCCAAAACTCGATTCCAATCCCGACAATTTGTTGGTCATGGTCATGTATTAGTAAATGGCAAGAAAGTTACCATACCTTCCTATCGGGTTAAATCTCACGATACAATTGGCCTGTCTCCTACCGTTCAAGAAAATCCATCAGTATTAAAGGCCATGGAAGAGAATGCAGTAGTGGTTCCGTTTCTCTCCAGAAAAGAGTTTTTAGGCACCCTTTTGGAGTCTCCAAAAGGCAAAGATGTTGAAGTTCCGTTCAATACTCAACTAATTATTGAATATTACTCAAGATAGTGGTACAATAGGAAAATTGTTTTATGAAAGATCCGATGTTTAAAATAAAAGAAGAGCAAGCCAACGATACATATGGTGAATTTGTAATTGAGCCATTGGAAATCGGATTTGGGCATACTCTTGGAAATTCTTTGAGAAGAGTACTTCTTTCTTCCATTCCGGGAGCAGCAGTAACCTCCATCAAAATTGATGGCGTAAAACATAGATTCTCAACACTACCGGGTTTGAAAGAAAATATCGTCGAACTCATCCTCAATATCAAAAAAATAACCTTCCGTTTAGCTGATTCAAAAAATACCGCAACTATTCATATCTCGATAAAAGGCCCAAAAGATGTAACTGTAGGAGATTTAGATCTTCCAGATGGTGTAGAAGTAGTAGATAAAAACCAATATATCGGTTCGTTGTCTGACCGCAAAGCAAAACTTGACATGGAATTGATTGTAGAACGTGGGTATGGGTATTCATTAGCAGAAGAAAGAAAATCTGAGACACTTGGTGTAATTCCAACAGATGCAATTTTTACTCCGGTAACACGGGTTAACTATGCTGTTGAAGCAACTCGCGTCGGTGGGCAAACTAATTTGGATAAACTCATCCTTCGAATATGGACAAATGGAACTATTAGCCCTCGTGATGCATTGGATAAATCTGCACGAGTTCTTGCTTCATACTTCTTACACATGTATGAACCTGCTGCAGTTTTGACTTCCGGTGAAAGCACCCCTGCTACAGCTTCCATTTCTAATGAACTGTTGAAAATGACTATTGATGAGTTAGATCTTCCTACCAGAATCTATAACAGTTTGCGAAATGGTGGAATTGAAAGCATAGGACAATTATTGAATACTCCCAAAAAAGATCTGATGGGAATGAGAAATATGGGTGGGAAATCATTGGGAGTTATTGAAGAAAAGTTACAAGAAAAGGGAATAACATTTACCTTATAAAGCGCGAAGCCACACGAATGTTTTTTTCTATTTTAGATATTCGCGTGCGTTCGAGTATCTGAGAACTGCTTATTAAGTCATCCTCCAATTACTCGAATAAACGTGAATTTTAAAAGGTACAAATAGCTCAGTATGGTCATTGCTTTTTTCTATGAGAAAGAATGTATTTGGAAGAAAATTAAAACGGGATACAAATGAGAGAACAGCACTTTTCAAAGGGCTATTGTCATCTCTGGTGTTGGAAGAAAGAATAAAAACTACAGAACAAAAAGCGAAATCTGTTCGTTCCCGGGCAGAAAAATTGATAACGAGTGTAAAAAAAGAAAATTCAAATGTGTCAGCATCCTTAAATGAATTTTTAACCCCAAGGGCTGTTTCTAAATTAAAAACTACTATTGCTCCTCGGTATGGGAATCGATCTGGGGGGTATACAAGAATCATTCGGTTGGGACGACGTTTCAATGATAATGCCTCAATGGTTTTTTTGGAGTGGGTAGAGTCGAATGCAATTGCGATGACTAACGGTGTATCTGCAACTGGAGAACTCAAAGGAAAGACTGTAGAAAAAGACATGAAAAAAAATACTACAAAAACAACAAAAGAGCCTAAAAAACAAAACGTAAAAAGTAAAAAAGGAGAAAAGAAAGCATGAAACCAGCAACAAATTCAACAAAAAAATCTGATATCCAAAGAGCATGGCACCTGATTGATTTAAAAGGAGAAACGTTAGGAAGAATTTCAACAAATATATCTAAATTATTGATGGGTAAGTCAAAGCCATATTTTGTAAAAAATTTAGATTGCGGTGATTATGTAGTAGCAATCAATGCTAAAGAAATTAAAGTAACTGGAAAAAAAGAACAAGACAAGAAATATTACCGACATTCAGGATATCCAGGAGGATTTCGGGAAGAAACAGTAGAGCAAGTACGTGCAAAAGATCCTCGGAAATTAATTCTCCATTCTGTGAAAGGTATGCTTCCTCAGAATAGACTTCGGGATAGAATGACAACACGATTATTTGTTTTTCCAACAGAAGTGCATCCATATACAGATAAATTTAAAAATAACTAATATACTATGGCAGAACCAAAAAATAAAAAAACAAGAGACTACATTTTTGCAGTAGGACGGCGTAAAGAAGCTGTAGCACGTGCACGATTGTATAAATCAAATTTCGATGCGGTTTTGTGGGGAGAGACAAAGATCAAAAAAGGAGACATTTTAGTAAATCAAAAACCAATTGGAGAATATTTTTCAGGTATTGCGGTAGATTCATTATATTTGGAACCGATCCGAACAACCAATAACATTGGTAAGTATGCATTTACCATAAAAGTTGTAGGCGGAGGAAAATCAGGACAGCTGGATGCGGTTATACATTCCATCGCACGAGTACTTGAGAAAACAGATCCGGAAAAACATCGTTCACTTCTAAAGAAAAAAGGATTTTTAACACGTGATTCAAGAATTCGAGAACGAAGAAAAGTCGGAACCGGTGGGAAAGCTCGCAGACAAAAACAATCTCCAAAGCGATAACGATTATTCGGCTTCACGGATTTTACCTAGCTCCTCAATTTTTTCCAACATTTTTTTCTCTTTCAAAAGTGTGAGGTCAATACCTTCTTTTGCTGCCAAAACTAGACCCTGGATAATTCTTCGGGCACGCATTGCATCATTCTTTTTCAAGAATTTTACATCAATACTTGCTTCAACGAACCCGGTATCAACGATGCGAAGCGTTGAAAAAAAAGGACTTGCCTCTACAAAGACATCTTTAATATTTTGTATCGGAATGCTATGTCTCCGTTCGGAATAAAAAAATATGCGATGTATAATATTGACTTGATTAATATCAATAGTTACTTCATCAGGGAAAGGGTCAAAAGGAAAAACAGCAGAAATTACTAACAAACATTTCTCAGACTTTTTGAGCAAGTCTTTAAACTTTTCTTCATTTACCTCTGTCTGTCTTTGCACATCTTTGTGTGCTTCCTCAACAGGAGTTGATTTTGGTTGCTGTATAATTACTGACGAGTCTTTTATAGAAGGAAAATTTGTTTGTTTTTGTACGGGTTTACGTGGTTGTTTTTTGTCCGTTGCCACAAATAGGGTCTGTTTTCGTTGTATCATAGTGTCGGGATGCCGTGAATCGAACACGGACTACCGCACCCCCAGCGCGGCGTACTACCACTATACTACATCCCGAAGAAGTAATCGTAATTATATCGATAATAGCTCTTTTAAGCAAGGAATATAAGGTTTCGTATTTTTTTCGCTAATGATATAGAATTATGTACTAAGATATAAATATACCTATTGTATTTATAAGACATGATGATACAATTGAGATCAAATGGCACGAACAGCTAATCCCGCAAAACAAAATCCACCTCCCAATGGCCACACAGAAGCCGGCGCTAAACTTGAGGCAGTGAGACTTGCAATGGAGCAAATAGAAAAGCAATTTGGACGTGGTTCTATCATGAGGTTTGGTGAAGCCGGTCAAAAATTAGATATATCTGTTATCTCAACCGGTTGTCTTCCACTGGATTTAGCATTAGGTGTTGGAGGATTGCCGCGAGGAAGAATTGTCGAAATTTATGGACCTGAAGCATCGGGTAAGACTACTATTTGTCTTTCAACGATTGCCCAAGCGCAAAAACATGGAGGGGTAGCTGCTTTTATTGATGCAGAGCATGCACTAGATCCTCTCTGGGCGCAAAGAATTGGCGTCAAACTTGATGAGTTACTTATTTCTCAACCTGATACGGGTGAGCAAGCCCTTGAGATAACAGAAAGTCTTATCAGAAGCGGAGGTATTGATGTATTAGTAATTGATTCGGTTGCCGCCTTGGTCCCGCGAGCAGAAATCGAAGGAGATATGGGTGATTCAGTAATGGGATTGCAAGCACGTCTTATGTCACAAGCACTTCGAAAGCTGACGGGTGTTATTTCAAAATCAAAAACAGTTGTTATTTTTACCAACCAACTCCGGCAAAAAATCGGAATTATGTTTGGCAATCCGGAGACTACCACCGGAGGATTAGCTCTTAAATTTTATGCATCTGTCCGTATGGATGTACGGAAAATTGAGACCATCAAAGATGGTGATAAAGCTATTGGTTCCAGACATCGAGTTAAAATTGTCAAAAATAAAGTATCAGCGCCATTTAGGATCGCGGAGTTTGATGTTTTTCAAGATGGAATTTCAAGAGAAGGAGGCGTAGTAGATGTGGGAGTTGAAATGGGAATTCTCAAAAAATCGGGTGCCTTTTATCGCTACGCTGAACAAATGCTTGGACAGGGAAAAGCTGCGACAATGGCAACATTAAAAGAAAATAAAGATTTGGAGAAAAAAATTGTAAATGAAATCATGACAAAAAGTAAAGATGGGTCAAATCCCGTAGCAGTTGGAATACAGGAAAAGGCAGATGAAGATTCAGAAGAAGAACTATAAAATCCTTTCTCTTCAGGAATATCTCCGTAAAAGTTACCGCTATTTGTCTTATCGAGAAAGATCTGAAAAAGAGATTCGTGATTATCTCTCTCAATCTTTTGCTCCACAAGAAATAATACAAGAGATAGTAGCCAAGCTCACCGAGCAAAAATTCTTAAATGACACAGATTTTGCGCGTTCGTGGGTTCGGCAACGCAAACTGGTGCGACCCAAAAGCATCCGTGTAATCAAAATGGAGTTGAAACAAAAAGGAATTTCAGATGAAATTATTGAGGAAACAGTACAAGAAGGTATGGATGATTTTGCCCTTGCGTGGGGACTAACCCAAAAAAAGATAAGAGTATATGAGAGTTTAAGTAAAGAAGAATTATATCAAAAATTGGGTGGTTATCTGAGCCGAAAAGGCTTTGGATATAGCATTATCAGGCGTGTTATTGACGAATTACTGTCAAAAAGAGTATAATGTGAGCAGAAAAGCAGACGTATGAATGGCGTATTCAGCTCCATTATCGGATCCACTCCATTTGAGTATTGAAAAATACCTTCTAACTGCTGCATTACTATATGGCAACCATGTCAAACGACTTAATACAACTTGAGAAGAAACTTCTAGAACGAGAAGAGAAAATTGATCGCGTAAAAGAAGATGTAGAGAATTTGAGGGCAGAGTATACCCAAAAACTACAACAAATCTCCGGAATTACCGCAGAACAGGCAAAAGAAGAGTTGCTCAGCGAAATAGAGCATAAAGAAGCAAAAGCAATTGCAAAAATTATCAAAGAACGGGAAGAAGAAGCAAAACGAACCTCACAACGGCAAGCACAAGAAATTTTAGTTGACAGTATGCGCCATGCATCAGTAAATGTTGTTGCTGAATATACCGTATCCACAATCAAAATCGATGACGAGGAAGTAAAAGGACGTATTATTGGTAAAGAAGGCCGCAATATCCGCGCTTTTGAGCAAGCGACCGGGGTAGATGTTGATCTTGATGAGGAAGGAGTAATAAAACTTTCATCTTTTGATCAAATCAGACGAGAAGTAGCCAGACGTGCGTTGGAAAAACTCCTGAAAGATACCCGTATTCAACCGTTTCGAATTGAAGAAGTAGTCAAACAAACACAACAGGAGATGGAAAAAATCATGCTTGAAGCCGGTGAAAAACTTGCCCATGATGCAGGTATTTATAACTTGCCTGTTGAGTTATTGGCAATTTTGGGAAGATTTAAATTTAGAACTTCATATGGTCAAAATCTCGTGGTACATACACTGGAATTGGTCAGAATAGGAGTTCATATCGCAGAAGAGATCGGGGCAGATGTAAATATAGTACGACTTGGGTGTTTATTTCATGATATTGGAAAAGTAGTTGAAGGAGATGGAAGCCATGTAAAGCTTGGAGTAGAATTGTTGAAAAAATTTCAAATACCAGAGCTTATTATCAATTGTGTTGCCGAGCATCATGAAGATAAGCCGTTTTCATCAATAGAGTCCGTAATTGTTCATATTGCGGATTCTATATCCGGCGGAAGACCTGGAGCACGCTATGAAGAGTTTGATGGGTACGTAAAACGGCTTACTGAAATGGAACAAATTGCCAAAAAATATGATGGTGTTGAAGATGCGTATGCATTTGAAGCAGGGCGAGAACTGCGGGTTATTATTAATCCCGGACGTCTTGATGATTCGCAGACCGTGTTGGTAGCTAATAAAATTCGTGAGGAAGTCAGCAAATCAGTTATTGTTGCAGGTGAAATCAAAGTTACGGCAATTCGAGAATTCAGAGCGGTCTCTCCTCAAAACTAATCCACCAGTATTTTAATTTTTGATCTCTTCTATACTACTTTTTATCATTGACAAGGTTTTATTTGCATTGTATTGTTAAGCTAACTTCAATATTAAATATTCTGTCCAGAGGAGGTGACTAATAATGACAAAAAAAGATTTAATTGAGATCATTTCAAAAAAAGCTAACCTTACCCATAAAGCGTCATCAGAAGCCGTAACAGTAATGCTCAATAGCATCCGCGATGCAATGAAACGAGGAGATAAAGTAGTAATAACAGGATTTGGTACTTTTTCAGTTCGAAAGCGTGCCTCTCGAATTGGAAGGAATCCCAAAACAGGAGAACGAATTACTCTTGCTGCGCGAAAAGCTCCCGGTTTTACTCCCGGTAAAACTTTGAAAAAAGCGATACGCTAAATCAGGTAAGTAGTTATCAGAAAAGCTTTTCTATTATGGAGGGCTTTTTTGTATAATGGAACTAGATATAAAGATACTAAGAGATTAGGATAGTAAGAGAATTTTACCTAATATCTGTATATCTTAATATCATTTGTATGAATATTATTTCTATTTCTAATCTTTCGAAATATTACAAGATTTATGAAAAAGAATCTGGATTCTGGGGAGCTCTTAAGTCTTTATTTCATCGTAGGTACTACGATGCAAAAGCAGTAGATGATATTTCTTTTGAGATAAAAGAAGGAGAGCTCGTTGGTTTTATCGGTCCAAATGGGGCAGGCAAGACTACTACGCTAAAATGTCTATCCGGATTATTGCATCCAACTACGGGAAATGTAAAAGTATTGGGATATACTCCCTATGAACGAAAAACCCAGTTTCTTAAGCAGATAGCCCTCGTCATGGGGCAGAAGAATCAACTCTGGTGGGATTTACCCGCCATTGAGTCTTTTGCACTCAACAAGCAGATCTACGAGATTCCAGATAAGAAGTATAAAGAAACTCTTGAAGAATTGTCAGAATTATTAGATGTAAAAGATGTGTTGCACGTTCAGGTTCGTAAACTTTCATTAGGTCAACGGATGAAATGTGAACTCATTGCGGCATTGATCCATAGTCCAAAAGTTTTATTTTTGGATGAGCCAACTATTGGGTTGGATGTGGTGATGCAAAAAAAGCTCCGTGATTTTATTAAAGTTTACAACAAGAAGTATAAAGCCACCATTATTTTGACCAGCCATTATATGGAAGACGTACAGCAGCTTTGTGATCGGGTTATTATTATTGATCATGGAAAAATCGGTTATGATGGAAAATTAGATGATATTGTCAAGAAATATTCTAAGCATAAATTTTTGTCAATTGTGTTCCAGAAAGAAATACCAAAAATTGAACTTGAGAACTTTGGGACAATAAAAGAATATAATTCAATAAAAGTAGTATTGGCAGTTCCTCGGGATGAAGCAACAAAAGTTGCAGAGAAGATACTGAGTAAATTTGATATTGACGATATCAATATTGAAGAGCCTAATATCGAAGATATTATCCGCGATGTATTTACTAAAAAAACGTCTCGTTAATAAGTAATAGCGCTCCCATCTAGACTCTCGTTTGGCGAGGTTGGTAAGGTTTACTTATTCATATATACATATTGCTCAATGATATGAGAAAATATTTTGAAGTTGCGAAAAATACATGGAATGAGACAATATCGTACCGGTTTAATTTTGTGATGTGGCGAGTACGTACTATTATTCAGCTTCTGACATTCTATTTTCTCTGGTCGGCTCTTATTCCCAAAAGTGTTTCTATCGCAGATTATAACCACTCTCTTATTTTGACATATATTTTGGGTACTTCATTTCTTTCATCGTTTGTTATGTCATCACGTAGTGCCGGAATTGGAGATGAAATTATAAGTGGAGACTTATCTAATTATCTAATCCGTCCGGTTAATTACTTTTTCTATTGGTTTGCAAAAGATTTAGGAGATAAAGCCATGAATATCGTATTTGCAGTGGTTGAATTTTCTATTCTCATATTCCTTTTAATGCCGCCACTTTTTCTCCAAACAAATATTCTTCTGTTATGCTTAACATTGATTGCAGCTATTGTTGGTCTTACTTTATATTATTTTTTCAATACGTTGCTTGGGATGATTGGCTTTTGGACTTCTGAGATTTGGGCACCCCGTTTTGTTTTTTTTACCATGATGCAATTTTTTGCCGGCGGATTATTTCCTCTGGATTTACTGCCAAAACCAGTTTTTTTCTTCTTTAGTCTTACTCCTTTTCCGTATCTTCTTTATTTTCCAATAAAAATTTATCTGGGACAGCTTTCAACAACACAAATATATATTGGTTTGTCAGTATCCTTTATTTGGGTTTTTGCAATGATGTGGATAGTCAATAAAGTATGGAAAAGAGGTCTTCAAGTGTATACATCACAAGGAAGATAATTATTCTATGATTTCTAAACTTAAAAAATATTTTAAACTCTGGCTTATGCTTACCGGACGAACATCTCAAATAGTTCTTATTTCAAAAGGAAGCGCAGCACTTTTTGTATTTGCAAAAGTAATACGTGTAGGGTTATTTTTAGTGTTTTTGGCATTGGTGATAGTACGAACAAAAGCCATCGGCGGTTATACCATTTGGGAAGCAATATTGTTTTACATGACATTTAATTTGCTTGATAGCTTGACTCAATTTTTTTTCCGGGAAGTCTATCGATTTCGCACCTATGTTGTAAAAGGGTTTTTTGATTATATTTTGCTGATGCCAATTTCTGCTCTATTTAGATCTTTATTTGGAGGAAGCGATATCCTGGATATTATTCTTATTTTTATTTCAATTGGATTCATCAGTTTTATTGGATTCCATATACAGGGAATCACTTTTTTAGGTATAGTGTTATACCTTGCCTTATTTTTGAATGCTTTTTTCATAGCAATGTCATTTCATATATTTGTGTTATCTCTTGGTCTTTTAACTACAGAGGTTGACAATACTATCTTTTTATATCGAGATTTGGCAAATATGGGAAGAATTCCCATTACTATTTATCAAGAACCTATTAGAAGTATTCTCATGTTTGTTATTCCTGTAGGAATCTTGATGACTGTCCCGGTACAGGCATTGATTGGAAGCTTATCCGTGGGGATTGCACTATTTGCTTTTATGCTCGGGGTAGGAGCGATCGTTTTCAGTTATCAATTTTGGAGATACGCACTCAAACAATATTCTAGCGTAAGCAGCTAGTCGATAACCTCACTATATCCTGGGAAGAGAGTAAGCCAGATTTTGTTTTCGCCGCAATCTGTCTCAGTTGTGATATATTGTTCACTTCTGGTCGCCTTAAGCGACTGCCTTCAATCTTTGGTACAGGGGAAAGCACCTTATGTACCGATCGGAAGTTGCAGTGGGGAGGATTACCCGTTTCATACTCACTCGTCTCTGTTGCTCTCAAATCCTGTCAATTCAGGATCT
>CAZCCG010000002.1:0-49056 GCA_964497535.1 uncultured Gammaproteobacteria bacterium
ACCCATGATTACAGGGATGAAAGCCCTGTGTCCTAGGCCGCTAGACGATGGCGCCAAGTATGGTGATTATATCGTAAATCAGCTTTAAAGACAAATATAATCACCATTTATTACTTCTTTTTACTTGGAGTCGCTTTTTCTGCCGAAGCAGCTTTCATCAAATCCTCAAGGACTGTTTTGGCTGCAGTTTGTCCTCCGAGTCCAAATGCAATACCACCTGCGAGAGCAATCATGGCTACAAGTCCCGTAAAGAGAATTCGTACCAGGTCACTGGCAATACCCAGCTGGTTAAGTGCGGCGAGCACGGCAAATATAATAATTGCCCACCTTGAAGCTGACGCAATAGCCCGAGAAGTAGTACCGGTAAGACTCTGTGTCGATGCCACAATAACATCATGGGTAAGTTTTGCAAGTACAAAGCCTACCAGGATAATAATTGCCGCCACAAATACATTTGGCAAATACAACAAGAACGTCGTTAGGACGCTATTGATTTGTGGTAATCCCCATGCTTCTGCGGTTGGAATTAAAAACATCAGGATGACAAACCAACGCACAATTTCCGCCAAGATATTTGACCAGTTGAAGTCTTCTCTTCCTTCAGGTACCCCATATCTGCGCAAGAATGGTTCGATACGCAATATATTTGCAACTTGCAGTACAACTTGTTTCAAAATTGACGCAATGATGATACCGACCAAAAGGATAATCAAACCCAACACGAATTTGGGAACAAAGGTTGTAACGGCTATAAGCGCGTTATTAAAAGAGCTTAAAAGTAAAGCTCCTACATCATAATTCATATCATTCACCTCCCTTCAAATAAATTGATCAGTTAATTATGCACAACAATTGTAAGTTTTTTGTAATAACTTCATAAGAACTGATGAGCTATTTCTGGTATATACAGTTTGCCCACTCTTGTCAAGAGGCTGTGAAGCTTGGTATAATTTGTTATTGGAAATTTGAAAGTGGTAATATTTGAAGTTTCTTTAGACATGGTCCGGTAGCTCAGCGGTAGAGCAGGAGCCTTTTAAGCTCTTGGTCCTCGGTTCGAATCCGAGCCGGATCACCCCTTAACTAGTTCAGGGTCTTTCCTATTTTTAGGTTACTGATCTTGGGGAAGAGCAGCAAAGTCACTATTGAACTTATCCATAAACTGCTTGACTGCTTCTGGATCATCCATATGACTCTTCATTTCTTCCATAACCCTGATATGATTTTGATCTCCTTTTGCGGCCATATCCATTCCATGTTTCTGACTGTTTTGCATCATTTCTTCAGCAGTTTCACCATGAATAAGTTCATCACATGGACCGTGTAATTGTTTGCATGTCATTGTTTTCATAAGTCTTACCTCCTTTCATAGTATAACGTTATTTTACCATTACTTATTAGAAAAAAAGGACCTAATTCTAATAGTTGTGTTTGACAAATGAATATATGATTTGTATACTCTATTTATCGAAACATTTCGATATTTAAATTATGCAACAGTCTTATAACGTTATTAAAGTCTTCAAAGCTCTCTCTGATACTACCCGGATAGATATCCTGCGCCATATTTCTCATGAGAAAGAGCTGGCCTGTCAGGAATTGATGAAACGGTTTCCGTTAGCACAATCCACTATGTCCCATCATTTCAATAAACTCGTAGATGCCGGGATATTGAATAACAGAAAAGATGGAGTACTCTGGTTTTATACCCTCAATTATCCGTATTTGAAGTCCTTGGGTATCGATATTACCAAGATTATAGATAATAAAAAAACGAAAGGGGGTGGAAAAGAATATGTGTTATAACTGCGGATGCCAATTGCCGGACGATGATATGGGGAAAGGCCACATGGGGGTAGACCCAAATGGAAAAGCCATTACCACCAAATCTATCCAAGCAGCAGCTGATGGGTTTGGAGAATCATTTGATGAAGCGCTCGATAATATTATAGATCTGGCTCAACAAGTGAAAAAACAGCGTCAGGAGAAAAAGACAGTATAAGGCTGTATAGAAAAGTTAGGTTTTTGCTTAACTTTTCTCTATATTCTTATGCAACTGCTCAATCATTTTAAATCATTGTGGATGAAAACCTCATATCAGGTCCGCAGACGGATCCTGGTTATCTGTTCTCTTTTGATTCTGGGCAATATAGTTATTTGGATTGCAGGTTTTCTCTTTTCCCAGAGCTATCCCCTCTTCTTAGGGTTATTATCCCTCGCTTATGGTTTGGGATTACGACACGCGGTCGATGCTGACCATATTGCGGCAATAGATAACACCACCAGGAAGCTTATGACAGATGGAAAAAAACCTCTTGCCGTTGGACTATTCTTTTCGCTGGGTCATTCAAGTGTTGTCATCATTCTATCTCTCCTGATTGCTTTATTTACGTCATTGGTCAAAAGTAATCTTCCCTCATTTCAGGCTACCGGGACCATAATTGGCATGTCCATCTCCAGCATTTTCCTCATCGTTATTGGAGTTATTAACCTTATTACGTTTCTTGATATTTTACGGGTATTTCGGTGCATTACACAAGGGAATACCTGTGGAGAGGAAGTTACCCATTCCCATCCTCAGGGGTTTCTCACCCGGTTCTTTCAGGAATTCTTTAAAAAGATACACTCAAGCTACCAAATGTATTTTATCGGATTTTTATTCGGGCTGGGGTTTGATACGGCCAGTGAGGTAGGGTTACTCAGTATCTCGGCTGCCAGTGGTGCTTCAGGGACCCCTCTTTGGGGAATACTCCTGCTTCCTCTGGCATTTACCGCCAGCATGGCATTGGTTGATACTCTTGATGGAATCATAATGCTGGGTGCCTATGGATGGGCAAATATAAAACCGGTTCGTAAGTTATACTACAACCTCAATATTACCTTTATCTCAGTAATAATTGCTCTTTTTATTGGTGGCATTGAAGCAATCCAATTGATGTCAACACATCTTCATCTCCATAGTTCTTTTTTTCGTTTCGTAAATAGGATAAGCCTTGAGAACCTGGGTTATTTTATTATTCTTGCCTTTATCCTATCCTGGATAATCTCAATTGGTATCTACAAAATAAAAGGATATGATCGTTGGGACTGAGGATGAGAAAAGGTTATCCTTTGGGGAAGGCGACGGCGACAAAACGTTGGGAATCAAAAAAGCCCGTGCAGGTATAAATAGTTAATCTCTTGTCTGCTGTAGGCTCAATTATATTTACCTGCTTTGGAGTGACTACCTGAGTGTAGTTCACTGTAAAGCTTTTTTGCGACTTATCGCTGTAGGTGATTACAATAGTATCCCCCGGCTTTATCCTCGGTAATCTTCCGAGTAGCGCATCAAAATTATGTCCATAAAGAATACTGTTGCCCATTTGTCCGGGAACCGGAGATAGATCCAGGTAAGAGACCCCCTTCATAGTGGTTTCCATTTCTTTTTTTATAATTTTGGAGGGGACTATTGGAAGATCTACGGAAATTGATTGGATCACAATTCGCTTGGGTACTACCGTAGTTTTTTTTATATGCTGCGCTGTCTTGAAATGGACATTAAAGGAGAGCCGTGAAGTATTGGCTCGTTGCCAGAAAAGGATACCTGATCCCAAAAGACAGAGAGCACCAAAAAGGATAAAAAAACGGGGAATGCGGTTCATACTCTTTTTTTGCGGTCACACAGTGCAATATGAGTTCCAAAGATAACGCTTACAAACCCAACAAAGAACAAATTATTGACAAAGGACGTATTACCGGTAGTCGCAAGTCCTAAAACTGCTGGATCTGATATCCCTCCACCTGTTCCTCCACACGCATAGTTAAGATGCTGAGCAATATATGGCTCGTTGGACAAACCCCAGATAGAACCATTTTGTACATATTTCCATCCCAGGCTTATAAGTACTTTTATATCAGGATCAGTCAGGCTTGATGCTTTCCACCAATTCGTCTGAATTCCAGACCCATCTGTCCCACAAAAACATTGAAGAACTACATTCCTGCTATTTATAGCGTATACAGTATCCTTGCCAGTATGGGTAGCAGAATCGCCTACAATTCCATGAGTACCGCTACTGTATGAGACTATAATGGGGGATCCTACCTGAGCTGAACATGCGGGAAAATCTGGAGGGGTTACTGCCAACACAGGAGATACCTGCCAAAAGAATAAGGTGATAAAAGTGGTTAAAAATAAAAAAATTCTGCCCTTCATAGTCATTTCTGGGCAGAAATAGGTGTAATCTAGCTTCAATATACCCTAATCCCGTAGTAATGTCAATAGTACTGTCCTAGGGCTTGAATTTTGCGAAAAAGTGGGTAAGGTTCAAAACAACCGGCCGCGGACTCATATCGTCATTCCAGAGATGTGTGGAACCCCCCATATTAACCCAGTAATTGACCCCCACAACATTAGGATTGCTCCCCAGGGTTGTAAGGGCATCCTGAACCCACGTAGCCTGCTGCTGAGGTGTCATACTTCCCTGCAGGTCGGGAATTGGTGCACCAAATTCCCCGATCATAATTTTTCCTCCGGATTTCTGTGCCAGAGAGTTGATATCTGCCGTGTAGTCATTGGAATTGCGGATATAATGGTCAATTGTGACTATTCCGCCCAATAAGCCTGTAGTCTCTTTATCCATGACCAGGTTTGCCACATCGTAGTTCATTGAGGCAAAGTTACTCATGACCTTTTTGTGAATCTTCTCAAAATCCTCTTGGGAGAGGGCGTATTCATCTATCATAAACGTGCGAAATCCTGCTACGTCTCCTGTCTGCCGGGGATCTCCGGGCCCCCCATTCTCGCACTCCGGGCAGGGGGTAAAAATATCCCCGTCTTTAAAAAGAGTTGGATTAGATACTATGAAGTGATCAATTTTTTGTAAATGCTCTATTCTGTTGATTCTAGGATACCCAAACCAGCCCTCCCAACCGGCCAGGTTGCCCCGAAACCAAACATGCAGGTGATATTTTCGTGCAGCCTTAACCCACCGTTTCAGAATTGGCAGAAACTGGTCATCATAGGGGGTCGCAATTGCTACATATTTCGCGTTAGTCGCAGCAATTTGCTTCATTTGTAAATCAATTGTTTTATCAAACTCCGGATTATCCAGCATTTCCAGACTGGGATCCCGAGAATACTTCATGGTATCAATAGAAGTTATCCGAAACGTAGGAGGGACGGGAGTCGGAGTGGGAGAAAAAATCCTTCTTATTTGCGTTTTTACCGGGTTTGAGGGATAGAATACAATAAGAAGTCCGGTAATGAGAACCAAAAGTAAAAAAAGGTTTATCGTTATATAGTGCTTCATTAGTTAAAATTCTTAAGATTCGGTTTGGTATGTAAATACTTAATATATTCTGGTTTTAACTCATATATATCTGCGAATGGATAATGTCCTACCTTAGTATAATTTTTAAACCCAGGTTGGATATGTACCAGTTTCCATGTTTGGTCATTATCATCATAACTTCTCATAATAATCCACCTCGCCCAGCTATCAGGTGCTGTGGTAGCGCTTTCCCAATATGCCCCCGTACCTTCATGGATAAATTTCTTCATAGGGAGTCCTGAGGAAAAAATAATTGCATCATGGGAGGCGGCAGAGATAAGGATAAATCCGTCTTTGTCCTTGGCATTTTTCCCCAGCCATCCTGATACTTCGGATACATTTTTTTGACTTGATCCTACTCTCGCATCATCAATAGTAACAGCATCCGCATTTACAAATTGAAAAATTATTACCAGTGCCAAAAGTCCGATAAAAATCAAACGAAGATTTTTCAGTCTACCGACCAGGTATCCAACAAAAATTGCTATAGCCGGCATAAGCATTACTCCATAACGAACATTAAACCATGTCCCACCGGTAACTCCTTGTATGAACAATACTGAAAAACCCAGATATAGCGCAAGAATATTAAAAATAAATGGAGCAAATAATGCAATTGAAGCAATTTTAATGGATGTTTTGATATTCTTATCAAAATAAAATAAAATTGCACCAACTAATGCTACTAGAGAAATAAAGGCATTACTGTTATAAAAAAGGGCGTAGCAGTAAACTTTTAAAGAAAGTAGTAAATTTCCTTTAGTATTTAAGACTCCGGCCTGAGCTAATTGCTGTTGTTGTGTATGTGCCGAATACGGCCCTAGTACAAAATATAAAGCATCTTTAAATATGAGTTGGTTCCATACAAACCATAAAAAAATTCCCAGTCCCCCAAGCGTACAGAAAAAAATAACCGTTCCTTCCATTGTTTTAAAGCCTCTTTTTTTCCAAATATAAACGATTAAAGTTACTGTAATGAATAAAAATAAGAACCATCCATCATAACGATTTAAAGTGGCCAACATTACCCAAAAAGCAGCTTTGACTAGATTTAGAATATTTTCATTTTCACACCATACCATAAATTCGTAAACGGCGACGGTAATGGAAGCAATCAACAAAAGTTCTGTCATAGCAGTTGATTGAAGATATAAGATGTTTAAATTTGTTGCAAAAATAAGTACACCAATGACTCGTCCGAGCAAGCCGATATGGAATTTTTTCAAGAAAAAATAAATAATGATCCCTGTTATAACAAAAGAAATCATCGATTGTAAGGCTCCTGCAAGACCGGTATGCCACATGAAATCATTCCATATAGTAGGTACCATGAGTAAATGCGGAAGTGGAAGCCACACACTTCCCAGCTGAGCTAAACCTGGTTTTAATCCTTCTACAACGCGGCGGCCAATATCTAAATGAGATCTGGCATCGTTATACTTAAGCCCTAAGCCATTATGTAAATAAAAAATAAAACTAATTATTGAGATAACACTTAAAAAAATACTCAAAATATACACCACATTTTTTTCTAGAAAATTGCGAACTATTTCTAGATATGTTTTTTTAATACCCAGGTTGATTGTAAATAAATTACTATTTTTTATTTTCATATCTTCTTGAAGTAATATAATAAATAAATATCAGAATTGTTCCAACTAAAAGAATGGAGAAAACAATTGCATAATAATATTGCAAGGCAGTAATGCCTCGAGTTTTTACAAACTCATTAAAAACAAATGACTTACTCGTATTCTTCTGAAGATAGTCAACCATTCCTCTATCATACGAATAGCGTTGGACCTTTCCTGATATTTTTTCAAGAGCGAGGACCTCAACCTGAGGTGGATTTGCAATGGTAGCTAATGCTCCAATAGTATTTACACCTACTGAATAATAAAATAACGCAGTAAAAATAATTATAAAGATTATTTTTCTTCGCCATTCGGTTAAAAGAATTGCTATAAATAGGGATAGCATAGAATATGCAGGGATTAAGTAACGAGATCCAAAAGCCCATCCACCCCATGGATCAACCCATAACTCATATAAAACTATTACAGATAATATAATCGATATAAGAAGAGGTCCATATGGATTTTTCTTTCTATAAGCAACAATAAGTCCAATAAAGCCAAGTAAAATTACCGGAGTAAAGGTTATCATTCCTCGATCAGGACTTAAAAAATGTAAATAAAATCCGTTTAGAAACCCGCGAGTTTTAAAGAAGCCACCAACAGTTTTTGTAGTATTTGTTTTTTTATTTTGCAGTTTATCCTGTTTGCTTATAACCAATCCCGTTGTTTTCGTATTAAATTCTGCATTGGCAACAGACCCGGATAATGTAAAAGGATTACCATAAGACTTATATTGAAACCAGAGTAAAAATAGTAAAGGAATTACTACCGCAATAGTAGTCAATAATTTAAGAGGATTTATTTTTACTCGTAAAGTTTTTACCTTGTTTTCTACATTTATAAGTCTTCCAAGAGCATATAATCCAATTGGAAACATGAAGATAGTATTTGGATAATCTATAGAAATTGACAAGCCACAGAGGAAAAAAACTATTGTTGTTACCCATATTTTTTTACTTTTGATTAGGAGGTATAACGATAGTAAAATAAGAAACGTAGAAATATGATGTTGGTATAAATTTATTGCATATACAAAAGCAGGAGTGGCAAATAAAAATGTTAAAGCTCCTAATACTGCAGCAATTGTATCCGCTCCCAGTTTTCTTGCAATTAAATATATCAAGACAAAATTACATAAGGCGAAAAGAGAAATAATTGCAAAAGTCCCAACCTGAGATATTCCTAAGTATCTTCCTATAATATAACCTGGAATTACAATATAAGAAACAGCTGGAGCAAATAAGGATACATAATGATCATGAGAAAATCCCACATCAGGCACAGAGAATTGTGCAATTGAGTCAGAAAAGAATAATGATTTATCTTCAACAATAGAATATAATAATGCAAATCTTCCTCGCTCAGGCGATAATTCAAATACTCCATCATCTCTCCAAGAACGCGTGTTTAATTCTTTTCCTGTTGGATTTCCAGCCAAGCCCTTAATACATAACGCTAAAACTATTGCACTAAAAAAAAGTAACAATACTATTGGGATATTGAACTGAAATATTCTTTTCATTATTTATGATTACTTTAAATTAACTTGTTAGTAGCTTACTTATTTCTAGTGCAGTTTTGTCCCAGGTCATTTTCTGTGACTGCTCAATATTATTTTTTTTGATATCCTTAATCTTATCTGCATTTTTCTTATCAAGAACAAATTTTATTTTTGCTAAAAGATCTTCTTCATTTTCTGGATCAACACAAAAACCATTAATATTATCTTTAATTACATAAGGCATGGCATATTTTGTTGAAGTTATACAAACAGTCCCTTGACTCATTCCTTCCAAAAGCACAATACCAAACGACTCAAATTCGGCCATATGAACCATCATTGCAGAATGTTTAAGTAAATAATATTTGTCGATAACACCCTGAGTACCCAAAAAATAAACTCTCTTTTGGAGTTTTAGTTTTTTTACTAATTCTTCTAACGTATCTCTATACTCTTTTTCCTGAGTAGAACCTACAATTGCATAATTAATATTAGGCACTTGAGGCAACAAATTAATAACTTTGTGATATTTTTTCAAATGATGCATTCGCCCAATTTGAATTATGTAGGGCTTTATTTGTTTGACTGTATCTTTTATTTTTTCTGAGGCAAGTTTATCAACATCCATAAATGCTTCTTTTTCTAAACCTGGAGGAATATAAGTTAACAATTCTTTTTTAATGCCATATTCTTCAATTGCTTTATCTTCCCATAAAGAAATAGTTCTCATTTTATCAACGCTGAAATTTACTAATAATACTCCAAGAGTTTGATGATAAGTCCTTTTAATAAAGCGTAAAACTGGAGGGAAAATTGACCAATTATGTGCGTACCCTCCTTCCGGCGTTATGATTAGTTTAAATTTTTTCTTTCTAAATAATTTTTTAATGCTAGTGTATAAAAGAATTGTCGAGTAAGGTGCAGTTATATTAAAATCTTCAAAAAAGATTGCCTCTGTATTATTCCAATCAATTAGTGGAAAAAATCCAAAAGCGTTTTTTTTGTATCGTTTTACGTGAATGCCATTAATAAGTTCGTAATCAGATAAAACATTTTTTTCATAAAACAAATCCTTGGTAGTATGCACAGTAACATTCCATCCCATCTGAGAAAGTCGTGAGTATACTTCATTAATAGTTATTTCCATTCCTCCCTGAACTGGGTAAAAATAATTCGCGATAACATGAATATTTTTTTTCATATTTATTTTGATGTAATATTTTTTGTTGAAGCATCGACTTCCCATACAGGATTTAAAACTTTCTTTGGAGCAAGTTTAAGAATACGGGTATAAAGGTATACTACAAAATAGAAAAGAAAATATACCGGTGCTTCAATCAATTGTTCTATAAGAGATTGAATTGTTACAAATGGAGGTGTTTTGTATTCTCGTGTAAGATTTTTAAAATAATGGGCCATTTCCATTTTGGAATATTGAAATCGGCTACTTTTTCTCAAATGTTCTTTCATATTTTGTGGATTTCTAAAATAGACTCTAACTTTTGGTATATATTCATACCCTCCTCCAACTCTTTTATTTTCAAAATAGTAAAAAGCATCTGACGTTGCGACCTCTTCTGGCATTCTAAATTTCTTAAATGTTTCTGTTCTGAAAGCCATAAATCGACCAATTACTGAAAGGTAATTATCTCCATTATTCCAATGTTTTGCCAACTTATTAGCAAGGTTTGTACCAATATTTAGTGTTGCTTCAAAAAAAGTTTGAGGTTGTAACGGTGCATTTCTGATACTAACCATTGTAGTTTTTGGGTGGTTTTGAAATCGACCAACAACTTCCACTAGTGTTTTTTTATCTAACAAAACATCATCTTGGGTTAAAACCAGCAAATCGGTTTTGGTAAGTTTCAAAATCTGTTTTTGCTTCTTAATTTGGCTTCCCTCAGTTTTATTCTCTACAAACTGTACCTTATATTTTTTTAACTCCATTTTTATTCCCGCAGTTAAAGGAACGCGATCTGCGATAATAATAAATTGGAAATCATTTACTCCTTCTGAAGATCGAATTGATTTCACAGTTTCCAATATAGAAACATCTCCATAACAAGTAGTAATTCCAACAGTTAAAGATAATTTTGGGGTTGTGTTTTTCATACTTACTTAGTTGATTGAGCTATTTGCCAATAACTTCGATATTTAGGAGCAATTAAGGGTATCAATGGTTTTGCTATGACATTGAGAAGAATTACATATATTGTTGGAAACGGATCTTTTAAAAATACTGCTAGTATAGTTGAGAAATAAAATCTATAAGGTCGATGAAATTCTTCTTTTACTTTATTACCAAAATAATCTTCTAAATATACTGCGACTGATTGTGGTGTAGACCTAAACAATTGACGATAATAATCCTGTACATTTTTTGCCAATTTGTAATAAACAGCAATTCCATCAATATATTTAAATTTGTATCCTCTTTTTCTACATTCGAGATATAAAAAGGCATCTTCACTAATGACATTTGGCATATTTATCTGTTTTGCAAATTTGCTTCTTATGGCAATACATCCACCTTGACAACCAAAAATATTATTTCCGTTTTTAATTTTCAACTTAGACATATGGAAGACAAGATAAGTAGAATAAAGCCCTCTCTGAAGAAATGTTTGTGGAGTAAATGGTTTTTTATCTCCACTTGCTAACATAAGCTGTGAATCTGTCAAAAATTCCTCGACAAAATTAGTTATAAACATATCGCTTTTTAACCTCTCATCTGCATCAAAAAGAATTAATAGATCACTCTTAAAAAGAGTAAATAGTTCTTTCATGCCTGTACTTTTACCCATTCTTTTTTCATGGGAAATAATTCTTATCTTCTCTGAAGAAATTTTACGCACTAGTAGATTTGTTTTATCAGATGAATGATCGTCTATTACAATAATCTCTTTTAAGTCCCAATTATTACCACCTTGAGTAAAAATATCATTAATTAAAGTTATGATATTATTTTCCTCATTATATGCAGGAATTCCTATGGTCACTGATATTTTTTTTTGACTTTTATTCATATTATCCAAAAAACTTATTTTGCTCGTCGCGAAGTTTGTCTGATAAACGGCCGGCAGGAAGCTGTACATCGGCATATGTAATAGCAGTATCCATTGGAATATCACGCAGAGCAATGCACCCATCCGCAAGACCTATTGGCAAAAGGTTATCCTTCCTACATGTATCATGGTTATCAATTGCTCCGTAAGTCAAAAATCCACCAATTCCATCTAGTTTTTCACCTTTTTTAATATCTCGTTTTGCCAAAGTCACTACATCACATACCGGCTTACCAAGAGGAATAAGTGTCGGATCCTTAAAAATTACGGCTCGCGCAACGCTATTGGGGGCTTCGATAGGACTTAAATGATAAGGGACATAAAAAGTATACAAAGGACCTTCGCCCATTTTGTACATATTCATATAGCGCTGTCTGATGGGTTGGGCGGTAGTCGCTAAAACAAATACTCCAAAACTTGGCTCTGCTCCCAAAATATAATCGGTGAGACCAGTGCTCAGCAATGTATCCAAATCAAAAAGCTTGTAGGCATTTTCTACCCTGTCACACATTGGTCCTTCCATACCTCTTTTGCTGACAGGAAATCCAGTTGCGTTGGCAATACTGGCCATTTCCGCCCCGATTTTGGTCCCATCAGCAAATGAGGTAACCATCTTGGGTCTTTGAAAATGCTCGGCTGCCCATTTTGCTTGAGTGTCTGGAGTTCTTCTCACATCGATCAAACTTTTGATATTTCCTACCATCACAGGTTTGAATCCCCATGAAGAAACTTGACGATACAAAGTCATGAGTACTGCCGGTTGGTCACCATCGGCTTGGGTATACATAACTCCTTTTTGATCTGCTTTTACTTTGAGGATCGGGCCAAGTGTTGAATCTAACTCTGCGTTGATAAATACCACGTGTTTGCCGTTATTTATTGCCCTAAGAATTACCTGAGAACCAAATTCCACTTCTCCGGTTGCTTCAACAATTACATCGATTTGTGTAGAATCGGTGAGCAAAAACGGATCATTGGTCAACGCACATTTTCCGCTTTTAATAGTTGTTTCAAGATCTTTTAAATTACTCACGTCTTTATAATCGGTAAAATCCGCTTGTTCAAACCCTAACACGGCGTACGAACGGGTACGATTTGAAACGGCAACCAGTTTCATGCCTTTAAATGCGGTCAACAACTGTAGCATGAATCCTCTTCCGGCAAAACCAGCACCAACTAGTCCTACTCGAATAGGCTTATTCTCTTGATGTAACTTTTCTAATGCTTTATCTACAATAATCATATATTTATTTAAAATCTGCCCAACTCATATCTTTATCGGATACGGCAACTATTTCAACTGGCCACTCTATGCCAAAATTTGGATCGTTATAACGGATTCCACCTTCATTGCCTGGAAAATATGCTGGTGAATACATACTCATAAGCTCAGTATTATCTTCAAGAGTTAGTATCGCGTGCGCAATTCCGGGTTCCATATAGAGCATTTTGTAATCCGTATCTTTCAATGTAAATGCTTCCCACTTTTTATAAGTTGGTGACTTGGGACGAATATCAATTACCACTTCATATACGCTTCCCTTGGTAACTTTCGTAAGCTTTTTCTCAGGAACTGTCAAATAATGAAACCCTCTCATTGTGCCTTTTTTATAAGAATACGTAACATATCCCTGTAAGAGCGTAAAATCGATTCCATGGCTCTCAAACTCTTCCTGACACCATGTTCGTGCCAAGAAACCTCGTGAATCTTCTTTTTTTTCAAGGCCTATGAGATATACCCCTTTTATTTTTGTTTCTTGAAATTTCATATCCAATACAATGACTCATCAACTTTATGAGCCTCTTTTAAGTATTTGATTTGTTGGAGTCTCGTATAGTTTTTGGATTGAAAATCTTCATAGGCGAGGTTGATCTTCGTAAAAATCTCCAAGAGCTCTTGGGCACCCCGGGCGACATCATATTTACATTCAAATTCAGGAAGAACAGTCTTAATCTTGTCAAAATTGACCCGATAATTTCTTTTGTCTGCACCATTTTTATTGAGGCTTACACTGCAACCAGGGAAAGTATTGCCGACAATTTCTGCAATATCTTTTATTTGATAATTAGATCTAGTATCACCGATATTGATAGTTTGCTTATGGATTTTTTCCTTCGGAGATTTCAAAGTCAAAAGTACTGCCTGGCAAACATCAAGTATATGGACAAAAGGTCTCCACGGGGTTCCATCACTATCCATTTTGATTTCTTTTGTAGTAAATGCCAGTCCTGAAAGATTATTTACAACCAAATCGAATCGAAGTCGTGGCGATGCACCATATACGGTCGCGTTTCGAAAAATGGTAGGAGAAAAGGATTCGTCAGCCATTTCGGTCAAAGATTCTTCGTTGAGTATCTTAGATTTTGCGTAGGCTGTCAAAGGATTTGTTGGTGAGGTTTCATCGGCAATGTTGTCAGAAGCACCGTATACGCTGCAGGAAGAGAAATAAATGAATCGGCCTACTCCTGCGTTTTTAGCACATTGTGCAAGCTTTACCGTACCCTTGTGGTTAATTTCATAGGTAAGTTCTGGATTGTTTTGTCCGAGCGGATCGTTGGAAAGTTCTGCCAAATGGACCACAGCGTCAAAACCCTTGACATCTTCTGGTGTAATATCCCGGATGTCTTTGACAATTACCGTAGGTTTTTGGAAGTTGGGCATATCATAGAGCCATGCATCCTGATAGTAGCCTGTATCGAGTCCTGTGACGTCAAAACCGGTCTTTATGAGTTCCTGACCCAGGACTGTCCCTATATATCCATTAATACCCGTTAGTAATACTTTCATAGTTATTTCCACACCTTCCAGGGGGCTTTTCCACTTTGCCACGTTTCTTCAAGCAAGTTTTTATCTCGCAGAGTATCCATACATTGCCAATATCCTTCGTGCACAAAAGCAGCCAGTTTTCCTGCACTTGCCAGATTATGCATGGCATCCTCTTCAAAATCTTTGGCTGGATCTTGTATGTATTCCAATGCCTGTGGTTCAACGACCATAAATCCTCCATTTATCCATGCTCCATCTCCAATTGGTTTCTCTTTGAAGGCTTTAATTTTTGTTTGGCCATTTTTGAGGATAAAACCTCCAAAACGTCCGGGAGGCTGGACAGCCGTAATAGTTATGAATGCCTTTTGATTTTTATGAAAATCAATTAATTTGGCTATGTCCAAGTCACTAACCCCATCACCATAGGTAAGACAGAAGGCTTCATCGCCAATGTAGTCTTTGATAGCCAAAAGCCTCTGGCTTTTGGTCGAATCTACGCCTGTCTCGGCCAGGGTTACTTTCCACTTTTCAGCTCCGTTTTTGTGCACAGTCATGGAGCGGTTTTGCATATCAAAGGTAACATCGGAGTTATAAAGGGAATAATTAGCAAAGTATTCCTTTATAATGTTGGATTTATAGCCACAACAAATGATGAATTCATTGATTCCATAGGCTGAGTACATTTTCATGACATGCCACAAAATTGGTTTCCCACCAATCTCAACCATCGGTTTTGGCCGTACTCCTGACTCTTCACTTATTCTGGTTCCAAATCCACCAGCAAATATAACTGCTTTCATACTATATCAATCTTATTTTGTAACCGCCCTTTTGAATAGACGGCAATTATAGCTCAAATGGCTCAGCATTGCAATGGTCACATGATTACTATAAGCTTTCTATTTTCCGAGTTTTTCTGCATATATTACACTTTTAGCTAGTACTCTTTTGCCTCTATATTCATTATTAAAATTAATGTCATAAAAAAGATGTAAAGTCTTATTGGCACTTGTATCCCAATCAAAATTTCTTGACCAGTCTATAGCATTTTTAGATAAAGTCTTTCTGAGCTGAGTATTTCTTATGATCTTTTTTACCTTCTCTGTAAATTGATCTAAATTCTTATAAGGTATTAAGTAGCCTGTTACTTCATTTTGTATGGAATCACGAAGACCAGAAACATTGGAGGCTACTACTGGAGTTCCACAAGCATTTGCCTCAATTACTGTTATTCCCCATCCTTCTATTTGGGATGGCTGGATAGCCACCCAGCTTTGTGACAGCAGTTTAATTTTTTCTTTTTCTGATACTTTCCCATAAAAAATGACTTTATTGTGGAGGCTTAATTTCTTCACAAGGTCTTTCAAACTATCTGTATTCTCTCCTTCTCCTGCAATAAAGAATCTAGCCTCCGGAAAAGTAGGTAATATTTTAGAAAAGGTTTTTATTGCTATATCAATGTTTTTATAGGGTTTATGTCTCCCAACATATACCATTGATGGATAACTTGTTTTCTTAGATGTTGCATACTTCCCATGTTCTATCCCCGGATTAACGATTTCGATATCATTCTCATGTTTTAACCCGTGTTTTACAATTTCTTCTTTTGTTGACTCAGAAATCGTAATGATCTTAATATGTCTATAGATAAATGGCATGACATCTGCTTCCAAAAACATAGCAAAGGATGAGAAAGGGAACATGAGATGTTTTCGAAATACCTCCTGATGGACGTGATAGATAATGGTAAAAATTGGTTTTCTTACATAGAGCGGTGTGAAAAAAGGAATACCATTTTCAGAATCAATAACAACATCAAAAATCCCTCTAAATTTTAAGACATAATATATGAAAGCCCATATATAGACTGTGTAGAATCCTCCTCTGCGTACAATGGAAACTCCATCTACGACTTCACGGCGTGATGTTTTTCCATCGTGTCCGCAAAATACAGTAACACTATGTCCCGCAGTAACCCATCTTTTGGCAATTTCATGGATATATACTTCTGCTCCTCCGGCCCAGACATGCTTAGTATCCCGCCAATTAAAAATCAATATATTCAATGTTTTTTTATTAGCTAAATTATGATCAACTTTAGTTGAGAACAGTTCAAATAAATCTAAAATGTTATTTTCTATCGGTTTAACAACTTCAACCAGAAAATGAAGAATAACTGCAACTAATAAATTGAGTACTCCAATTACAGCCATGATGTTAACCACACTTTGTAAATCCTGGTGGTAGAAAAAGAAAAGAACAACCTGAAGAATACTAATGACAAATGTAAGGACAGAAAATGTATAAATCCGTTTGTTCTGGTAATAGGTCACAAATATTCGAGACAGTGTAAAACAGGACATGGCCGCTGCAAAAAGTGGTAAGTATTGCAGGATCTGCTGTGCTTTTGCACCCAATAGCAGTGGTACTGTAAGCTGGGGAACTATTCCTAGAGCAACAAATCCTATCCCGGTTAATACAATTGTTGCCAAAATAACAATATTAAATTCTTTATCAGATTTTCTATTGGCTCCCTCATTTCTACTTACGATCGGACCGACAAATTGGATTGTTAATGTTCCGAAGAAAAATATCATCTTTCCAACCAGAGATATGAGAGCATAACGACCCGCATCGTTGGGAGACAAGAAATGCTTTACCAAAATAATATCCAACGTTAAAAACGCAATAGTGGATAATCCTGAGATAAAAGCGGTTAAGAAATACTTCTTTGGGAAATGTTTTACCTCAATGAGTTTGACTTCTTTTTTATTTTGTCGAGTCCGGAGCGCTGGAATCCATGAAGCAAAATAAGCAATAATTACACTAATACTTATTGCTGCATATGCATAGATTGGAACGTGCAGTGTCACAAATGCGTATGCTGATACTAACTTAACAGCAGATTCTACCAGAAGAGACAAAGCTAAAGCTGTAAACATAAGTTTTCCGGATAAATATCCCCTATCTATTGCTGAAAGTAGTCCAATTACAATAACAGGAGAGAAGATTACAAAGGGAACAAAAGAAGATACGTTAAAGAATGACTCAAAAAATGGAGAACCAATCAAAAAGAGTGCCAGAACAATAAACGAAAGGAGGAGAAATCTCTTTCGTATGAATTCCCAAAATAAATATGATCCTCCCTGTCCATGTTTCCCCTCTAAAAATCCGCTTCTGTAACTAACCGTTAATCCAAGTGCACTATAAGGGAGGGAAATAATATAAAGCAGACTGGATATTAAGCTAATAAGAGCAAAATCAGAAAGTGAAACTGTCCTTCCCAAATACGCGTTGAATACATAATTGAGGAAATTTGCCCCAACACTTGCCAGGATTAAAAATGCACCGGAGGCATATTTATGCCGGCTCTTAATAAGCAGTTCCAATTGGGTTCTAAATTTATTGGGGAAGTGAAACCCAACTTCCTGTTCTTCTTCCACTACAACCATTTCAGGAATCGATTTTTTGATTTCTTTGGGGAGATTGAGTCCATGAGTTGTCTTTTCCCAATAGTGGGGTTTGAAAATGAGCTGGTAAAGCGCGATAGAAGCAGCAATGCTAGTCATGAGCCAATAAAAAGGAACGAGAAATACATATTTAACCAGCGACCATTGGTTTTTGCGAGCGCACCCTATCATGTAGTAGTACAGAAAGAGAAAATTGCCAAAGACGAGTGAAAAAGCAGCCATATAAAAAACAACCGGAGGATAAAATGATTCAATTGTGGGTCCCACATACTGATACAATGCGAAATACGAAATAGTAGCAACCCAAAGAAGTGGATTGATAATAATAAAGGCAATTTTTCCGCCAACCGTAAGCTGGAAAATAAGGGAATGGATTCCTTGGTTTTTGGTGAACGTGAAGTAATCCCGCATATGGACCAGATATGTCTGCATATACCCTTTGAGCCAGCGTGACCGTTGTCTCAACCAATTACCCCAGCGGCTATTTGCTTCCTCAAGCGTTATAGAATCAATAATTGCCGTCTTATAACCTTGCTTAAACAACCGGATACCTAAATCTGCGTCTTCTGTTACGTTGAATGGATCCCAACCTTTCAGAGACAAAAGGTTTTTGGTTCTGAAATGATTACTGGTTCCCCCCAGTGGAATACTGGTATTAATGGCCTGTAGACCAGGCAAGGTAACATCAAACCACAAAGAATATTCAGCAGTAAAAAATCTGGTTAACAGGTTCTGATGAGGGTTGAAGTAATTGAGTTTTGCCTGCAGGCATTTAACGTCTTTTGGAACTTTTTGGAATGCCAAATAGGCTTTCTTTAGCTGTAAAGGTTCAGGAATATCCTCGGCATCAAAAATTACCAGATACTCCCCTGTTGCCTGCAAGAGTCCATAATTACATGCTTTTGGTTTGGTTTTGGGCATAGAATGAGGAACAACGATAGCCCGCACGTATGAAGGCAGCTTCATTTTCTTCACTATCTCTTGAGACTCGTTATCGTCTTCTTCTAAAAGCAGCTGAACATCCAATTTATTTTTTGGCCACTCCAGCTTTTCAATTGCTTTTAAAAATTGGGGGATTATTCTGCCCTCTTTATATAAGGGGCAAAGGATTGTATAGATCGGTAATTTTGAATCTACAACGCCACCAATCTCATCTTGCGTAAATGTGATTTCCTGCGGTACATGGAGGTAGAGAAGAACTAAGTATAGGTTAAATAAAACGTCAATAAAGTATATTACACTTAAAATTGCCACAAATACTTGTATGGTAAGTAACGCATTGCTGATCAGTCCTGCAATACAACCCACTATCAGAACAGCCACTAAGAGTTTTTGTAGGAACGTAACCACATACAATGCTGACATGTGGTGAGGAAGGGTTGAGTGGGTAACATATCGTTTTTTGTTATACCCGACCCCTGCTCCCTGCATAGAACCGTGTGAACCAGGAGAAAAATGCACCGGTGGGATATGTTTGGTCTTCAGAAGCAATGCATGAATACCAACTTCCCACGCTGCTTTTAGAGGAGATACCTTTGAGGAACTCTTCTCCCGATGGGAGAAATCAATATCATGGTTTACAATTTGGAACCCTGCCTGGCGTGCCCGATGCAGAAATTCCAGATCAAATGCCCATCCTGAATGTGGTGTAAAGGTAAGAATCTGAGTAACATCCCGCTTGAAAACTTTAAGCCCTGATTGTACATCGTGCCTAAGCCCATAGAGTAATCTGCCAATTATGTTTTTGAAGACAAAGGACTGGATCTGTCGAATCCGTGGACCTGAATATCTCACACGATTTGCAACGACAATATCTGCAGTATCAAGAAGCAGTATCATGTGAGGAATTGCTTCCGGAGGATATTGCAAATCCGAGTCGATCATGACGATAATATCTCCCTTGGCTTTGGCAAATCCTTCCAGTAAAGAAAAGGACTTTCCTTTTTTCCCCTGCTTGGTCATTACCGAGACACTTGCTGTTTTTTTACTGAAGTTTTGGAGGTATTCATAAGTCCCATCTGTCGAGTGGTCATCGATAAAAATGACTTCAAATGTATGCTTTGTCTTTTTGAGAGAGCTTCCTAACCTCTTGAGAAATAGTTCAATATTCTCACTTTCGTTATAGGTGGGGACGACGATGCTGATTTTGGGAATGGAGATCATACTGTTTTTCCCCTTCCATCAAAAACTTTGTGTTGTTCTATAAATTGTTCCAGAGCGCGTCTGGAGATACGATAATGACCACCAAAAGCAACAGCCTCCAGCTGCTGTCCTCGAATGTATTTATAGACGGTAATGGTACTTAGTTTTAAATATGCAGAGACCTCCTGTACAGTGAGGAGGTCTCTCTCCATAGCTAGACTCATAGTGTCGGGGCAGAAGGTGTAGTTATATCATAGTTAGGTTGTGTCGTCAATAAACAAATACAATTGGGTCATGTTAACTGAACCATAAGATAACAAACTATAGTATATAGTATAAAACGTATAAGAGGGTTCATTCTGTTATAAAAGGGTATAACTACTATATAAAAGAGGGCTATTGATTATTCCTCGGGAGATTGGAGATCATAAAAAGTAACTGCCATTGTTTTGGTTACTCTCCCATCCCCCGTCTGGATACCACCGGTTGAGGATCCGGAACGTACTTCGGCAGGCTCAGGCAGACGTGCCACAGAAAAGAGGGTATTGCCTACTATCATTACTGAGGTATCATATCCTTCCACAGGTTGGGTATTCCATGTCACATATTGACGATCACGGCCTGCTTCATCCCTCATAATTGTTAATCCTACCTCACCTGACTTGTCTTGATTAACATATATTCCGGTGTTCATAACAGTTCCATCGTCTCCCGGAATTCTCAGTTCCTGAGCGTTGGAATACAATACTGTACTGCCAACCCGGGGAATTGGTGTCCCCGCGCCTTCGGGTAGATACGATATACCCAATCCTTCATAGGATTCGTCTGTAGAGATGCTATCGACTCCCAGGACAAAATGGTCTACGTGTGGTTCTTCAATTCCTGAAGGACCGGGTTCAACTGTCCGTACCACAGGCGGCGGATGAAGCCATGAATCGACAGTAGTATTAATGACTCCAGGAGTATAAATAGCGTTATGAACATGGGAAGGGATCATAGAGCCAGCAGCTACTGCCACCGCAAGTAAAGCGGCTTTTCCTCTATGATGCGTTACTGGTTGGGTATGATGAGTAGTTCCATTAGATACTGGAGTTTCATACAAACTATAGAGGGGGGTAACATCCCACGGTACAGGGTCAGCAAAAAGATCAAGCTCCGGTTGATAAGGACCTTCGTCTTCTAGTGGTATCGGAGCAATTTCCGAACTCATAACCCCTTCATGCTAACACTCTACTGTCGTATATGCAATATCCTGGCTTATGTTATCGGAATTTAAAAAAGAGAACATTGCCAATCAGAAGTGCCACCAGTGAGGAATCGGGAAAGGAGATAGTTGGGAAATGACGCATAACTACAAAGACAAATAGCACATTCAACAGTGTAACAATACATCCATACAGTATTTGTCGTTTCTTCTGAACCGGTGACGTCATAGGCTCAGCAAGCATAACAATAGTATAGAATAGGGTTCCGGGACTCAGGATAACTCCCACCAAAGAGCTGAAGGAAATTGTCTGGGTAAAAATAATCGTTAAGACTGTATATGCTATCAGAAATGTAATGATAGTATAGTATCTTTTGAGCCGGTATCCTGAGACATATGCTAGGAGCAAAACAGCTACCAATACCAGAATATTTGGCAAAGTAATGGCACCGGGAGTGTATAGCGTCGGGGACCACCACGAGGGACTTAATTGGAAAAGCGCCCATCCAACCAAAAGGCCTGATGCCGCAGGATTAAGGACATGCCGATTGGAAATACGCAGAAAATTTTTGATTGCCATTGCAGCCGCACAAATAACTGCAATCTGTACCAAATTGGCAGATGGATCAATAATAAGGGTCAGGATCATCCCTGTTACCAGTGCTGCATAGGGAACAAATAATTTCTTTCTCCGTATATAGGCAAATAAGAGGTCAAATCCTACGGTAAAACCCACACACGATATCAAAAGGAGGAGTGCTGTGATAACTGGTAAATGGAATATGGTTATTCCATACAATAGGATCAAAAGAAGTAACACCTGGAATTTGGGATAACTGCTCACTAATTGTTTCATTTTATTCTTAATATAAATCATGTAATCCCAACGATAGTATATTCAATTTCATTTTTTGGTGTGTGTACTCGTACCGTATCATGTAGTTTTTTTCCCATTAATGATCCACCCAGAGGAGATTCATCTGAAATTTTCCCCTCTTGGGGATTTGCTTCAAATTTACCCACAATTTGATAGATTTGAGTAGTCGCATCAGTCTTAAGTTGTACCGTAGATCCCAACTGTACAGATGAAGAATCTTTCATTTGTATAACAATCCCTTTGAGAATAAACCCCTTCAATTGACGAAGACGCCGATCTATATTTGAAAGTTCCCATCGGGCTGCTTTATACAACCCATTTTCACTTAAATCCCCCATTGCCCGTGCCCGCTGTAATTCGGCAATAGTATATACCCGCTTTTTTTGCAAGTCTTCGCGCTCTTTCAAAAAACTTTCGTATTTTTCTTTGGTAAATTGCAGAGAGGTTGGCCTCATATTATTTGGCGGTGTGGGCTTTTTTAATATCACTAAGGAATTCCTTCTTGAGTTTCTCGGCGGCATCTTTGATGGAATCTTCTATATTATTTGTTTTTGTCCGTAGTAATTCCCATGTTTTTTTATGGTCGTTTTTTGTGACCAGATGAAGAAATTGCTTTTTGTCCTCTTCCCCAAGCTGGTCCAAAATAACAGAAAGGATCGTGTGATGAATATTAGATTGGACCAGTGAGATTAATTCCAATCGTTCACTGGCATGCAGCTGCATATTTCCCAATTCCAGGGACAATTGTGATGTTTCTATCAGATGGCTATAAAAATGATTATTCATAAATAACTATGGTTATTATATAACGACCACTACAACTCTGTCATCGAGAATGAAACAGAACGATCTCAACAGTCGTGACCTACCGGCAGGCAGGCAGAGATTGATTCGTCATCCTACGACAAGCTCAGGATTCCTCTCAATGACACGGTATAGTTATATCGAATTATCGTTTATACCCTTACGTGCCGCATTTATAGAGTTATCTGTGGGTTGGATTGGTCCCAATGGTACTTTATTATCAGGATCGTCTATAAAGTAATATAAAACCGGTCCCCGTGCGGCTCCATCAACACGCTCCAAATAACTCATCACCTCAGGTGAGCCCCCTAAGTGCTTGCCGGTAAAAGGTGCCGGGCCCGCGTCTCCAATAACGGCAACAATTGCTTTTCCATTTTCTGGATTTACTACAAGCATCTTATGATACTTAAAGAACTTACTATACTCAGCAGTCCTGCTATTGTAGTCTTCTGACAAAAATGTCGGTACCGCAATATAATATTTTTCTCTCAATGCGTCTTCTTCAGTCATCGACTCAGCGCTCGACGCAAAATATCCCCATGCACCCCTTCCGGGAGCCATTCCTGAAGAATAATATTTTTGTGAATCATTAGTATCCTGGAAATGAGTTTCCATGGTATCTCCCGGATAACGCATCAGATGCTGTTCTGCCCCGATAAGTCCATAGGTTCTATTGAGTCGTTTGCCCTCAAGCTCAGGTGCCACTGTGATACCAAAATGACGGGAGAGCATTTGCCCAATACGGGTTTCTTCCTGAGGAATCAGTGGTCGTACCTCTCTAGGAATATATTGCTTGAGGTCATCATCAAGTGTGGGTACTTTTTCAACCTGTGGTTGTGGTGTGGCATTGGTAGGAATTGCTGAAGATGTGCTTACCGGTGAGGTAAGAAGAATCAGTCCTCCCAGCGAACCCATGGCTACATTTTTGCTTGACTGCTTTAACCATTCAAAAGCTTGCTTATGCCGGGTAACAAGATCCTTCTGTGTCCGTTGTTGTTTCGTCGACCATTTATTTTTTAGGTAATGAAAGCTTCTGTTGGTAACGGCCATATCTCAACTATAGCATAGGATTTGAGTGATGTGATACCCTACCTATATGACAGGAAGAACTCATGATTTGGCAGCCTTTACAACTCTTTTTTATATTTCTCTTACCCACCCGCTCCCTCATATGAGTGTTCCTACTGTTTTTGTTGCAGTGGGTGCCTGTCTGATTGGTGGTCTCGCCCCTGACCTGGATCAGCCAACCGCAGATCTGTGGCAAAAAATTCCGGCAGGCAGTGTAATCTCCCGCCTTCTTTCACCTCTTTTTGGCGGACATCGTTTTATTTCCCATTCGATTCTGGGTATAGTGTTGTTTGGATTTCTTAGCTACCAACTGTTGGAGTATAGTAAAAGCTTTTTGTTGGTCGATACTAATCTGGTCTGGTACTGCTTTATGGTGGGTTTTTTATCACATCTTGTCATGGATACTATTACCAAAGACGGTGTTCCATGGTTTTTCCCAATTCCTGTAAAGATTGGTATTCCTCCGATAAAGTCTTTGCGGATAAAAACAGGGGGAGTTGTTGAAAAATCTATTTTATTTCCTGGGTTACTACTGGCGAATTTTTACTGTATCTATGCATATCACTCAAAAATTCTCGACTTCTTACATACAATTCACTAATGTTTGAGATCGCCACGCCCTGAGCGCAGCCGAAGGGCTCGCGATGACAGAAGAATGGTTACTTTCGCAACCCACCCCATTCGATAGCTGTAAAACCTTGCCTGACGATATGATCAAGAGTTTGCGGCACCAGTTCTTGTGTTGGTTTTTCAATCAAAGGGGTGTAATCTAAAAAGATACGATAGGTATGAACCGGAGCCGGATCTATACTCATCGGCGCAATCTCGTTCATTTCCCGGGTCTGCAAAAATGAAATTTTATAATAAGGTGCTTGTTTGGCAAGCATTTCCGGCATCCAGTAGGAAAGCATGTCGATTTTCTCCTTTTCGCTCAGTCCTACTTCATTTAATTTTTGGATCATAAATGAGTATAAATCCTGTTGTTGTACAATCCATCCTTGTGATATGGAAGGATAGGACTTTTGTATGCTTGTACCTGTCCAATACAAATACGGATAGGTATGAGAACGGCAGGCGTCTGCCGCATATTCAGATCCACGTTTTTTTACGTCGATGTGCTCACAGAAGGTCAATTCAGGTTGCAGATCAACCAAAGTGCCATCAGGATATGCCGTAACGTTCCATCCATTAATATAGGAAGGAATTGTCAATTCAAAATCAATTGGTGTTGTAAAATGGACAGAAACATCGGTTGGTTTTTGGGGGTAGAGATACAATACCGGTTTGCCACATCCACCCATAAGTTTGATATCATATTCCCCCAAAGCCACATACCGTCCCCAATAATCTTTGAGAAGCAGCAGCGGATTTTTACTGACATATTGCTCAAAGGTAGGTTTGGCAAATCCGTTCACCGCAACAAAATCGGCATCCGGTATATTTGTCTTATTTTGATACGCAAGTTTGTTCAACGGATGGTTTTTATTCTTCAGGACATACATCTGTCCCTCATAAGATGTTCCTATGATCTGGATATCGGAGGGGTGGATATTTTTGAGGACAATCGTATTAACATCGGTCGCGCAGCTTTGGGGAATAGCCACATCGTACGTTTTATACAATTGTTGAGTGGTGGTAATTTGAGTTTTTTTCAACCGTAGATTTGGACGCTGAGGATAGGTAGGATATTGGGGGAAAGGGAACTGGTTGGCAATTTGTGCATCAGTTAATCCTTTTTTCTGAAGCTGATTGTATTGGGATTGGTACTCCTTTTGTTTTTTAATGTATATGTTCATCTGGACAACGTAATTTTTTTCCTGGTCGGAGTACTTGCTAGCAGTCTGAGGGGTAGTGAGATCATAGGAATACCCAAATCCGGTTGAGTCTGTTACTAATAGCTGGGTAGTACCTGTGATATACCTATTACGAATATTCCCTTCTGGGCTATTTCCGGGCGTTGAATAGTCCGCAAAACCGGTAACAAGAGCAGATCTGGAATAGAAATGTATAAGCGGATTGGGAGAGGTGAGTCTGTTATAGGTAGAAAATTGTGTGATAAGTACAGGGCTATATTGCGGATTCCCATAGGTGTCTTTTTTGCCAGTAGGAATACTATCTATCAGTACCATATTCTTATTCAATGCAAACTCATCATCCAGGTTGATTATTTGCGGCAAGTCAGTTGGTAATGCTACTACTTGAGTGACTTTATTTTTATTCAACTCATATAACGGGTCATTGGAACCATCGGAATTGTTGGGATAAAATGGCAATGAATTTTTATCCAGAAGATATGTTTTCCCGTCTTTGGATGCAAAAATATACGTTGCAGGACCGGTCGGATCAACTGCGTCCCGTATTACGGCGTAACGAGTATACCCTGTATACATCCCCTGTCGATATACACCAGCCGTGTAGTACACAACTGAAGGATAGATATTATTTAACTTTTCATATGGCGTTTGTATCACCAATCCTAAATCAGTAGAAAGTTTTTGGGTAGTTCCCTCAAGTAGTGGTGTTTGAGGCAGCAACGATTGGTTCAGATGAGGAAGGGTCTTGTTATGAGCTAGGAAATAGCTTCCCAACCCAATAGCAACAAGTAGAAGTATGACAAGAAGCAACCAATTTTTTCTCATTTTCATTAGAGTACTGATTTGGGGACTCAACAGTCAAGTATGAAAATTAAATCAGGACTGGATTTGTTGAGGACTCAGGGGAAGAATAACAGTAAATTCCGAACCATTCCCCGGTTCGCTTTTTAGTTCTATTGAGCCTGTATGGGTTTTTACTATCTGGCTGCAAATATATAACCCCACTCCCAACCCTTTGTATTCTTTCTCAGAAACTCCCCGCTCAAATCGTTCAAAAATCTTTGCCTGCTTCTCCTGTGCAATCCCAATTCCGTGGTCTTTAACAATAAGGTAAGCTGTAGTTCCTTCTTGGGTAACCGTAACGTGAATTGGCTTGTTATCTCCATATTTGATCGCGTTGGACAAAAGATTTGTTATGACCTGTTCTATTCGTAATTTATCCCAGGATCCTACTACCGGACCGTTTTCCGCTAACTTGATTTCACGATCTCCCCGTTCTAAAAATCGTCCGATAATATCTCTAACCAACTCCACCAGGTCAAACTCCTCAAGTTCCAAATCCAATTTACCTGTGGTTATCAGAGAAACATTGAGTAAATCGTTGATCATTTTGGACAGCCGGATACTTTGTTTTTCTGTACTTTCAAGCATTTTGAGTAAATTTGTAATGGAAAAATTAGCTAACGAAACATTTTTTACACTATGGAGTACAGTTTGTAACTGCAATAACATTGAGGTAAGAGGAGTTTTTAGCTCATGAGATGCTATTGATAAAAATTCATCACGAGCCTGAATTGCATCCTCTGCCTGAGAACGAGCGGTATGTTCGCGTTTCAAAAGCTCTGAATATTCATATTCCCGCTGCTTTATCAAGGAAATATCTTTCAAAAACAACGTGTAAGTCAAAGGCACAGTATCTGAACGAACGCTGACCACAGAAACTTCTACCGGAATCTCTTCTTTAGTAGATGTTTTTACTACGATTTCCAGGCGTTTTCGTACCTGTTCTGTCTTGCCCTTCTGAAGATAGAAATTGAGCATTTTTCCGTACTTTTCATACGATTCTTTTGGCAGGAGTGCCTGAATAAAATTTTTCTTGATAAGTTTCTTTTTGGGAATTTGCACCAGGAGCTCTGCAGCCTGGTTTACATCAGCAATCGTTCCATTGTGATCAAGCAAGAAGATGGAATCCAAAGATGCCTCAAAAATTGACTGTTTACGCGCTTTGGATTCTTTAATTACCTCCTGTTGTTTTTTTCTCTCTCCAATAATCCATACAATCAAAAAGCTTTCTACAACAAATACACTGGTACGCAGAATAATATCCGAAGGGGTAACTGTGGGAGAGATAAAGTAAACGGCAAGCATAGTAGATAGTACCAGAGTAATGCCCCCTGCCAACCATCCACCATACAGAGAACTGAGTATTACCGCTATGAGAAATATCATGAAAGACATCCCGCTCCCAAAAAGAGTAGTTAACTGTACTTTGAGGATAAGAATTAAAAACGGTAATGCTATAGCCAGAAGTAAGGAAAGATATCTCCTTACCTTGTAGTTATTTGCATTTTTGAAAAAATTTGCTATGCTCATACCACTTCTTGCAAGCATATCTAGTATATGGATGAATTGTAAGATCTATGTATGAAACTCTACAATACGCTGACCCGGACAAAAGAAGAGTTCCAGCCACAAAGCACGACCAGTACCACACTCTATGTCTGCGGGATTACTCCTTATGATACCACTCATCTGGGACATGCATTTACCTATATAGCCTTTGACTGCCTGATTCGATACCTCAAATACCGAGGACAAACGGTGATATATACTCAAAATGTTACCGATATCAATGACCGAGACAGTGATATTCTCAAGCGCGCGAAGGAACAAAATACTACCTGGACCAGTCTGAGTACGTATTGGACGAATCGTTTCCTCAATGATATGACAATGTTGAATTGGATAAAACCTACGTTTTATCTCAAAGCTTCCAGGAATATTCCTTCAATGCTTCAGTTAATTGATAAACTCGTACAAAAGAACTATGCCTATGTGGTCAATAAAAATGTGTATCTGGATGTAAAGCGGGTCAAGGAATACGGGATACTTTCCAGGCTGAGTGAGTCTCAGATGCTCAAAACTGCCCAGGAATTTGAAGAAGATATCAGTAATCCGGATAAAAGGCATCCCCTGGATATTACTCTATGGCGTGCTACTGTCCCAAATCAACCAACGCATATTCCTTCATTTCAAAGTCCCTATGGAAAAGGACGCCCGGGATGGCATATTGAATGTTCTGCTATGGCTACCGTGAGCCTGGGTGAACAGATTGATATCCACGGAGGCGGCATTGACCTGATATACCCCCACCATGAGAGCGAAATTGCCCAATCGCAAAGCGCAACAAGTAAGGCACCCTTCGCAAAATTCTGGGTGCACACCGGACCAGTCTATTATCAGGGAAAGAAAATGTCAAAGTCCCTGGGAAATCTGGTTATGGTCTCCAATCTGCTTGAAAATTATTGTCCAAATTCAATCCGCTGGCTGCTTGCTTCCCACCACTATAGAAAACAATGGGAATATACCCATGTACAGTTGCAAGAGTCAGATAAAGCGTGCCATTTGGTTGCCAAAGCACTTGCTCAACCATCATCGGGCAACAACTTGCCTATTGATGAGACATTTCGAAGGCAATTTGAGCAGTACATGAATGATGATTTGCAAACACCCAAGGTTTTGGACCTCTTCAAAAAGACAGCAGAAACCATACTACAAATGAGAGACAAAAAGTCCAGTTCGCGGCTTATCAAAACCCTTTCGTATTATTATAAGATTTTAGGATTTTCTACCAAACACACCTCTGACTAGATTCTGGCGTTCTGGCATAAAACCTTCTATAATATCCCTATGAAAAGGCTCATTCTTGGGGTAATTTGTTTTAGCGCGGTATTTTTTTCGTGCCCTGGTCAAGCCCAGGCTATTTCCAACCCACTGGATGCTACCAATAACAAAATTGGGATCCATATTTTATTTCCAACTGAAATCGATAAAGCCGCAAGTCTTGTCAATTCAAATGGAGGCGACTGGGGATATGTAACTATCCCCATCCAGGCGGGAGATAAGGATATGGAAAAATGGCAGAAGTTTATGGATGACTGCAAACGGCTTCATGTCATTCCTATTATAAGACTAGCTACAGAAGGCGATTACTTCAATACTCAAGTCTGGCGCAAACCCAATTACCTGGATGTTTTGGATTTTTCCAACTTCTTAAGCTCGCTCAACTGGCCAACCAAAAATAAATACATCCTTGTTTTTAATGAAGTGAATCGGGGAAACGAATGGGGAGGCAGCCCAGATCCCAAAGAATATGCCGAAATTCTCGATTATGCGGTACTGGCCTTCAAATCTAAAAGTCAGGACTTTTTCATCATTTCCGCGGGTCTGGATAATGCCGCACCCAACCAACCCGGCATATATATGAACCAATATGATTTCATCAAAGCCATGAATAATTCCGTACATAACATATTCCTGGAGATTGACGGATATTCCAGCCATTCCTATCCAAATCCCGCCTTTGCCCAACCGCCGTCTTCTCAAACTCCCATGAGTATTTCAAGCTTCCTAATAGAGAAGAACTTGATTCAGTCGCTTGGTGGCCGTGACCTGCCGGTCTTTATTACTGAAACGGGATGGTCAGCCAAGGCAGTGCCAGAACAAACAATTGCGTCTTATTATAAAGAAGCCCTTTCCAATGCATGGAGTGATCATTCAATCGTAGCAATTACTCCTTTTTTACTACAAGGCAGCGGCCAATTCGGTGAATTTTCTTTCCTGAAAGATAATGGGGATAAGACTCCCCAATACCAAGCTGTGTATGACCTGAAAAAAGAAAAAGGAACTCCTCAACTTCCGGTCAAAGTATTGGGTGCACAAACTTCCAGTAAAAAAATCCTGGAATACAAAACATTTCAGTACGCCCATATGATGCTGGTACCAACCTTTTCTCCGGAAGTAAGACTCTTTTTCAGATGGCTTCTGCAAGTATAGGCAAAATATGATATTATTAGGTGACTTCTGACTCCGAACCATAGATATGAAGGCTACACTCGACCACCATTTGCAATTCAATAGTATTACCCACGGGAAAGTAACTCTTGAAGAAGTTATTCTCTATATTAAAGACTTTTTGGAAGAGAAACCAACCTTTGAGTATAGTCTCGTCATTGGAACCGATTCTCATGAACGAATGGATAGTATTACCGGTAAAAAATATATATGGCCCGTTACTGCTATTGTGGTTCGGCGCAATGGATTTGGCGGTAAATACTTCTGGTACAAAAAGCCCCAAGAGGAGGTACATAGCTTACGGGAAAAAATCTACTCGGAAACGCTTGCGTCACTGGAACTTGCGACCCTTTTTGTTCCTCTGTTAAAGAAATACCTCAATGGGGAAACTCCGAGCTACAAGCTGGAAATTCATGTAGATGTCGGAGAATATGGACAAACACGGGATATGATCAAAGAAGTAGTAGGAATGGTAACCGGGAATGGATTTGTAGCAAAAACCAAACCTGATTCCTACGGCGCGACATATGTGGCAGATAAACACACCTAAGAAATTCAATCCTTCGACTCCGCTCAGGATTAATTGCCCTGAGTGAAATCGAATGGGCAAAAGTCAAAATGTAAAGTTCAAAATAGTGGTACTTTTATAAATAAGTCACCATACTTTTCGTTTTACACTTTAAGCTTTTAGCTTTTCACTTTACGCTTATTATGATGACAATCCTACATGGAGATGATACCACTGCTTCACGAAACTATTATCTTGAGCAGATTACCCAACATCATATTGAGAATACATTTGATGGGGATGAGATTACTCTCACCGATTTAGTACAAATATTTGAAGGTGGAGGTTTTTTCCAGGATACCGCTTCAGTAGGCATTGAGAATCTGCTTTCCAAACGCAAACAAAGCAAAGAACTAGATTCTGTCCTCACATTTCTTAACAACCAACCGGAAGGGACAGTAATTCTGTGGGAATCAAAATCCCTTCCCAAAACCAAGCTCAACCAATTTAAAAATGCGGACAGTCAAGAGTTCAAACTCCCCCAACATTTATTTCAGTTCCTCGATTCCCTCAAACCCGGTAATCCAAAGCAGTTGATTGAGCTGTTTCATAAAAACCTTGTTACTACCGAACCTGAAATGCTGTTTTTTATGATGGTACGGCAGTTTCGGATGCTATTAGCACTTTCACAAGACTCCTTAGAGCAAATTGAGGAAGCTGCCCGGCTCGCTCCCTGGCAGAAAAGTAAATTAGTGTCGCAATCTCGTCAGTTTTCTGTCAAGCAGCTTGGTTCACTCCATAATAAACTCTACAGTATAGAACTGGGGCAAAAAACAGGGACACTTAACCTCCCGTTAACTTCTGCCATTGACATTTTTTTGCTCGAGATTTAATATCACTAATATGCCGCAACTGAAAAAAACAATGTTTCGCGAATACGACCTTCGTGGACGAGAATCAGAAGAAGAACTCAATGATACTTCCATGTATCATATTGCCAAAGGCTTTGCAAAAATCCTTCAAAAAAATGGTGTGACCGAGGCTGTTGTCGGTCATGATGCCCGAGGTACTTCTGAGAGTTTCCATGCCAGCGCAATAAAAGGACTAACAGAATCAGGAATTAATGTTATTGATATCGGTACTGCCACAACCCCAATGAGCTATTGGGCACAATATTATCTGAAGGTAAAAGGACTTCTCATGGTCACTGCTTCCCATAACCCGGTAGGATGGAATGGAGTTAAACTGGGAACTGACCTCTCAAAAACGCTTCTAACAGCCGAAATCAATGAGCTTTATGACATCATTGGAAAAGAGGACTACATAAAATCCAATAAAAAAGGTACTGTCCGAAAGGAAGAAATTAAAGAAGCGTATATTAAAGACCTATTATCCCGAGCAAACATCACTCAGAAATTTAAGGTGCTGGTAAATACCGCAAATGGAACTGCAGGACTCTTTGCACCTGAGCTTATCAAAAGGACGGGATGTGAAGTTGTAGAACATTTCACCAATGTTGACTCATCCTATCCTAATTACACAGCAAATCCTGACGGAACAGTCATGATGGATGATACGGGCAAACAAACGGTAGCCAATCATTGTGATGTCGGCATGGCTTTTGATGGAGATGGAGATAGGCTCGGACTTACCGATGAAAAAGGAAATGTCATCTGGCCTGACCGTTATATCATCCTCCTTTCCCGTCTGGTGCTTTCTAAAAAACCGGGAGCAAAGATTGTATTTGATGTAAAAGTATCAGAAGCACTACCCGAAGATATCAAAGCGCATGGCGGAGTACCGATTATGTGGAAAACAGGACATTCTTATATCAAAGCAAAGCTGGCAGAAGAACAAGCAGCAATGGCCGGAGAAATGAGCGGTCATATTTTCTTTGTACAGGATTACTATGGATTTGATGATGGGCTTTTTGCGGCGCTTAAAATCCTGGAATTTATGTCTACGCAGGACAAACCTCTCTCCGAACTGATCGCTTCCACCCCCTATTATGTCTCAACCCCAACAATTCAAGTGAAAACTTCAGATGAAGAAAAATATCAGGTAGTTGAAACACTTACGAAAGAGTTTAAAGATGAAAAATATAAAGTCATTGATATCAATGGGGCACGGGTTTATATTGACGGCGGCTGGGGATTGGTACGTGCTTCTTCTAATACCCCAACTCTGGTACTCCGGTTTGAAGCCAAATCAAAAGAAGAACTGGATAAGATTATGAATATCTTTAAAGAAAAAATGAAAAAATTCCCCTCAGTCAGCCAGGATTGGGATACAACGGGAAATTAATAATGACTACACAAATCCCCTCTAAAGAGCTACAAACGGCAATTGACGCAGCAAAAACAGGAGCAAATGAAGCTATGAAATATTTTGATAAAAATATAGCGGTTGAATTTAAGGAAGATGAGACTCCGGTTACAAAAGCTGATTTTGAAGCTGAAAATGCAATAAAAAATTACATTCTTTCAAAATTGCCAAACTCAAATTTTGTAGGTGAAGAGACAGGGGGAGATATTTCTGCTTCGGAATTTTGGATTGCAGACCCCATTGATGGTACGAGAAGCTTTGCCAGAGGAATTCCCATGTGGTGCGTTATCGTTGCTTTTTGTAAAAACAATGAAGTAATGCTAGCTGCAGTATATTACCCTTTTAGCGATACCTGTTATTATGCGCAAAAAGGGGCAGGTGCTTTTATGAATGGCAAACGAATGCATGTTTCTAATATGAAAGATCTAAAAAAATCATATCTTGGGTTTGGCAGCATAAAGCATTTTGAAGATAAACAAACAGTATTATCCCTTTCCGCCTCCTGTGCCAGCGCCAGAAGCTGGGAAGTTACATATAGCAGTTGTCTGGTAGCCGAAGGGAAAATGGATGTATCGGTGGACGCATATGGTAGGATTTGGGATCTGGCACCTTTTAAAGTAATGATTGAGGAAGCTGGAGGAAAAATAACAAGATTTAATGGTGATCCCTGGACCTTTCAAGGCCATGGAGCACTGATCACAAACGGTTTATTACACAAATCGGTTCTTGAAATTCTCAGCAATAAATCATAATATAACACTATGGCAGATGTAAAAGATATACCAACATTTGATAAATCAACGTTTACCAACCAACCGTATGTAAAACGGGTTGAAAAACCATGGGGATGGGAAATTCATTGGGTGCCAGAAGGAATGCAATATATGGCCAAAATACTTCATATTGAAGCCGGAAAACGGCTGTCCCTACAGATTCATGATAAAAAACAAGAGACGTATTGGTTGGCAGCGGGAGAGTGTAATTTGGTTATAGAAAATACAAAAGGAGAAATGGAAGTAATTCCTATGAAAAAAGGCGTTAGCTATACAACAATGATAGGACAAAAACATCGCCATGAAGCAGTTACCGATTGTGATGTTTTTGAAGCCTCCTATCCCGAACAAGGAACTACTTGGAGATTGGAAGATGACTATGCCAGGCCGAATGAAACACCGGAGCAGAGAAAGATTGAACGAGGGGAAGCATAGAGCAAGCTAAAAACATAAAGCGAAAACCGTAAAACGAAAAGTATGGTGACTTATTTATAAAAGTACCACTATTTTGAACTTTACATTTTGAATTTTGAATTAAAATTAATATGAAAGACTTAACAGACATTGATGCAATAAAACTCATTGATCCCCAGGATACACTGGGATCGACAGAAATGGCTCCACAGCAAATGAAAGAGGCATGGAACCAGGTCCAGTCCCTGGATCTACCCAAGATTGAAAGAGTCAAAAATCTGGTCTTTTGCGGTATGGGTGCTTCAATCTACGGAGCACTCGTACTAAAAGCATTACAAGGCCCCCAAATGCCCTATCCAATGGAGCTGGTAAGTGATTATCACCTCCCCGCTTGGGTAAACAATCAGACACTGGTAGTGCTTACCAGTTATTCCGGCACTACAGAGGAAGTATTGTCTTGCGCTCAGGATGCATTAGCCAAAAATGCCAAGATTGTCGTATTAACCAAAGGCGGACCACTGGCTGAGTTCGCAAAAACCAATAACGTCCCGGCATATATATTTGATGGCAAGCTAAACCCGGCAGGAGTTCCGCGTCTTGGCAACGGCTATACTATTTTGGGACTCATAGGACTTCTGGATAAAACAGGGGTTATAGATATAGAAGAAAAACAGATTGAACGCGCCATCACCAGGCTGAAGGAAAATGTAGAAGATATTAAATCAAAAGCTATGGAAGATGCGAAGCTGTATACCAATTCGGTACCGATCATTTTTGCCGCGGAACATCTCAGTGGAAATGCGCAAATTCTACGAAACCAGTTTAATGAAACCAGTAAAACTTTTTCAGCATATTATCTGGTACCGGATCTCAATCATCATCTCATGGAAGGACTGCAATTTCCTACCCCGTCACCGCTCAAATTTATCATTCTCAACTCCCCCAATTATTCACCAAAGATTGTAAAAAGAATGCAGTTGACCAAAGATGTCTTGAAAAAAAATAAACAAACAGTCGTTGAATTTATGTCATCTGGGGCAACCGTATATGACGACTTTTTGGAAGTAATAACCTATGGAAGCTATTTGACTCTCTACCTGGCACTGCTGCATGACCAAAACCCCGCAGTTAATCCGTGGGTTGACTGGTTCAAAGAAGAATTGAAGAAATGAATCATGAATTAGGAATCATGAATTAAGATTTTAGGATTTCCACCTCATATTGACAACCACTACTCCGTATGCAAAACTGTAACTACTATGAACGATATTACATTCCAGCAATTTGACGACTTAATTACAAAGCGATTAAAGAAATTGAGAAAAAATATAAAAGAAGATATTGATGAAGCAGTTATGAATGTTTTCCAAGCCGCCGATAGCAATAAAGCTGATAAATCAGTAGTTAAAGAACTTGATACGAGAGTGACAGTTATAGAAAGAATAGTAGGAATAGCTCCCAAACAGTAAAAGAAGATCCTTTAATCATAGTTACTGCTGCTGAAGACGAAGGTGACGATAATCCTCATAATGAAATAGGTTTCCACAAGCGTTGCTGTGGTTAAGGCGGCAAAAACCACTTGAAGATTGTGAAGCTGTCCTAAAACCAAAGCGTAATACACCAGATAAAACACAACGATATTTTGGGCAATAAGTAAACTGGAAGCAAAAACCGATAATCCGATTCGTGCTGAATTTTTAAATCGAAGCTCTCTGATCCTGGCATCATTCAGCTCTTTCTGGATATCCAGGCTTTGAGGACCGGCTTCTCCAAATTGTGGAGGCCGGGTAGTCTTTTGAATTTCGCTTTTGGGTAATTTTTCCGCCATATATAAGCGGGCAGAAACAGTACTATTCTATCAAACCTAAATCTCGTAACCGATAATCTACAGCTGTTATAGACACGCCAAAAATGATTGCCAACTTATTGAGATCCTTGGTCAAAGCATAATAATGTTTTACCCAATACTCAGGCATAAGTAAACTTGCGGCAAAAATATTAGCTTCTTTTTCTTCCCGTGGCTGCTCTCCGCTGAGATTGAGTATTTGAGAGCGGTAAAAGAGATCTGTTTTTTTCTTTTCATGAAGGAAATAATGCCCCAACTCATGTGCTACGGAAAATGCCTGCCTATTCAGTGATTCATCTGAAGCAACATAAATGGTTCTATTTGTTCTATCATAGGCGCCCGATATTGCCTGGTCTTTAAATTCTGCCCCTTTTAGCTTAATATGAAAAGTCTTGAGGATCATATCTAACGAAACCGGGGGTAATACTTTATCCAATGATCCATACACAATTGATAAAATCTCCATCGTTTTTGCTTCGATAGTATTAATATAAGATTGAGTTAACATTACATCTATTATCTCATAAGCCGTCAATTATAACTGCAATTTCCTATTACATCATTATGCTTGCCTGTTTAAATCATTCGGATGCATTCGCATTATTTCTATTCGCATACATTAGGATATACCTCTTGCATAATTCCTCCTTCATGCTTCATAATTCAATTATATGGCTGCCCGTAAAGAAGTTGTTTGGTTTAAAGACGTTGGGAAAGAAGATGTAGCTCTGGTTGGAGGAAAAGGGGCAAATTTAGGAGAGATGACACAGGCTGGTTTTCCAGTACCAAACGGCTTCATCGTTACAGCAAATGCATATTATGATTTTATTCGGGATAATAACCTCACTACAAAAGTCAAACATCTTCTCGCAACCGCAAACTTTGAAAAAACAGACTCTCTTCATCAAGTATCCCAGCATATCAAGCATTTGATTATAACCGGAGAATTTTCAGAACAGCTTACTCATCAAATCTATACCTACTATAAAACTCTTGGCGGAACCTTTAAGGATCCGCTGGTCGCAGTACGGTCTTCAGCAACTGCCGAAGACTTACCCTCTGCATCCTTTGCAGGGCAGCAGGAAACATATCTCAATGTCCAGGGTGAAGCCAATGTTATCCATGCAATTAAAAAAGCATGGGCATCTCTTTTTGATGCGCGAGCAATTTTTTATAGACACGAGCAACATTTTGATCACTTCAAGATTGGCATCGCTGTGCCGGTACAAAAAATGGTGGAATCCGACCAGTCCGGTATTATGTTTACCATTGATCCGGTTACCAATGATAAATCCAAAATTGTGATAGAAGCCATCTTTGGATTGGGAGAATATATTGTCCAGGGTATGGTAACTCCTGACCATTATGAAGTTGCCAAGCATGAGGATAAAATTCTTGTTAAAACTGTCGCCAGACAACATATCAAATTGGTGAAATCGGCTACCAGTAATAAAGAAGTTGGCGTATCAGAAAATGATGGTAAAAAGCAAAAAATTTCAGATCATGAAATCCTGGAACTGGCAAAACTGGGAAGAAAGCTGGAAAAACATTATTACTTCCCGCAAGACTCAGAGTGGGCTATAGAAAAAGGACATATATATCTCGTCCAAACACGTCCGATTACAACAATTGGAAAAGTGAGTCAGTCACAAAAAGAAGAAAAACAGGCAAAAGAAGAAACTCCTACCCAGCAACATTTGAAAGTGATTTTAGAGGGACAACCGGCAAGCCCGGGTATTATTACCGGCCAGGTAAAAATCATCCATTCGGCAAAAGAAATCGATAAGGTTTTGCAGGGAGAAATTCTGGTGACTTCTCAAACCAATCCTGACTTTGTACCGGCTATGAAACGGGCACGTGCAATCATAACTGATGCGGGAGGACGGACATCCCATGCAGCTATCGTATCCAGAGAGCTGGGAATCCCAGCAGTTGTAGGCACTGGTAAAGCAACTACAACACTCAAAAACGGAGAGATTGTAACGGTCAATGGAACTACCGGACAAATATATAAAGGCGGCATTCTTCCTGCCGGCAATTCCCAAACCCCTTCTGCAGCAGCTCCAACCAAAATGGATACCACCAAAACAGCCACCCATGTATATGTAAATCTGGCTGAACCGGAATTAGCAGAGTCAATTGCCAAAAGACATGTCGATGGAGTGGGGCTGCTCCGTGCTGAATTTATGATGGCAGGCATCGGAGTTCATCCCAAAAAAATGATCCACGATCATAAAAAGCATGAATATATTGAAAAACTTGCAGATGGTATTGAGCAATTTGCAAAAGCGTTCAGTCCCCGCCCCGTTGTATATCGTGCATCTGACTTTAAGACAAATGAATATCGACAATTGAAAGGCGGAGCAGAATTTGAACCAATTGAACCAAATCCAATGCTTGGGTATCGAGGAGCATTTCGATACATGAATGATCCTCAGGTATTTGAACTCGAGTTGGAAGCAATAAAAATAGTCCGAAATAAAAGGGGCTTTCGAAATTTGTGGATGATGGTTCCTTTCGTAAGAACTGTTGAAGAGTTAGTGGAAGTAAAGCAACTTATTGCTGCTTCCGGGCTCCATCGGACCCCAAGTTTTAAACTCTGGATGATGGTAGAAATTCCTTCCAATGTAATACTACTGGATAAATTTATATCGGTAGGAATTGATGGGGTATCCATCGGTTCCAATGACCTTACCATGCTTGTCCTGGGTACTGACCGGGATAATAGCGAAGTGGCACGGGAATTTAACGAACAAAATGAGGCAGTTACGTGGGCACTTGAGCGAATTATCAAAACCTGTCATAAATACAAAATCACCTCTTCAATTTGCGGGCAGGCTCCTTCACTCTATCCCCAACTGGTCGAAAAATTAGTGGAGTGGGGAGTAACCAGCGTTTCAGTCTCTCCCGACGCAATTGAAAGTGTCAGACACACCATAGCAACAATTGAAAGACGAATCCTCCGGTAAAATACGCTTGAACAGAACTATAAAAGAGTGTACAATCCATTAAGAACGTAAAGCGTAAAACAAAAAGTGTAAAGTATATTTGTTCTACACTTTTAGCTTTTAATTTCACACTTTCTTATGGCTAAGATTAAAGAAATCACCGCTCGAGAAATACTTGATTCCCGTGGGAATCCTACTATTGAAACCACAGTAACGTTAAATGACGGCATATCCGAAACCGCAGCATGCCCATCCGGAGCATCCGTTGGCACGTATGAAGCCATGGAAATTCGTGACCATGATCAGTCACACTTTGGAGGAATGGGAGTCCTCAAAGCAATTGGCAATATCCAAGATAGTATTGCCCCCAAGCTCGTCGGCATGGAAGCAACCAAGCAACGTGAGATTGATAAGATAATGATCGACCTGGATGGAACGCAAAATAAGTCACGCCTTGGTGCGAACGCAACACTGTGCGTATCTATGGCAGTAGCAAAAGCAGCTGCTAAATCTTCTGTCCTTCCGCTTTTTATGTATCTTCGTCAATATGTTGTCAATAAAGGAGTACCCATGCGCATACCGACTCCGCTTTTTAATATTCTCAACGGCGGAAAACATGCAGGAGAAAATTTGGATTTTCAGGAATATATGGTAATTCCTGCAACTTCAAAATCGTTTTCCCAATCACTTGAAATCGGAACGGCAACGTACAATTCCCTCAAAACATTACTGAAGCAAAATAATTTCCAGACATTGGTCGGGGACGAAGGGGGATTTGCTCCGAAGCTTTCTACCAATATGGATGGTTTTGAATACGTAAAAAACGCCATCTCACAAACCCCTTACAAGTTGGGTCTGGATGTATTTCTGGGGCTTGATGCTGCCGCTAATAGTTTTTTAACAAAAGGTGAGTACCTGTTGCGAGACCGCAGTCAGGGATATAGCGCGAAAGATTTGATTGATTATTATAAAGAGCTGAATGAAAAATACCATTTATTATACCTGGAGGATGGTCTTTCAGAAGATGATTGGGATTCATGGACTAAGCTTTGCCAGATGATTGGACAAGATACTATAATAACAGGGGATGACCTGACAGTAACCAATCCGTACCGTTTGCAAATGGCCATCGATAAAAAGGCAATTACCGGTATTATCATCAAACCCAACCAGATTGGTACTGTTATAGAAACAATCGCAGTAGTGGAAGTAGCACGAGCAGCTGGTATTAAGATTATTGTTTCCCATCGCTCAGGAGAGACCAATGATGACTTTATCGCAGACCTGGCAGTTGCCGTATCGGCAGATTACGCAAAATTCGGAGCCCCAGCCCGCGGAGAACGAGTAGCAAAATATAATCGACTGGCACATATTGAACAGCAACTCCCAAAAATCTAATTCAAAAATCAAAATGCAAAAGTCAAAAGTTAAGGTACTTTATCTATAAATAAAAGTACCTCTATTTTGAATTTTTACTTTTAAATTTTAACTTTCTTTATGGCGTATTTAGTACTTGTCCGTCATGGACTATCAAATTACAACGCTAAAGGCTTATGGGCTGGGTGGGATGATCCAGCTTTAACACCCGAAGGTTTTGATGAGGCAAAACGGGCAGGGGAAGCAATAAAAGATATCCATTTTGATTATGGGTACACCTCTGATTTAAAACGTGCCAAAGATACTCTTACCACACTTCTTGAAGTAATTGGCCAAACAGATTTACCGGTCACAATTGATAGAGCACTTCGAGAAAGAAATTATGGAGATTTTACTGCAAAAAATAAATGGGAAATTAAAAATAAAATCGGTGAAGAAGAATTTCTCAAGCTACGAAGATCATGGGATTATCCTATCCCAAATGGAGAATCACTCAAACAAGTATATGAGCGAACAATCCCCTATTTTGAATCTGAGATTGTACCCAAACTAAAGAATGGCAAAAATATTATTATTTCTTCTTCACATAATGCCCTCCGTTCATTAATAAAATATCTGGAGAATATCCCGGATGACCAGATTGCACATCTTGAAATGGGAACAGGAGAAGCATACGTGTATCAAATCGCTTCAAACGGCTCTGCTGGTAATAAAGAAATTCGTAGTAAAAACGAAAATACAGGCAAAATCTAAACCTTCCCCTTGCAAAAAGCTTCGGTACTCCTCTACAATAATTATATTCTTCGAATGAAATGAGAAGTTTAACTCGATTATAATTCTCTCTTTGCTCGAACAATAGTTACCATGCTGCTCACTCAAAAAATAATCAAAAAAACCGAAAAAGAAAAGAAATCTGCTAATCTGCAAAACTACGAAAAAGCCTACAAACATTTCTCATGGGCTGAGCTAGAAAAAGAAGTAGCACTCCTTTCAGATCATACGCTCAACGCTGCGGCCATAGCGATAGATCATAATGCGGAGACGTTTCGGAAAAATAAAATAGCTTTGTATTACGAAGCGGAAGACGGAACAAAAGAACAATATACTTTTGCCCAAATGTCCCAATTTTCCAATAAAGTAGCCCACATGCTGGTAGCACATGGGATAAGACGAGGAGATCGCGTATTTTTATTCCTCCCCAGGATCCCTGAAATATTTATGTCATTTTTGGGGATATTAAAAACAGGCGCAATTGCCGGAACAATGTTTTCTGCTTTTCAAGAACAGGCTTTGTTAGATCGGCTGGAAGACAGCGGTGCCAAGATCGTGATAACAACAGCAGATCTTCTCCCCCGCATCCAGAAAATTCAGAGAAAACTTCCCAAGCTTGAAAAAATCATTATTGTAGAACGGGGAGCAAAAGAGCTTCCAAGTGGCAGCAAGCTGATTTACTTCAATAAAGAATTAGCAAAAGCATCACCGGAATTTAATGTACGCTCCATGGGAAAAAACGATTCGGCATTTATGCTCTATACTTCAGGAACTACCGGCAAACCCAAAGGAGTCGTCCATCGTCATATGGCTATAGTTGATGAATATATCAGCGCAAAATGGGTACTGGACCTGAAAGAAGACGATGTCTACTGGTGCACAGCAGATCCCGGATGGGTAACCGGAATAGCCTATGATATTTTAGGCTCCTGGGCAAATGGCGTTTCTTCTGTCGTATTTGACGGGCGATTTGACGCTGACCGGTGGTATAAAATTTTGCAGGATTACAAAGTAACAGTCTGGTATACCGCTCCAACCGCTATCCGAATGCTCATGGCAAAAGGTATCAATGTAGTAAAAAAATATGACCTGTCATCGCTGCGATATCTGGCAAGTGTAGGAGAGCCACTCAATCCCGAAGCAGTAGTATGGGGAGAGAAAGCGTTTGGGCTCCCCTTTCATGATACCTGGTGGCAGACAGAATTGGGAGCAATTGCAATCACCAATTATCCCTGTATGGATATAAAACCTGGATCGATGGGCAAACCGTTCCCCGGTATTACTGCAGCGATTGTCGATGATAAAGGCAAAAAATTACCCGTGGGACATGAGGGAAATATTGCGCTAAAACCTGACTTTCCTTCTCTTATGCAAAAGATCTGGATGCGGCCCAAGAAATACCGTTCCTACTTTACCAAAGGGTGGTATATTTCAGGAGACCGGGGTCTTGAAGACAAAGACGGATATTTCTGGTTCATAGGACGCGCTGACGATGTTATCAAAACGTCGGGTGAACGAGTTGGTCCATTTGAAGTAGAAAGTGCACTTGTAGAACATCCTGGTGTCGTAGAAGCAGGGGTTATTGGCAAGCCGGATGCAATGCGAGGAGAAATTATCAAAGCCTTTGTTGTACTAAAACCTGGAGTAAAGGGAACCGACGCGTTAAAACATGAACTTTCGGACTATGTGAAAAAACATCTCGCCGGCCACGCATATCCCCGAGAACTGGAATTTATTGATAAATTACCAAAGACACGAAGCGGAAAAATTATGAGAAGAATTCTAAAAGCGAAAGAACTCGGCCTGCCTATTGGAGATACTTCAACCCTTGAAGAATATTAGTTCCAGTTTTGTTGAGTTTGATACTCATTACTCGTGTGGTTCCTCTCCCCTTTTTTTTCATTTGTTTTTATCATAAAGTTCTGGATAATTTCCTGTGCATACAGGGCTTCTTTTTTTCGAAGATATTTAACGACAACCGGGTCTCCCGGATTGCCGTCGGGGATAATGATAAATGTTGCAAAGAACATATTGCTTTCTATTTTCAAATCTTTAATAGATGCTATTAAAATTGAATGGACAATATGAGAAAGAAAAAACGGCTTTAGAATAATCGTAATTTTATGCTCATTTACCAGAACCTGTGAAGGGAATAATTCAAAAGGAAATACACTGGATATGGTCATCAGAGGCTTTATGGGAGCAGCTTCATATCGAGGTAAAGCCGGTTGCGCCGGAGTAAAAGTGGATAACCCCAAGGGAGGACCGTCTGAAAAGGGAAACATGGATTTTGTAAATATCGTTGCTGAAGAAATCATAATAAATTTACTATACATACCAATTGTGGTAAATCAATAATAAATAAGTAAAGGCTGTGTAGGAATTTTGTAAGAATATTCTAGAGCTCTGAGTATTTGGTATGTTTTCCTTTTGATTTTTTAATGGGATATTTTTTTCTGTTCTCTTTCATTTTTTGCAAGAATGCTGAAGGTAAATCGATATCCAGATCATGTACCATAAGCAGTACCCACGCCAGAACATCAGAAAGTTCATCGCCAATTTCTTTCTTTTTTTTCTTTACATACGTTGCCATTTCCTTATCATCTCTCCATTTAAAATGATCCAGAACTTCTGTAGCTTCTGATACGAGAGCAATGGCACTATCTTTGGGATTATGAAACTGCTTCCAGTCCCGTTCATCCCGAAATTTTAAAACAATTGAGGTTAGTTTTGCAAGAGTTACTTTTTGTGTTTTTTGACCCATATATCTTTTATCAATCCCACAGATAACGTTGAAAGTAAAAAACCAATTACAGGAATAAGTGCATTATAAAAAGGTTTATCTATTCCAATAATCGACATGAATATAACAACTACACCATACGTCAAGACAATGATTGCAATACGTCGAGTAAAACTGGTTTCCCACTGCTTATCCATTTCAACTCTTTTATTTCTGGCTTTGATTGCCGAGATTTCTGATTCTAATGCTTTAATTTTCTGTTGATATTGCTCAGTCTTCATGTTCCGGATGGATGATTAAAACAAATTCCCCTTTTGGGGTAACTTTTTTAAAATGGCGAAGTGAATCTGAAATTTGTTCTCGCCTGATCTCTTCATGCAGTTTGGTCAATTCCCTCCCGATTGCTATCGTAATATCTCCAAAGGTATTTTGCAATTCTTCAAGGGTACGTACTAATTTATGGGGCGCCTCATATAAAATGATTGTTTGTTTGAGAATTTCTGTTGTCTGCTTTATTTTTTCAAATAACTTCTGACGATTGCCGGGTTTATGAGGAGGATACCCCACAAATAAGAACTTGTCAGTTGGCAACCCGGAGGATACCAACCCTGAAAGAACTGCTGATGCTCCGGGAATCGCCTCAACGGTAATACCATCCGCGATACATTCCCTTACCAGCTTGTACCCTGGATCAGAAACAGTCGGAGTACCGGCATCAGATACCAATACTACGTCTTTCCCGTTTTTCAATAGAGTTACAATTTCCGGAATTCGCCTCAACTCATTGTGTTCAAAGTAGGAAATAAGCATTGGACGAGGATGCGTTTGATCCGCTTGATCCTCTTGTTCTTCCATTGTTCGAATAAACTTGAGTAACATTCCAGTTCTTCTGGTATCTTCACATGCAATATATTCGGCATTTTTCAATAGATCCAGAGCCCGAAGAGTTATGTCTTTCAGGTTACCGATAGGTGTTGACACGATAGAGAGGGTTCCTGTATTATTTTCCATATGCTTGAGCTTTTATCCGGCTTGATTATACACTTTATCCAAACAACTGGCTACTTTGGCGTCTTTGTCCTGATGACGCTGGAATCGGCTCTGATACCAATCCCCTCTGAAGTCACGATGCCATTTGCCGGCTACCTGGCACAACAAGGAACTCTCAATCTGCCGCTTCTTATTCTCACCGGAGCTATCGGTAACCTTGTGGGATCACTGATTGCGTATGGTATTGGGTATTATTTGGAAGAAACAGTCATTGTAACCCTGATCAAAAAATATGGTAAATTTATTCTGATAACGGTCAATGAATATAACCATTCCATGGCGTGGTTTAAAAAATATGGGAATAAGATTGCTTTTTTCAGCCGTATATTGCCGGCAGTACGTACATTTATATCACTTCCAGCCGGTCTTTCTGAAATGAATATTTGGCAATTTTGCCTCTACACCTTCTTAGGATCACTTATCTGGTCAGCACTATTAGCATATGTAGGGTTTGTACTCGGGGCAAATTGGCATAGTCTTGAACCGATCTATAGAAAGTTTGAAATTGCCATTGGGATTATACTAGTGCTTGCAATTATCTGGTTTATCAACCACAAGCTTCACTTTTTCAAGCTAGGGGAAAAAGCAGCCAAGAAGTAATTTATTTTCAGTTCTTGCAGAGCTTTATAAGAGGGATCGTATGTAAGGTACCGCTTTGCTGCAAATGATGTAATTTCTGATAAAATAGTCCTGCAATATCAACTGCTCCAGCGTGAAACATATTTTCATAGGACTGTAACGACTGATGAGGGGGATCAGAAAGCTTATGTTCTGGTAATAATTGATTAAATCTTTCATGATTCATAGGCCAGATTATACGTTTCAAAGGAGATTTAAGCAACTATGGGGCTACTAATTCGTCCAGCTCATGGAATTCTGTGGTGAAGATATACATTGTGAGTGAAGTAAAAAGAAAAACGCCAACTTTTAATATAACAGCTCGTACCATATCTAGCTCTCTTCCCAATGAAAAACTCCCTTATAGGAATCGTCGTACCAATCCTACACATTTACCCTGGATGGTTAAAGAATTTGGGTAAATTGGTTGCATGGTGGAATTTGCAGGTTTGAGTACTGCCCTACCGTTTTCTTTGTAAAATCGTTTCAGGGTTGCCAAATTATCATCTACAATTGCTACAACAATGTCTCCGTCCAGTGCCTGCTCTGTTTTTTCAATGACTACATAGTCTCCGTCAAAAATCCCATCTTCTATCATCGACTCCCCTTTTACTTGAAGAACAAAAGCTGTTTTTTTACCCGAGATAAGCGATGCGGAGACCTGAAACGTTGCATTTGGGTCACTATGCGGCTCAAGTGGTTTTCCTGCAGCAATAAAACCCATAAGTGGTAACTCTATCGAGGGTTGAGATCCTAACATGGAACTGGAGATGTTTTCTTTTAGAATTTTCAACACCCGTGTGTTTCCATCCACTTTTTGAACATATCCTTTATCCACTAACGTTCGGATGAGTGCGTGCACAGTTGAAACACTTTTGTGTCCAGTTGCTTCAGCAATTTCTGAGAGCGTTGGGGAATACCCATAGTGTGTCTGGAATTGGGCTAAAAATTCTAATACTGCTCGTTCTTTTTTATATAATACTCCTGGCATAATTGTTTCCTCCCTGAAAAACTATAATAAAATTATACGAAAATTTTCAGAAGAATACAAGACAACAAACTAGATCAAACTAGAGAAATACTAGAGCAATTGTAGAAATGAAATGTTGTTGACCAACCGTTATAATAACTGGCAGAATTTCAAGTAATCAAAATCCTCTTTCTCAAATAGTTCTCCTAAAGATCAGCCTCTCCGGTGTGTTACAATAGCTTCATGAAATTCAAGCTTGCTTCAAAATTCAAACCTACCGGAGATCAACCGGACGCAATACAAAAGCTTACCCGTAATCTTGAGGATAACTCCAAATACCAGACGCTCCTGGGCGTTACGGGCAGTGGCAAAACGTTCACCATGGCCAATGTCATCCAGAACATCCAAAAACCGACACTGGTGATTTCCCACAATAAAACCCTGGCAGGACAACTCTATCAGGAATTTCGGGATTTCTTTCCGCAAAATGCCGTTAGTTACTTCGTATCCTACTATGATTATTACCAGCCAGAAGCATATATCCCCCAATCTGATACGTATATTGAGAAAGAAGTTGAGATAAACGAAGAAATTGATAAATTGCGGCTGGCAGCAACAGCACATCTTCTGACCCGGCAGGATGTCATCGTGGTTGCTTCAGTATCGTGCATTTATAACCTGGGCTCACCGGTGGAATACGGGAAATTTGTGTTGGAACTGAGAAAAGGAATGGAAATAGACCAGAAATCGATTATGCTTCGGCTTACTGACCTGCAATATGATCGCAATGAATATGCCTTTGAACGGGGAAGTTATAGAGTACGGGGCGAATCTATTGATTTATTTCCCGCTTACATAGATTTTGGGATTCGTATAGAGCTTCGGGATCGAACCATCATTGAGATGTATGAATTTAATCCTCTGACTGGCGAAAAAATAAAAAATCTTGACGCAACAGTTATTTATCCTGCCAAACATTACATGACTGACCCCAAGACGTATGACCGGGCTTTTGAAGAAATCAGACGGGATTTGAAACTACGGACAGAAGAATTACAGGGTGCCGGCAAACTCCTGGAAGCACAACGTCTTACCCAACGAACAACATTTGATCTGGAGATGATCCGCGAGGTTGGATATGTTAATGGTATTGAAAATTATTCCCGCTATTTTGAAGGCAGACCGCCGGGAAGTGAACCCTATACTCTTTTGGATTATTTCGAGCATGCCAATAAAGACTGGCTCTGTATTATCGACGAGTCACACATGACTGTGCCTCAAATTCGAGGTATGTACAATGGTGATCGTGCCCGGAAAGAAGTGCTGGTGGATTACGGTTTTCGATTACCTTCTGCTTTTGATAACAGACCGCTTCGATATGATGAATTTTTCAGACGCCTTCACCAGACAATCTTTGTCAGTGCAACCCCCAATGACTACGAAATATCCCTTTCTCAACAAACGCAGGAGGGAGTAATCGAGCAACTCATTCGGCCTACGGGACTCGTCGATCCGGCAATCTCCGTCCGACCAACAGAGGGACAAATCCAGAATATATTGGATGAAATCCAAAAGCGGGTGAAGAAAAAGGAGCGTATCCTTATCACAACCCTGACCAAACGCATGGCAGAGGAGCTATCCTCGTATCTGGAAGAACGGGATATCAAAGTCACCTACCTCCATTCTGATATTGAAACACTTGCCAGACAGGATGTTTTGGACAAGTTACGAGGCGGAGAATTTGATGTTTTAGTTGGAATCAACTTATTACGGGAAGGACTCGACCTTCCTGAAGTCTCCCTGGTGGTCATTTTGGATGCAGACAAAGAAGGGTTCCTTCGGAGCCGGACATCGCTTATTCAAACCATGGGACGAGCAGCGCGAAACATCAATTCGCAGGTAATCATGTATGCTGATAAAATGACAGACTCGATGAAAGCAGCCATAGATGAAGTAGAACGACGCAGAAAAGTCCAGAGTTCATATAATAAAAAGCATGGGATTACGCCCAAAGGAATTCAAAAGGGGATCCGAGCCAAGCTGGTAACAGTTGAAGAGAAACAGAAAGAAGATTTGGCATTTGCTATCGAGCTTAGCAAAAAAGATGTACTTCTGCCAGATGAACGGGAGAAAGTTATCCGCAAGCTGACTCAAGAGATGAAAGAATCAGCCAAAAATCTGGACTTTGAAACAGCATCCCT
>CAZCCG010000002.1:49156-75735 GCA_964497535.1 uncultured Gammaproteobacteria bacterium
TGACTCAAGAGATGAAAGAATCAGCCAAAAATCTGGACTTTGAAACAGCATCCCTGCTGCGTGACAAAATCCGCTCCCTCAAAGACCGGTAATCCGGCATATAGCTTATGGCGTATATCAGGTAGTAATCTCCATTCCCTCTAGCCACGAAAGGCGTCGCCCTGCCTGCCGGCAGGCACGGCTTTCAAAGCCAATAGACTGTCTATAGTCTACCTTCCACAGACCCGCTTCGCCAAGCTTCAGCGAGGCGATCTACAGCAAATCATGATTCCCACTTGCTACCTCCTATCTGCTACAAGCTTATGGACTATATGTAAAACTATACCCTATACGCTAATAACTAAACGCTCTCTCCTAAAATCCGCTGATATTTTTCATCAACTCTATCTTTTCGGGCTCATTTGTCGATGTAAGGGTGATGGCAACTGCGTCTATTCTCATGGGATCTGGTAGATTTTTGTGGCTAAGTTTGTAAACTTGGGCAGACCGGACGAGAAACCGTAATTTCCAGGGAGTAATAGCTTCCAAAGGAGAACCAAATTGATCTGAAGTCCGGGTTTTGACTTCTATAAACGCCAGAACTTTTTCCGTATGGGACTGATCAATGGCAATTATATCTATTTCGCCATTTCTGAGCCTGAAATTCTTTTGAATAATTCGATAGCCTTGTCTCTCAAGGTAGGCTGCCGCAAGACTCTCGCCTTTGGCACCTGTCTGTCTATTGCTACCGCTGCCCATGGTATTAGCGTAGCTGGTGGGGTGGGTTCTTGCAAGATGCTTGCTTTTGAATGCTCACCTGATTCTGGCAGCTCTATATGCAAATAGGTAGCTCGACTACTGTCCTGAGGATCACCTATATCGTGTCCAGGTGATTGGTCGTCAATAGGAAACCCCTGAAGGGATGTTATTTTTCTTTCGTGTGGTGAGATACGTCCCACAGCAAATACAGTAACCGGAATACAGTCACGTGGCTCATACAGTGGATGCTCTGAGGCAACGAGCTGCTGCCCATGGCCGCTGATTATTAATCTTTTGTCCAAACCCCCAGTAACGGACGGATTTTCCAGTCCACGACTCGTAAATCCACTGTCTAATCCATGAGAAGAACCGTGATTTTCTGGTAGCGGCATAGCGGGTTATTTATTTCCAACTTTGGTACGAAGGTAATAGAGTTTGGCCCGGCGGATTGGATCTTTAGAATGGGCTTTCACTTCAACTTTGTCGATATTGGGAGATTTAACCGGCCAGATGCGCTCTACAGCCACATCTCCGACAACTTTTCGTACCATAAATGATTTGTTCTCTCCCCGGCCTTTGATCCCAAGGACTGTTCCTTCGAATACTTGTATTCGGCTCTTATCATTGCCTTTGTTGTCTTTTTCGGTAATTCTTTGATGAACTCGTATGACATCGCCAGGAGTAAAATCAATTTGTGAAATCATAGAAGATATTATACCGTAAATTTCGCAAGCTAACAATAGGTACTCCAAATTATGATTTCTATTCTAGGATTGATATCCACCTTCTCATCAAATAAACCTATAATATTGATTATTGATCATACTCTTTGCTATAATGTCTGGATACGTACCTGGTATAGGACCGGGTATAGTAAACGAAGGAGAGCAGGATGACACCGCGCCTTTGGTGGCTGGGGATCTTCGGATCGATCCTGGTGGTGCTTGGGATTGCAGGGGCAATCACCGATATCCTCCCCCAGGTCATTCGCATCCAGACCATCCCTCTATTGATGACGGGGGGAATAATGTTGACGCTAGCGTGTTTCTTCCTCTATCAGGTAGCTAGCTCGGAGCTGGAGCATCAGATGCTCGGAGTTCTAGCAGCTCTGGGTGCCATATTCATGGTGGTTGGATGGGTCGGAGACGTGACGTCTTTCTTTCCCTTCCGCTTCACCCTGGAGGCTATTCACCTTCTGGGGTGGGGAAGCCTGTTCCTGCTGACGGAGCGCATTGCCCAGTGGGCAATCAGGCGCACACAGCGGAACCAAACTTCTCCCGCTCCGGCGGAAGAGGAACCCGCCCGGGAGTCACATCCCTGGCATGCTTCTCAGCAGTAAGGATCTTTACCCATTGGGGTGTTCTGAGTTGACTCGGGACACCCCTTCTTTTTTGCTCTTTTTTAAAAGTAAGTCTTTAGGAAGAAATTATTTCTTTGAAGTCGCTTTGAGGAACTCTATAAAGAGAGGATGAGGATGGAGCGGCCGGCTCTTGTATTCCGGATGCCCTTGAGTTCCCAAATAGAACGGATGCTGATCACGAGGCAATTCTATAATTTCTGCCAATCCTTCATCAACAGAACGTGCAGAGATAATAAGCCCGTTTTTTTCAAATTCTTTTACAAATTCATCATTAAATTCATATCGGTGGCGATGTCGCTCACTGGTGAGTCCGGTTTTAGGATTAAGCAATCCTCCATATTTCTCATATGCTTGGTAGGCTATGGTACCTTTTTTTACCCGCGCCTCCCATCCGCCCAATCTCATCGTGCCCCCATATGCACGTTTTTCCATGAATTCCTTTTGTGCAGGCATCAAATGTATTACTTTATGAGCAGATTTCTGGTTATTCTCCTCAGTTGTTGCATCTTTCCATCCGATGACATCCCTGGCAAAGGCAATACATGCCAACTGCATACCGTAGCAAAGTCCCAAATAGGGTATTTTTTTATTCCGGGCATATGAAGCGGCCGCGATCATCCCTTCACTTCCCCGTTCGCCCCATCCGATCGGAACTATAATGCCATCTGGAGTTCCAATGATATCCACACCTTGTTTTTCTACTTTTTCAGAATCAACCCAGCGGGTTTTTACTACAACATCTGCTTCCAGTGCTGCGTGGTCAATTGCATCAAATAATGCCGCGTATGAATCTTTCAGCTGGTAATCCCCGGTTCCAAAATATTTACCGACTATGGCAATTTCTACTGTTTTATCCTTTTTTGATTTGATCTTGGTAACAAGTTTTTCCCAATCTTTGAGATCTGGTTCACGCACCGGCAACCCTAATTTTTGTAAAATTCTTTTTACAAGTCCCTGCCGGTGTAATACCAGGGGAATTTCATAGACGCTGGGCAAATCAGGATTGGAGATAATGTCCTCAGGATGCATGTTACAAAAGAGTGCAAACCGGTCGCGTCTTCTTTGGTCGAGATATTTCTCCGAACGAGCGATAATAAAATCAGGCTGAATACCCATAGAATTGAGCGTCCGTACTGAAAGTTGGGTTGGTTTGGTCTTGGGCTCTCCCAAATGTCCCGGTGTGGGAACATAACTGACATGAATGTGTACTACATCGCCCGGATTTTTCAGAGTCATAATGCGGGATGCTTCGTAATAAAAGACATTTTGATACTCCCCTGCTGTACCACCCAGTTCTATCATGATGATATCTGCTTTATGTTTTTTTGCGGTAGTCGTAATGCGGCTGGTAATTTCATCGGTAATATGGGGAATTGCTTCAACATCTTCTCCATGGTATTCAAAACGGCGTTCACGATCTATTACTGTTTTATAGATTTTACCCATGGTAACGAAATTATCCTGCCCCATATCGGCACTGAGGAATTTCTCATAGGTACCAATATCCATATCCCCTTCTGTACCGTCTTCACACAGGAATGGGTCACCGTGTTCGATAGGGTTAATCGTGCCTGCGTCAAGATTGAGGTAGTTTTCAAATTTTATGGGGACGACATTATATCCTGCTTGTTTGAGGAGAAAAGAAGTAGAGGCTGCAGTAATCCCTTTCCCAATTCCTGAGATTACGCCCCCCGAAACAAATATGAATTTTGTTTTGTGTTTCTCGTCGGGCACGATTCATAATAACAGAAAATTTCATGAAGAGTCAATAAGGATTTTGGGATATTAAGAATCTTTTATTTCCTGAATTATTTGGATTTAATCATGTCTTATGGTTTGAAATTAACCTGATATTCAGGTATTCCAACAGAGATTCCATACTCTTTGGCGTCCGTATAGAGTACCGGATTTTGTAAATCTACTTTAAAAATCTTACCGGCATAGATAATAAAGTGGTATCTATCATTTTTATAGTCAGCGTACCAATTGGAATGTTTGGGATCAAAGGATTTACTCATTTCCCCAGCTACAGATTCAGCTTCCTGCTGAGGTACCTCAACGGTATGAAGCATCCATTGCATGAGCCACGGCGTTTTATGTTCTGGGGTTATCGGTTCCACTTTAGTTTCAAGAATTTTAACCTTATTCAAAACCGACTTGTCACCCAGGCTCTCCTCAATAATTACTCCCTTGTAATCCATTTATTGATGATATCACAATAATCGACTTGCTTTTCTGAGCTGGTGATGGGAATCCTTCTTGGCTAAAGCTTCGGAAGGACAGGTCGAACCAACTAATGTGAGCGGAGTACGAGAATCGAACTCGCTTCTCCACCTTGGGAAGGTGGCATACTACCGGTGTACTAACTCCGCACTTGATGTAAATATTCTTCCAATCTTCTTTTTAAATACCCTCTACCGAATCCTGTCTTCAGTTGGTGCTCTCTGCGAATAGCATCTGTTTTATTGAGACAAGCTTCATAATAAATTAATTCAAGTTTATCAAAACTTTTTGTTGTTTGTGTACTTTTCGCTTGGTGAGCAGTAAATCTTTTTTCAATATTATCTGTAGAACCAACGTAAAGATGTGTTCGATTTCGCTTGCTATCTATACAGTGCAATACATACGTAAAAAACATATTATTACTTCTCCTTGCCCGCTAAAAGCTTCGCATTTAAGCGGGTCCGCCAAAATGAGAGCAAAGCGACCTTTTGGCGGAGGAAGGTGGCATACTACCGGTGTACTAACTCCGCGAACAGGCTTAGTGTATCAAAAAACAAGGCTGAAGTAAATAAATTTTAGTTCTTACGTTGTTCGAACCATAAAATAGGTTTAGCGGGGGATTTTGAGGGTTGTACCGGGAGGAATATCATCAGGTGTCTGCAAATTATTGGCTTTGACAATATCAGTAAAACGGTCACCATTGCCGTATGCTCGGGTAGCAATATCATATAAATACTCTCCATCTTTGACGATATAGTTATATCCTGGAGTTGGTTTTTCAGTTGGCTTATGGGGATCCGGTTGGTCAGTAAGCGTGTTGGTCGAAGAAACTGATTTCTGTACTGATTTTGGCGCAAATAAAGACATCAGTGCTCCTCGTTTGGTTGCTTTGATAAATCCAATCCCCAGCATTCCAATAATCAATACTACAATTACTCCTAATACCAGGCTCATGTATGATTCACTCAAATTTAATCTTTGACCAATGCTTATAGATTCAAGTCGTTTCGGATTTTTATCAACGGGAATACTTACTACTTTGGCTGATGATTTTTTCATAGAAGATACTGCAGTCTTGCCTTTGGTAGCTTTTACCGGTTGTTTTGTCTGCATTTCATTTTTACGTTGTAACGAAGATTTTACTGTTTTTATTGCTTTTTTCCGTGCCATAGTACCCTTTCTATTTTTGCATGGAGCAGTATATCATACTTTCGGACAGTTGGGAATAGAAATCATGAGCAGGAACCGTAACAATATACGGATAAACGCAGGTAACTACATTCGTCGAATGTGGCGGGATCGACGGGGCTCGAACCCGCGACCTCCTCCGTGACAGGGAGGCGCTCTAACCAACTGAGCTACGACCCCACGTTAACCGTACCCTTGTATGATATCAAAATATTGCATTACATTCAACGCTTTGCTATGATCGGCTCATGACCAACGTCGAGATTGCAAAGCTTCTCCGAAATGTTGCCGCTGCTTATTCCATCCAGAACGAATCAAAATACCGCTTCCAAATCATTGCCTACCAACGGGCTGCCGACTCAATAGAATCTTCCATCACTGAAGTGAAAGATCTGGTCAAAGAAGATAAATTGGCCGGTTTTCCCGGTGTTGGCCCTTCTATCCAACGCCATTTGGAAGATCTAATCAAAACAGGAACAGTCAAGCATTTTGATTCGGTGATGAAAGAGATTCCTCCTGCCGTATTTACCCTCATGCGTGTCCCAACCTTTGGTCCAAAAAAAGCCTATAAATTGACCAAGGAATTTAACATCACCGCCAAAGATCCCATCGGACAGGTATTCAAACTGGCACAAGAGGGAAAGATTAATAAATTGGAAGGTTTTGGTGAGAAATCCGAAAAAGATATGATTCGGGCAATTGAGGAATATCATAAAGGCTATGGCAAAACGACCCGTATGGCGCTTCCTTATGCCGGTGAAATTGCTGAAACAATCACTAAATATCTTAAAAAATCCAAAGATGTAGTTGATGTACAGCCCTTGGGAAGTTTGCGGCGCATGAAAGAGACCATCGGAGATATTGATTTTGGAGTTTCAACCTCTCATCCTGAGAAAGCGATTGATTATTTTTTGGAATATCCACAAAAAGAACGAACTATTGAAAAGGGTCCGGTTTCTGCAAGTCTTATCACAACAGGGGGTACCCAAATTGACTTAATTGCTCTGGAACCAAGCCGCTTTGGATCACTGCTCCAGCATTTTACCGGAAGCAAAAATCACAATGTGCATTTACGTGAGCTTGCGCTCAAAAAAGGCCTATCTCTCTCTGAAAGAGGCATCAAACATAAAGGGAATGAGAAAAAAATTGAAGCATTTGATTCCGAAGAAAAGTTTTATAAAGCCTTGGGACTTGAGTGGATTCCGCCCGAAATGAGAGAAGATACGGGAGAAATAGAGTTGGCTGCAAAACATGCATTACCAAAAATAGTCGAGCTGTCAGATATGAAAGGGGATTTACATGTACACTCAAATTACCCAATTGAGCCCAGTCATGATTTAGGACAGGATACCATGGAAACCATGCTAAAACGTGCAGTAGAATTAAAATATGACTATCTTGGTTTTTCCGAGCACAATCCCAGTGTTTCCAAACATACAGCTTCCCAAATATATTCCATCCTGGAAAAACGAAAAGAAAAAATAGAACTACTTAAAAGGAGCAATAAAAATATTCGAATACTAAATTTACTTGAATTGGACATTTTGGCCAATGGCAATTTAGCAATTGATGACAAAAGCCTCAGTCTTTTCGATGCCGTGTTGGTATCGATTCATAGCTCTTTCTCTATGAATAAAACCGATATGACCAAACGAATACTTGCCGGTCTGGCTCATCCAAAAGCAAAGATCTTCTCTCACCCTACCGGTAGGCTCATCAATGAACGTCCGGGATATGAAGTGGACTTCGAAAAACTGTTCGAATTCTGCAAAAAGCATAATAAGGCACTGGAGATCAACGCATGGCCTACCCGACTGGATCTGGGTGACAGTAACATCCGGCGGGCAGTCACCTACGGTGTCAAAATGGTAATCGATACAGACAGCCATGCACTCTGGCAAATGGATCTGATGAAATATGGAGTCGCGCAAGCACGCCGCGGCTGGGCAACAAAAAGTGACATTTTGAATACCTTGCCGTATAATAAATTCATAGAATGGATCAAGAGTTAATTTTCAATTCGAAATTTAAAATTTGAAGTGAAATTTTAATTTTAAATATTTTGGTTTGATTTAAAACTGAAAACTTAAAATTAAAAATTTTTAAGGGGGTGAATACTCATTATGTCAGTAGAATATATCATCATTGGAATCATTGTTCTTATAGCTCTGTATATCTGGTTTACCTATAATAATCTTGCTACCGGACGAGTACGCATCAAAGAAGCACTCAGCGGCATTGATGTCCAGTTAAAACGGCGCATAGATCTAATTCCTAACCTGGTCGAGACAGTCAAAGGCTATACCAAACATGAAAAAGAGGTCTTGGAAGATGTTACTAAAGCACGTTCTATGCTTATGAAAGCAGAAAATCCACCGGAAAAAGCTCAAGCAGACAATATGCTTACAGGAGCACTCAAATCCCTTTTTGCAGTATCGGAAAATTATCCCCAGCTTAAGGCAAGTGAGAATTTTTTGGAACTTCAACAGGAATTGTCAGATACAGAAAGCAAAATTGCCTATTCAAGACAGTTTTATAACTCAAATGTACGAGACTACAACACAACTCTGGCAATGTTCCCCGGGAATATGATCGGGAATATGTTTGGATTTAAGCCTGAAGTATTTTTTGAAGCAGAAGAAGCAGATAAAAAACCGGTAAGTGTAAAGTTTTAAACGTACTTATAGAATTCAGTTATCGGTTCTCAGTTTTCAGTTGTCTGAAAAGAGTTCATCAGTTATCTGTTGATCAGTTTAAACTGAAATACTGACAACAGGATAACCTAGATCTGAAAACAGAAGACCGAAAACTGATAACTGAAGTTACTCTTCATCTATGAACATCTACTCTCAAATCACAGCTAACAAGGCAAAGAGCTGGTTGATTATTATATTGTTTGTTATTTTTATAACAACACTCGTATATATTTTTGGCCGCGCCCAGGGATCTGGCTTGGCATTTGCAGGTATTGCACTGGTTATCTCAGGGATTATGAGTCTGGGAAGCTATTATTACTCTGACAAACTGATCCTCACCATGGCAAATGCCCATGAGATTAAGAAAAAAGATAGCCCAGAGCTTTTTAGAATTGTTGAGAATTTAGCTATTGGTGATGGAGTTCCCGTTCCCAAAGTGTATATCGCCGATGACCCCACTCCCAACGCATTTGCTACCGGGAGAGACCCCCAACATGCCGTCGTGTGTGTTAATCAGGGCCTTTTGGAACGTCTGAATAAAGTTGAACTGGAAGGAGTAATTGCGCATGAACTTTCCCATGTAAAAAATTATGACACCAGGCTTATGTCAATTGTTATTATATTGGTTGGCATGGTCTCAATCCTGGCTGATATTTTCCTGCGAAGCCTTTGGTTTCGAAATGATGATAATGACAGCCGAGGCAACAGCGGCGCAGTATTTATGCTTATAGGGGTTGTATTGGCAATTATTTCTCCCCTTATTGCCATGCTGATTCAATTGGCAGTTTCCAGAAAGAGGGAATTTCTGGCAGATGCCTCAGGCGCACTTCTTACTCGCTATCCGCAGGGATTGGCCTCAGCACTTGAAAAAATATCCCAAAACAAACGTCCCTCTCCTACTGCCAATAATGCAACCTCTTCTCTGTATATCGTAAACCCGTTTACCGGCAAGGAAGCACAGAATTGGTTCTCAGGACTTTTTAATACCCACCCACCGGTTGAAGAAAGAATTAAGATACTGCGGGCAATGTAACTACTGAATTAAGAATAAAGAATTATGAATTATGGGAATAACCATGATTCTTAATTCATAACTCATGATTCATGATTACTCTAGAGTTGTTGAACCGGAGGAGGGAGTTTCAGAGGACCGGTATTAGGATAGGTAACCCGATACTGCTTGGCAAGCTTGTCCTGATCCATCCATGTCTGAAAGTAGAGAAACTTCGTCTTATTATGATCCAGTTGAAGAGCAAATTGTTGAATTGTTAACTCAGCAGAACCGGTCGCATTGAGTATTTGCTGTAATTGATCTTGCTTTTCTTGAGGTAAGGCCACGTAGTAATAGGCGGCAACTTCAAGTGCTTTATTCGAAGGATTTTTCTTGTGATTTGCTGGAAGAGGTTTTTTGACAATGACAGACGTACTGCTTTTAACAGCTGTTGTATGCATATTCTTTATATGCCGTGCATACATACCCACAGCCAAGAGAACTGCAATAAATAAAATAATAGCCACTAACTTCACTTTGTACATGGTGATAGTCTGCTAGTGTAAACAATATAGGCTCAAAAGTCAATATTTATTCATGACAGAACCCTATAATTGAGCTATAATACAGCCATGCTCAATCTACTTCTTACTTCTTTTGGTAAAGTTGTTACTTTCGTGAGTCAACAATTCAACCTGGGCAATGGATCAACTTGGCCAGGACATATAGCCCTAAGTTCTAATAAGAACTTTATCAAAGACCTTTTAAAAAATTCCCATACAAAAGTTATCCTGGTAGTTGGTACGAATGGCAAAACAACTACTTCAACCATGCTTTGTTCTATTCTCACAGCTTCGGAGAAAAAAGTAATACAAAACAATTCAGGAGCGAACTTACTCAACGGCATTGCGTCAACCCTGCTTTTGAATACAACGCTTATGGGCAGACTCAACGCCGATTTTGCAATCTTTGAAATAGATGAGAATGTTCTACCGCTCGTACTCAAACAGCTTCATGCGGACTACATTATCGCACTCAACTTATTTAGAGATCAGCTTGATCGCTATGGAGAAATAGATACTATCGCCAGTAAATGGCGAAAATCATTTGAAAAGCTGGATCATACCACAACCCTTATTTTCAATGCCGATGATCCTCAGGTCGCATATCTGGGAAATAATTTACAGACGAAAACTCTGTATTTTGGGTTAAATAATATTTTGTTGGGAAATCATGAACCGGAACATGCATCAGATTCCCTCTACTGTCCTCGTTGTTCAACCAAACTCACCTATCACGCTGTATTTTTCTCACATCTGGGAAATTGGGAATGCCACAACTGCGGTAACAAACGACCCGTACTCACTCTTTCCAGTAGCACCTATTACCCGCTTTCCGGAATTTATAATCGCTATAATACATTAGCGGCTATACTCACGGCACAACAACTAGGCATCAATGAAAAAATAATTAAAGAAACACTACAACATTTTTCTCCTGCTTTTGGACGACAAGAGATCATAAAGATAGGCAAAAAAAACGTACAATTATTTTTATCAAAAAATCCTACAAGCTTTAACCAGTCAATCCGGACGGCTAGAGAGCTGGGAGCCAAAAAGATACTTTTTGTACTCAATGATCGGGTGCCGGATGGACGGGATGTTTCCTGGATTTGGGATACAGATATTGAACGCTATATCAACGATACTGTTGAAGTCTTTGCTTCCGGGGATCGGGCATTTGATATGTCTGTTCGGCTGAAATATGCACATCCGGCCATAAAACATGTGGATACCTATCCAATTTTAGAAAAAATATTGCCGGAATTGGTTGAGAAATTACCCGATGGAGAAACACTGTATATTCTTCCGACGTATTCTGCAATGCTTGAAGTCAGAAAAATATTAACGGGAAAGAAAATATTATGAGTAAAAATTTTGTAATTGGTTGGCTCTATCCACGGCTGATGAGTACCTATGGAGACAGGGGAAATATTATGGTGCTGCAAAAAAGGCTTGCGTGGCGGCAAATTCCTGTTGAAGTAAAACCTCTGGACATTGGATTTACCAGTGAAGACTTGAAGAAATGTAATCTTCTCTTCATGGGGGGAGCTCAAGATCGCCAGCAATCTATTGTAACCCAGGATTTTACGAAAGAAAAAGTACAGCAACTGGCAGAAATGATTGAATCTGATACGCCGGGACTTTTTATCTGCGGCGCATATCAATTTTTAGGGAACTATTACAAAGAAGCAGATGGGACGCAGATTCCGGGTCTGGGAATTTTAGATTTATATACGGAAAACCCTGGAGAACAATACCCAAGGCTAATTGGCAATATTGTCACCAAATACCAAATACCAGATTCAAAATACAACACCTTGGTAGGTTTTGAGAACCATGGAGGACGGACATTTCTTGGGCAATCAGTACAACCGTTTGGTACTGTTCTTGCGGGATACGGCAACAATGGGACAGACAAAACTGAAGGAGCTTGGTATAAAAATAGCTTTGGTACCTATCTTCATGGCCCCGTTTTGCCGAAAAATCCCCATTTTGCAGATTTTCTGTTACAGCTTGCCCTGGAGAAGAAATACAAACAGCCGGTTGAACTACCCCAGCTTGATGATCAATTGGAATGGGATGCCCATAAGGCTATTTTGAATCGAATGAAAATCGCTGTTTGATATAATTCATACCAACCGCTATGCAAGACTACGTTTGTATAAAAAAGTACGCAATAAAATTAGAAGCTCAACTTGCCAAGACGAGGCTTATTGCCTATGGTATAGAATCACATATCCCTGACCCGAAAAAAAATGATATGTTTAGCTACTCCTTTGAAGCACAAAATCCATTTGAAATCTCCCTGTTAGTCCATAAAAAAGATTTAGAAAAAGCAAAACAAATACTAAAGATCTGATATTTCTCCTTCATTGCGGATTCTTCTGATTCAACCTATAATGGATTCATGAAAATCAAAATTGATGAGGTAGCTACGTTAGCCAATATTCCGCTTGGGCAAAACGAAAAAAATGTACTTGAAAAACAGTTGGAAGAAACTCTTAGCTATATAGAGAGACTCAACACAATTGATACAGTGAATGTAAAACCTACCAATCAAGTCACGGGACTTGAGAATATTACCCGTAATGACAGCACCTGTCCCTCACTATCCCAAGAGCAAGCCTTGCAAAATACACAGTCCCAATACAATGGATTATTCAAAGTAGGTGCTATTTTGGGACAGAGTGATGAATAATAATGACCATTTTCGGGAGTATTGCGCGGTTTATTTATTTTTAATTGATGGAGATAAGATTTTACTGGCAAGACGACACAATACAGGCTGGAGAGATGAGGAATATGGATTGCCTGCAGGTCATATAGAAGAAAATGAAAAGATATATGACGCTACTATCCGTGAAGCAAAAGAAGAGATTGGAGTCGATATAGCTGTCTCTGATTTAAAAGTAGTCCATATTATGCATCGCCTGTCACCTACTAATCCTTATATAGATTTTTACCTGGTTGCAGACAAATGGAGGGGTGAACCCAGGAATCTGGAACCATGGAACTGTTCGGATATCCGTTGGTTTGATATCCATGCTCTTCCTGATACTATAATCGATTATGTAAAACGGGCGTTTGAGAACTATCAGAAAGGAGTATTTTTTTCGGAAGAATAACCTATGGAATTATATGAATTAACAATCACACAAGCTCTAGAAGGTATGAGACAGAAGAAATTCTCTTCTGTTGATATTACCAAGGCGCTGCTTACCCGGATACGGCTGTTTGATGAGGCACTCAACGCCTTTGTAACGGTAACAGAGGACAAGGCGCTCCAACAGGCAGCACATGCTGACAAGTTACGCGCGCAGGGAGCAGATTTACCACTCCTGGGAATCCCATTGGGTATCAAAGACAATTTTTGTACTGACGGTACCAAAACCACTGCTTCAAGCAAAGTACTGCAATCTTTTGTTCCGCCTTATAATGCAACAGTTGTACAACGGCTCAAAGATGCCGGTAGTGTAATGGTAGGAAAACTCAACATGGACGCATGGGCACATGGATCATCCACAGAAACTTCAGATTTTGGACCAACCAAAAATCCCTGGAACCTGGGCTATTTACCAGGAGGTTCTTCCGGAGGGACAGCCGCTGCCGTAGCAGCGCAGGAAGTAATTGGAGGAATTGGCTCAGAAACTGCAGGATCAATCAGACAACCGGCAAGCTGGTGTGGGATTGTGGGATTCAAACCGACCTATGGCAGAGTAAGCCGGTATGGGGTTATTGCTATGGCATCTTCTCTTGACTCACCGGGACCAATGACCAAAACGGCTGAAGATAGCGCAAGAATATTGCAGGTTATTGCGGGACATGACCCGAAAGATGCAACAACATCCTCCACATCGGTACCGAATTATCTCAAAAATATAACAAAACCGATACAAGGGTTAACATTGGGTATTTCAGATGATTATTTGGCAGGAGTCGATGAGCAAGTAAAGGCTGCGTTTTGGGAAACGCTGAAACCTTTTGAAACGCTGGGAGTAAAAATAAAAAAAATCAAAATGTTTGATCCCCAATATGCCATTGCGGTATATACAATTCTCCAACGTTCCGAAGTTTCATCCAATTTAGCACGCTATGATGGTATTCGCTATGGTGGCGGGAGACAGGATTTTGGAGAAGAAGCCAAACGCCGTATCATGCTAGGTACTTATACACTCTCAGCTGGTTATTATGATAAATATTACAAAAAGGCCCAACAGGTACGGACGCTAATTATTGAAGATTTCGCGAAAGCGTTCCACGAAGTTGATGCTATTATTGCTCCAACCAGCCCAACTCCTGCCTTACCAATCGGGTCCAGCAAAAATAGTGCGATGTTTGGGGAAATAGCCGATGTTTTGGTAGAACCATCCTCCATTGCTGGATTACCGGGCGTAAATGTCCCCTGTGGATTTACCAAAAACCACTTGCCTATCGGTATGCAAATCATAGGCCCCCAGCTCTGTGAAGAATTATTGTTAACCATAGCACACCAATATGAACAGATAACACCCTGGCACAAGGTAAGAATTAATCTAACGTAAGATGAATTTTCAATTTTAAGTTTTAAAACATTTAGATTTCAATGAGAATTTCTAATTTCAAATTTAAAATTATTAAATATGGATAAAAACTATCAGCCTGTTATAGGACTTGAAGTACATGTGGAGCTAAGAACTGATTCCAAGATGTTCTGCTGTTGTTCTGCCGACTATTTTGGACAGGAACCCAATACTCATACCTGTCCTGTATGTCTTGGCCTTCCCGGAGCATTACCGGTACCCAATAAAAAAGCTATTGATTGGTGTGTCATGATCGGTATGGCACTTCACTGTGAAATCCCAAGCTTTGCAAAGTTTGACCGCAAGAATTACTTCTATCCGGATCTGGCAAAAGGATATCAAATATCACAATTTGATGAACCGTTTTGTATCAATGGGTATTTGGATTTACGCAGTGGCAAAAGGATCAGAATAAGAAGAGTCCATATGGAAGAAGATACGGGGAAATTAACTCACTCAACAGTAGACGGAAAAAAAGTAAGTCTGGTCGATTTTAATCGCTCCGGCGTACCATTGGTTGAGATCGTAACCGAGCCTGATTTTACTTCCGCAACCGAAGTTAAAGAGTATCTCCAAGAACTCCAATACATTGTTCGTTACTTAAATGTATCAAACGCAGACATGGAAAAGGGTAATATGAGACTAGAACCCAACATTTCATTACGGCCGACTCGTGAGATCCAAAACCCTCAAAAACCAATAGAAGAAAAGGACTTACCTAGTTATAAAGTAGAAGTTAAGAATATTAATTCATTCCGGTTTGTAGAAAAGGCTATTACCTATGAGATAGACCGTCAATCCAAGCTATTAGATGAAGGGCAGCGTCCGGCTCAGGAGACTCGAGGATGGTATGAGAAAAAGAACGCAACTGTATCACAACGCCTCAAAGAAGAAGCTAATGATTACCGGTATTTTCCAGAACCTGATATTCCTCCGATCCGATGGAAAAAAGATCAGATTAGCAGTATAAAAAAACAGTTGCCAGAGTCCCGGGCGGAGAAATACACCCGGTTTATGCAAGACTATGGGTTATCCCCCTATGACAGTGAGATCCTAACCCGGGAACGAGAGGGAGCGCAGTATTTTGAAAAAGCGGTACAAATAGGTCAAAAGTATTCAATTTCCCCAAAACAAATCGCCAATGCCATTATTAATCGTAAAATTGATACTTCCGTTGTGATGCCTGCGGGACTCATTGAACTTATTACCCAAGAAACAAAGCTGGAACCGGTTGACGAAGGAGAACTTGATACCATTATCGCCACAATCCTTGCGGCACATCCCAAAGCTATCGAGGATTTTAAAAACGGCAAAGAGCAAGCACTTATGTTTTTACTGGGACAAGTGATGAAAGAAGCCAAACGCAAACTGGACACTCAGATAATAAAAGACAAAATAATTGCTACAATCAAATAATATGGCAGGGATTACTACAGAACAAAAAAGGCTGCCTAAATCCTCTCTCTTCCTGCTATAATAGAAGTACTTCTATGGCAGATTTTGTTCATCTTCATAATCATAGCGAATATTCACTCCTGGACGGATTATCCAAAGTACAAAACATGGTTGATTACGCTAAGCAACAGGGATTTAAAGCTATTGCTATCACTGATCATGGAAGTATGTATGGAGTTATTAAGTTTTATAAAGCATGTAAAGCAGCAGGAATCAAACCAATCATTGGCTGCGAAATTTATGTAGCGAAGCGTACTCTGAATGATAAAGAGGCCGGTGTTGACAATGATTACAACCATCTTATTCTTCTGGCTAAAAATGAAACCGGGTATAAAAACCTTATGAAAATAGTTTCCATATCCCATCTGGAAGGTTTTTATTACAAACCTCGCACAGATTTAAATCTTCTTGAGAAATATCATGAAGGCCTCATTTGTCTCTCAGCCTGTCTCAATGGATATGTCTCAGATCCCCTGCTGAACGACCAGGAAAATGTTGCAATAGAACGTATGCAAAAACTAAATACTATATTTGGCCAGGGCAATTTTTATCTTGAGCTGCAACGGCATCCAAAAATCCCCAAGCAGGAACAATTGAATAAAAAACTGATAAAACTCTCCCGTGATTATGGTATTCCTCTTGTCGCAACCAATGACAATCACTACACTCTTAAAGAAGATGCTGAAGCCCAGGAAATCCTCCTCTGTATTCAGACCCAAACAACAATTCTGCAGGAAAACCGAAAACTTTCAATGCTTGACTCTCCTGATTTTTATATTAAATCAGCAGATGAAATGACCCAAACTTTTGCCGATATTCCCCAGGCAATTGAAAATAGTGTAAAAATAGCAGATCAGTGTGATATTGAAATAACACTGGGTGAGTGGATTATGCCTGTCTTTGATGTCCCAAATGGTAAATCCCCCAAAGATTACCTGAGGGAACTGGTTGAAAAGGGCATGGTTGAGCGATATGGAACAGTTACTCAAGAACTTCGGGACAGAATAGAATATGAGCTTTCAATCATTCTGAAAAAGGGATATGAAACGTATTTTCTTGTGGTACAAGATTTTGTAAACTGGGCCAAAATGAGAGGGATATCAGTTGGTCCCGGCCGTGGATCAGCAGCCGGATCAGTAGTTTCATATGTCCTCAATATTACCGATATAGAGCCATTCTTTTTCAAGCTTCCCTTTGAACGCTTCCTTAACCCATATCGGCCTTCAGCACCTGATATTGATTTGGATTTCGCCGATATTAGACGGGATGAGGTAATTGAATATGTAACCCAGAAATACGGAGCGGATAAAGTTGCACAGATTATTACATTTGGAACGATGGAGGCACGAGGAGCGGTACGAGATGGCGGACGAGCCCTTGGTATGCCCTACTCTGCTCCCGACCGAATCTCAAAAATGATTCCGCCCGGCTGGCAGGGCCACGCGATGACTATAGAACAGGCCCTTAAGCAAAGCCCGGAACTGATGGTTGCGTATAAAACTGAGGATGAAACAAAGAGACTTTTGGAAGTGGCTCAAAAATTAGAAGGGGTAGCAAGACATGCATCGGTGCACGCGGCAGGTGTTGTTATAGCCGATAAACCCTTAACAGAATACGCTCCTCTTCAGAAAGAAACCAACGGAGACAAAGTAATCACGCAGTATGATATGTATACCATTGGCGAAGATGGAGTAGGCCTTTTGAAAATGGATTTTTTGGGCCTTCGTAATCTTACTATCATCGAAGAAACTCTCAGATTTATGAAAGATAATCAGGGAGCAACTATTGATATATCCAAGCTGCCGCTTGACGATAAAAAGACGTACGCTCTTCTGGGCAGTGCAGAAACAACCGGTATTTTTCAGCTGGAATCCTCCGGTATGCGGCGCTATATTAAGGAACTCAAACCGAACTCTATTTTTGACCTTATGGCAATGGTTGCACTGTACCGGCCCGGACCCATGCAAAATATCCCCGAGTTTATCGCACGCAAACATAACCCCGCGCTTATTCAGTATCCTGATCCACGATTAAAAGAGATTCTCAAAGAATCCTATGGCATTTTGACATTCCAGGACGACGTATTGTTAACCACTATTGCGATTGCCGGATATGACTGGTTGGCCGCTGATAAATTCCGCAAAGCCATGGGCAAAAAAATTCCGGCTGAAATGAAAAAGCAGCATGAAACATTTACATCAGGGGCTGTCAAAAACGGTTTGACACTCAAAAAGGCCGAGGAAATGTTTGAATTGATTGCGCCTTTTGCAGGATATGGATTTAACAAAGCTCATGCTGCCTGTTACGCAACAATTGCATTTAGAACTGCGTATTTAAAAGCACACTATCCGGTAGAGTTTATGACCGCTGTTTTGACTGCTGAGTCAAGAGGAACAACGGGTCCGGCAAAAAATGAAAAGATTGCCCAGGCAGTCGCAGAATGTAAACGGCTGAGAATCCCAATACTTGCTCCTGATATCAACAAATCAGACAGTGATTTTGAAATTGAAGACCATAAAAAGATCCGGTTTGGACTCTCCGCTATCAAAAATGTGGGAGCTGCTGCAATAGATTCTATTCTAGCAGCCCGTGCAAAGGGACCTTTTACCAGCTTTGAAGATTTTTGCAGCCGGGTTGATCTGCAAAAGGTAAATAAGAAAACTCTTGAGAGCCTCATCAAAGCCGGGGCAATGGACTCTTTTGGCCAACGGGCAACGCTTCTTATTATTCTCCCCCAAATTACAGGAAAAGCGGCAAAAAAGAAAAGAGAAGCAGATGAAGGACAATTTTCACTCTTCGGAGATGACGAAGATGATCAACCAACTACAACTGGGGCACCGGATGTTGAGGATTTTACTGAAAAAGAAAAATTATTATTTGAAAAAGAATTTTTGGGATTTTATCTCACCTCACATCCTATGATGGGTGAGATGCAGGGAATCAAGACAGCCATAACCCATGAATTTGAATTCCTGGAAGATGAACGGGAAGGCACCGTTGTTCGGGTGGGAGGGATTATTGAATCAACCAGAAAAATTTATACCAAGAAATCCGGGGCTGAAATGGCATTTCTTATTCTGGGAGATGAAAAAGGAATTAATATTGAATGCGTTGTTTTCCCAAAAACATATGAGCAATATAAGTCTTATCTCCATGAAGATGCCGTAATTATAGTATCCGGCAAACTTGATACCTCAAAAAGCGACAAGCCGACAATTCTGGTAGAAAAAGTCTATACCGCCTCCCAATTCGCCATCCGCACCTAATATCAAAAGGAGCCGTCTTTAATCTGTCTACAGCTGATCATCAATTAAGCCAATACCATAACTCACAATTCATATTTCCTAATTCCCAACTGTTAATTGCTAATTGTTAATTGTTAAGTGTTAAGTGCTAACTAAACGCTCACATTATTATTGACTTCTCATTAGCTTGCCTTTAAAATACATCCATGGCAGCACTTGCACCTGAAACCCTTACCACCATCGGATCATTTCCCATCACCAATACCGTTCTCAATACCCTCATGGTAGATGGACTATTGCTTGGCGCGGCAGTATATATCAACAAACATCTCAAAACCGTCCCCGGCATGTTCCAGAATCTTACCGAATATGTAATTCAAACATTTTATGACCTGACAGAATCAATTTCAGGCTCCAATGCTTCAAAAATATTTCCTTACTTTATGAGTTTTTTTCTTTTTATTCTTTTTGCCAACTGGCTGGGTCTCTTCCCTGGTTTTGGAACAATTGGTTTTACTGAGCATGGAGAGAAAGGCACAGAGTTTATCCCATTGATCAGAAATGTAACGAGCGACTTGAATGCCACCTTTGGTCTTGCGCTTATCTCCCTGGTTGCAACACATATGCTCAGTGTCAAAACAATCGGGTGGAAAGAGTACCTGAGCCGTTATTTTTCTCTGAATCCGATTCTTTTATTTGTCGGAATCTTAGAAATTATATCTGAGATTACAAAAGTAATATCGCTTTCTTTCCGGCTTTTTGGAAATATTTTCGCGGGAGAAGTTGTTTTATCAACTGTTTCTAATCTTTTTGCTTTTGGATTTCCTGTACCGTTTATGTTGCTTGAAGTCATAGTAGGATTGGTACAAGCACTTGTATTCTCAATGCTTACTATGGTATTTATGAGTGTACTCATGACATCGCATAGCCAGAACAACCATCAGGTAGAAGGATTACCCGATGAAGCAACAGTACATGGAATATCAAAAGTTGACCAATAACTCTAGTATTGTATTTTGAAATGGTTGTAGATAAATCTATTAAAAAAACTAAAATTGAAGTTGTAAAAATAGAGGAAATTGAGGCAAATTTACGAAATACAACACTAGTACAATTAAAAACTATTTGATATAATTAGGAAGAAAGGTGGTGAAGATTTAAAAATTTATGACATTTACACTTACAGGCGGACTTATCGTCGCATTAGGAGGAGCTTTGCCCGCATTGGCAGTCGGACTTATTGGTGCAAAAGCTATGGAAGCCATTGGAAGAAATCCAGATGCCTCAGGAAGAATTCTCCCAGCAATGTTACTGGGTATGGCATTTGCTGAAGCTATTGCTATTTATGCTCTTATCGCTTTCTTTATTAAATGATCTTGCTTTACAAGATCATCCTGACCGAAGTGAAGGATCTGGGAATTAGGTTCTTCGCTTTGCTCAGAATGACGATTGTCATTTACAACATATTATGGAGATTTTGAAAAGTTTTGGTATTGAACCCATATTGCTGCTTGCCCAAATTGTTAATTTTCTTATTATTCTTTTTATCCTGAAGAAAATTCTTTATAAACCGGTCCTTACATTGTTGAAAACTCGAGAAGAAAAAATAGAAAGAGGATTAAAAGATGCCGACCAGGCACGAAAACTGCTGGAAGAGACTTCAGAAAAAGAAAAAGAGATTCTTAAAAATGCGCAAAAAGAAGCAAATAAATTATTGGCAGATACAAAAAAGCAATTAGACTCCATGACAAAAGCTTCGCAAGATTCATCAAAGAAACAAGCCGAACAAATACTCAAACAAGCCAAACAACAAATTTCTCAGGAGTCAGCAGACGCTGAAGCACGCATTACTAAAAAAGTTACTGCTATTGCCATACAGCTTTTGGAGAAATCATTATCACAACTGGTCAATGAAGAAACACAGCAAGAGATTATGGTAAAAGCAATCAAGCAACTCGAAAAAAAACCAAATTGAGGCTTAGCCTCATCCTGAACCACGGATGTAGTGGCGAAGGATCTCAACAAAGAATCACAAACTAATCTATGAAAAAGAAGATTTTAAAGGCTCTTATTGAAAAAAGTTATACTGGGACAGTCCTGGATGCAAAAACGGTTGAACAAATTGCTAACCAGTTAAAAAGATCTGATTTAAAACAATATCTTGACGCACTTTCATTAACAGAGAAAAAAAGAACAGTTATTTTTGAAAGTGCCCTTGATCTCTCCCCAAAGGAGAAAGAACAATTAATTCGCCTTTTTCCTGATAAAACAACAGAGTTTCATACCAATAAAGAATTACTGGCAGGCTTGAAGATTATAAATAATGATGTTATATATAACTTTAATCTCAAAAATGAATTTGAGAACTTACAAAACTATATTGCAGAACAAATATAATTATAGAAACCTATGATTGATAACGATAAAATTATAAAAGATCTGGAAAAAAAACTAATGACATTTGGCAATGACCCCAAGACCCAAAATGTCGGCACTGTTGAAGAAATCAGCGATATAGTCGTAATCGCATCTGGACTTTCCCATGCAGAAATGGGAGAAGAGATAGAATTTGCGGATGGATCCTTGGGAGTCGTTTTGGGTCTGAGTGAAGATACGGTATCAATTGTCATGCTGCGAGGCGGAGATAACCTGCGGCAAGGAGATAGTGCAAAAAGAACAGGAAAACTGCTTTCAATCGGCGCATCAGATGATTTATTGGGTCGGGTAGTCAATCCGCTTGGCGCACCTCTGGATGGAAAAAACCCCATTAAAGCCAAAAAACAAATGCCTCTGGAGAGAATTGCAGCCGGTGTTGTAGATCGCGAACCAGTTGATACCCCGATGAAAACCGGTATCAAAGCAATTGATTCTATGATTCCAATTGGGCGAGGCCAACGAGAACTTATTATTGGTGACCGGGGCTTGGGTAAAACTTCTATTGCATTGGATACGATCCTCAACCAAAAAAATCAGGTAAAAGGACGCAAACGAGTCATTTGTGTATATGTGGCAATTGGGCAAAAGCAATCAACGATTGCCCAGGTTGTCGACAGACTCAAATCAGAAGGATCTATGGAGTATTCAATTGTTGTCGCCGCATCAGCATCTGATCCGGCAAGCTTACAATATCTGGCTCCTTATGCTGGTGTATCAATAGCCGAGTATTTTATGGAAAAAGGAGAAGATGTATTAGTAGTATTTGACGACTTAACCAAGCAAGCATGGGCATATCGTCAACTCTCACTGGTATTACGACGACCTGCAGGACGGGAAGCATATCCGGGAGATATCTTTTACCTTCATTCACGCCTTCTGGAACGAGCGGTAAAGCTCAACAAAAAACTGGGAGGGGGATCAATTACAGCCCTTCCAATCATTGAAACTCAAGCCGGAGATAAATCTGCATATATTCCAACCAATGTCATTTCTATTACTGATGGACAAATCTTTGTGGAAGCAGATTTATTTAACAATGGGATCCGACCCGCAATTGATGCAGGTGGCTCAGTATCCCGTGTCGGTGGAGCTGCACAAACAGGTGCAATGAAATCTGTTTCAGGTCAACTAAGACTTGAGATTGCCCAATATAATTCATTGGCAGCTTTTGCACAATTCGGCAGTGATTTGGATAAAGAAACAGTCGCGCAATTGGAGCGGGGCAAACGGGTTACTCAAATTCTGGTCCAGCCGCAATATCACCCATTACCTGAACCTCTTGAGGTATTTAGTATTTGGGCTGTAACCAATGGTCATATGGATGATATACCGGTGAACCAAATTCAGAAGTTTGAAACTCAACTCCACCAATTCCTCCAAACCAAATACAAAAAATTGCTTGAGCAAATAGCAGCAGGAGACAAATTAAAAGATGATGTAACGGGGGAAATGAAAAAAGCAGTAGAGGAATTTAAGAAAGGATTCTCAACATAAAGTCAAAAATCAAAATGCAAAAGGTAAAAGTACAATCCAAAAGTAAAAAGTAATATAAATCGTTGACTAGGTTACATCCTAAACTTTTGAATTTTTACTTGAAATTTTGACTTTTAACCTTTAACTTTTGACTTAAATTATGGCGACACTACTATCATTAAAACAAAGAATTAAGACTGCTCAGAATGTCTCAAAAACTACGAGAGCCATGCAAATGATTGCCGCATCAAAATTGAAGCGTGCTCAGGAAGCAACCCTCTCTTCACGTCCGTATGTTAATAAATTGGTGGCACTGAGTAAAAAATTAGGAGATGTACAGCAAGAGACCACGCATCCATACTTGGTTTCTCCTAGTGATAGCAAAAAGAAATTACTGGTAGTTTTTTCTCCTGACAAAGGCTTATGCGGAGGACTCATCACCAATCTTTTAAAAACCTTCTTCCAAAAAAAAGAAGAAGGAAATTATATGTATTTAACAGTAGGCAAAAAAATAGAGCATTATGTCGTTAAATTGGACAATGATTTGGTCGCTTCATTTCCCTTTGGAACATCATTACCTGAATTTGATGTCGTTTTCCCGCTTCTAAAAATTATTGAAGAGTTATATTTATCAGGCAAAGTAAATTCGGTTGAAATTTTAACAACTACGTTTGAGTCATTATTTACTCAACGGCCGATGGTAACACCACTCTTGCCGGTAGTTGTCGAATCGGAAGAAAAAGGGGAAGGTCAAGTGTTTGAATTATATGAACCGGACTTAAAGGATTTGCTCTCCCCTCTTCTCAAGCATTATGTAGAAATGGTATTATACCAACACCTGTTGGAAAGCTTTGTTTCAGAACAAGCGGCACGGATGCTTTCCATGCAAAACGCTACCAATAACGCAAAAGACATGATTGCCGACTTGACGCTCGAATATAATAAAGCCAGACAACAGAGAATCACAAACGAATTATTGGATATTTCAAGCGCAGCAAACGCTATGAGTCAATAGTAAATATCAAATAGTAAAGATTAAATATTTTCATATATTTGCTATTTCATATTTAATATTTCATATTGAAAACTATGGCAACTAAAAAAACAGAACCAAAACAACTAAATAAAGCAACTAACAAAGGAATTATAATCGGCATTGCCGGTCCTGTTATTGACGTACGATTTGAAGGAGAAGTTCCAAAAGTATATGAGGCTCTACGAATTCCCCGCAAGGATCAGGAAGAACTTATTTTGGAAGTTGAGCTTCTTATCGGAGATCAGGAAGTCCGTGCCCTGGCTTTGGGTACAACAGATGGATTGTCTCGCGGGATGGAAGTTGAAAAAACAGGCAAACCAATCCAGGTACCGGTCGGAGAAAAAACATTGGGAAGAATTTTCAATGTCTTAGGACAAACAATTGACAATGGCAAGGCTATTGAGGCCAAAGTGAGCCGAGAGCCAATCCATAAAAAAGCTCCCCCATTGGTAGACCAGGAAACAAAACCTCAAATTCTTGAAACTGGTATCAAAGTTATTGATCTTATTGCTCCCTTTACCCGCGGAGGAAAAATTGCATTGTTTGGAGGAGCCGGAGTGGGTAAAACTGTTATCGTAAAAGAGCTAATCCGCAATATTGCCATGGAACATCATGGTCATTCAGTCTTTGCGGGTGTAGGAGAAAGAACTCGTGAGGGAACAGATTTATGGATGGAAATGGAAGAGGCAAAAGTTCTGGACAAAACAGTCATGGTTTTTGGACAAATGAATGAACCACCGGCAAATCGTTTCCGCGTAGGACTTACCGCACTTACGATGGCTGAATATTTCCGCGACGTCAAACATGAAGATGTGTTGTTATTTATCGATAATGTATTCCGATTCACTCAAGCTGGAACAGAAGTATCGGCACTCTTGGGACGCATGCCATCGGCTGTCGGATACCAACCAACTCTAGCAACTGAGATGGGAAGCCTGCAGGAACGGATCACTTCTACCAAAAACGGTTCTATTACATCGGTACAAGCAGTGTATGTACCAGCTGATGATTATACAGATCCATCCCCTGTCACAACCTTTGCACATATGGACTCAACGATTGTTTTGGAGCGTTCTATTGCTGAACAAGGTATTTATCCTGCTGTTGATCCATTGTCTTCAAGTTCTCGTATCTTAAATGCTGATATTGTAGGACAAGAACATTATGATGTTGCCCGTGGTATCCAGAAAGTTCTCCAAAGATACAAAGAGCTGCAGGATATTATTGCAATTTTGGGTATGGATGAATTGTCAGATGAGGACAAACTCACTGTTACGCGTGCCCGAAAAATACAGAGATTTTTATCCCAACCATTCTTCGTTGCCGAAATCTTTACCGGGGCTCCAGGAAAATATGTGAAAATTAAGGATACGGTTGAAGGCTTCAAGCAAATCCTGGACGGAAAGTTGGACCAAGTACCTGAACAAATGTTCTTATACAAAGGTGGCATCGAAGAAGTGCTGGAAGCATACAAAAAAACTAAAAGCGTAAAGTGAAAAATTAAAAATAAGGTATCTTATCTATAGATATACCATAGCTTTAAACTTTTCGCTTTGCATTTTTAACTTTATATGGCTCTTCATCTTGAAATCATTACCCCTATCAAAATCGTCTATAAAGAAGACGTCGACCAGGTAACTATTCCTACTGTTACCGGTGAAATTACTGTGCTTCCCAACCATGTTTCCATGCTATCCCAAATTGCAGCAGGCATTATGGTAGTCAAAAAAGGAAATCAAACAACCGAAATGGCCATAACCGGCGGTTTCTTAGAAATTGCCAACAATACCGTATCAATTTTGTCAGATTATGCAATAAAAGGAGAAGATGTATCGGTTGCAGAGGCAGAAGAAGCCAAAAAAAGAGCAGAACGCATGATTCAGGAAAGAGGTACAGAACATGATTTCCGCGTAGCAGAAGGGGAACTTCAAAAAGCAATCTTGCAACTACGGGTTGCCAACAAAATGAAACATCGCCGCCACACCCAAGTCCAAGGTTAGATTTTGACTTCTATATCCTGCTTGTGTATACTCCCCAAGAACCTACGTGTAGCATCACGCAGGAATATTCGTCAGGAGGCTTTCTGTGGATTGGCCAACCGTAGCAATAGTGGTTGGAGTCATTATCCTGGCTGCGTGGTCTTTGCGACCTCGACGCAAGCTCAGCTTCGAGACAGCAGTACTTGCAGCTCGCACGGGACCACTGATGTGGGATCCCGACTATACTCCAGCAACCTTTGCCGGATATCCATCTACGAGTCTGCGCGTCCAAAACAACCAGATCTCTATCATCTACTGGAAAGAAGAAGGAGTAGAACATATCTATGAAGTCATCGATATGCTTATTCCAAGCATTGGAGGGGGAGGACTAAATGTTCAGTTTGTGGACGGCCAGCCGATTCACTGGGGTCGGTTTGGCGACCCACCTATCCAGACTCCGCCTCCTCACCAAGGCGATGCTCAAAAGGCAAAAGCTATACTGTCGGCGGTGAAAGCGGCGCTGAACGCGCGCGAATAAAACCGTCACTATCGTCCGCCCCCGGAGCCACGGTTCCGGGGGCTTTTTTATAAATCTTTTTCCTCTTTACATCTTCCTCAATTCTCCATATACTAGTTT